>CAZQQP010000099.1:0-12578 GCA_964595475.1 uncultured Planctomycetaceae bacterium | reverse complement strand
GGACGGCGGCGACAGCTCGTCGAGGGACGCCTCGATCGCCACGCCGTAGCGCGTGTTGTAGATGGCCACGCGCTGGACCCCGCCGCTCTCCGTCCCGTCGATGCCGTAGAGGTCGCCGAGCAGCGCGCACGCCACCAGCGTATGGAGGCGTCGCCGCTCCACGCCGGGCTTCGTGCTCGTCTTGATCGCGACGAGCGTTTGATCCACGACAAGGTCCGCCCGGGCGTCGGCCATCTTCCTCGTCGCCGCCCCGAAGCTCGCGTTGACGAGACAGCGGGAGGCCGGCCGGAAGACCGACGGATCGCCGCCGACGAGAGCCATCAGCTCGCGAAGATCGCGGACGTCCTCCTCGTCGACGGTGTGGAGATCCTCCGTGGCCTTGTCCGCCCGGTAGCAGGCGTCCACCCGTGCGAGCTTCAGCGTGGATCGCAGCAGCCCGTCGTCGAGGTCGCCGTCGGCGAGATACTTCGCCCGCGCCGCCCTCGCCTCGTCGAGGACCTCCGCCTCCTGCTCCGCGAACGACAGGCTCTCCGCGAGGCCGCCGCCGCTGAACGTGCCGAAGGTGTCGGTCGCCCAGGGTCCGGCGGAGACCACCGGGCGGTTCCCTTCCACCCAGAGCCGAACCAGGTAGTTCATCGCCGTGCCCACGGGGCCGCCGCTCTCCCGCGACGGCGGCGCCTTCAACGGGCCCTCGAACTGAAAGCCGTCGGGCTTTTGGACCGCGCGTTTGAACGCGTGGTGGACTCGCTTTTTCTTCAGGAGCTGCGCGAGCGTCATGGCGGAGGCGTCCCGTCGACCGAAGGGCTTGCGTCGCCGGTGCGGTTCCTTAGGATCGTAGCTTTCACCCGAGGAGGGACCGAGCCAACCGCTGACGGAGCCCGACGATGGCCAAGCGCGCGATCCCCGCCTGCATCCTCTTCCTGACGTGTCTGGCCGGCCCGGCCCAAGCCGAGCTGGAGCTGCCGGCGCTGTTTACCGACCACATGGTCCTCCAGCGCCAGCGGCCGGTTCCCGTTTGGGGATGGGCGAAGGCCGGCACGGAAGTGACGGTCACTCTCGCCGGCGAGAAAGCGAAGGCGACCGCCGCCGACGACGGTCGCTGGCGGGCGGACCTGCCGCCCATGGGCGCCGGCGGGCCCCACACCCTCACGGTCTCCAGCGGCGACGGGAGCGTGTCGGTGGAGGACGTCCTCGTCGGCGAGGTCTGGCTCTGCTCCGGCCAGTCCAACATGGAGTTCGCCCTGCGCTCGGCGGCCTCCGCGAGCGAAGCCGTGTCCGCCGCGGACCATCCCAAGATGCGTCTGTACGAGATCCCCCGCCTCGCCGCCGAGGAGGTCCAACGCGATCTCCAGAAGGACGTGCAGTGGCGGGTCTGCCGGCCCGAGACGGCCAAGGGCTTCACGGCGGTGGGCTACTTCTTCGGCCGTCGGCTTCGGAAGGCCCTCGACGTGCCGATCGGCCTCATCCAGTCGGCGTGGGGCGGCAGCGCCGCGGAGGCGTGGACGTCGATGGAGGCGCTGAGATCCAAGCCGCTCCTCAAGCCGATCGCCGCCCGCGCCGGCAAGATCGGCTCGCCCAACCGCACCCCGGCTCGGCTCCACAACGCCATGCTCCGGCCGCTCATGCCGTTCGCTTTCCGCGGCGCCGTCTGGTACCAGGGCGAGGCCAACGTGGGCCGGGCGTATCAGTATCGCTCGCTGCTTCCCACCATGATCCGCAACTGGCGGGACCTCTGGGGCCAGGGCGACTTCCCGTTCTACTTCGTCCAGATTGCGCCGTTCGACTACGGCGACCGCGGCTCGCTGCCCATCCTGTGGGAGTCGCAGGCGCTGACCCACCGCATGGTCCCCAACACCGGCGTGGCCGTGATCAACGACCACGGCAACCCGGAGAACATCCACCCGAAGCGAAAGCGTCCCGTGGGCGAGCGGCTCGCCCGCTGGGCGCTCGCCCGGGATTACGGCCGCGACATCGTCCCCTCCGGCCCGCTGTTCCGGAGCCTGACGGTGGAAGGAAACAAGGCGATTGTCCGCTTCGACCACACCGCCGACGGTCTGAAGACCCGCGACGGCGAGCCGCCCACGCACTTCCGCATCGCGGGGCGGGACCGGTCGTTCCACGCGGCGACGGCCCGCATCGAGGGCGATACGGTGGTCGTCTCGGCCGACGCCGTCCCCCACCCCGTCGCGGTGCGGTTCGCGTGGGAGGACGTCGCCTCGCCCAACCTCGTCAACAGCGAGGGGCTTCCCGCATCCGCGTTCCGCACGGACGACTGGCCGGCGCCGACGGCGGACAAGCAGTGACGCGACGGCTTCTCCTCGGATCCGACGCTTGGCAAGGTGTCGAGGCCTCAGGGACCCGAGAAGGTCTCCTTGGCCTCGTCGACGCTGCGGTGGATCTGGAACACCCGCTCGAGCTGCGTGATCCGGAAGATCTCGTAGATGCTCTCGCTGATGTCCACGAGCCGGAGCTGGCCGTCCCGCTGGCGGATGTGGCCGTTGATCCGGACGAGCGTGCCGAGCATGCCCGAGGTGATGTGGTCCACGCCCTCGAAGCTGATCAGCAGCTTCGGCGAGTGGGTGCGGTGGACGAGCTCGCTGAGCTCCTCCGTGATCTCGTTGATCGTCGGCTCGTCGAGGATCTTGTGATGACGAAAGCGGACGATCGCGATCTCCCCGTCGTATTGCACCGACAGATGCTTCTGTGCCATGTCCCCGCCTTTCCGGGCTAGCGTCGGCTCATCGCTTCTCTAGCATCGCGTAGATCTCGGAGGGCGCCAAGTCCTCCTGGACCACGGGCGTGCCCCGCAGCGCGGACGCGGCGAAGTAGCCGCTGCGGACGGCGCCCTCCATCGTCGCGGGCCAGCCGGTGCGGCACCAGTCGCCCGCGAGGTAGAGGTTGGCGAGGGGTCCCGTGGTGGCCGGCCGCCAGCGGTCCGCCTCGGGCTCGACGGAGAAGGTCGCCCGCTTCTCCTTGATCGCCCGGCCGCGGACCACGCGACACCCCTTCGCCCGCGGCAGGTAGTCCGCGAGCTCCCGCACCGCCATCTCGAGGATGCGCGAGGCTGGCTCCCCCACCCACTCCTCCGCCGCGGAGATGACGCCGTGGACGTGCTGCGTCCCGTCGGAGGCGAGCCCCTTGTTGAAGACCCACTGAAGCGGCGAGTCGACGAGGATGAGGTGGGGTAGCTCCATCACGGGCGGGTTCACCCAGAGGTGGATCCCGAGGATCGGGCTCGGGGAGAGATGGCGGGCGCCCGCCAGCCGCGGGTCCGCCTCCCGCATGGGATCGCCGACCACGCGGTCGAGCCGGTCGTAGGGGAGGGCGCTGACCACCGCGTCCGCGGAGAGGGTCTCCCCCGATGCGGTGCGAGCGCCCGTCACCCGCGTTCCGTCGTAGAGCAGCTCGTCCACGGACGTGCCGAGCCTCACCTCGCCGCCCGCGGCCCGCAGCGCCTCGGTCGCGGGTCCGTACAGGTCGAGCAGGGGCACCCGCGGCGTACCGAGGAGGTACGCCTCGCGGTGGGCGAGCAGACCCTGTTGGAAGACCTGGACGGCGTAGGCGGCGGAGGCCCGCTCCGGCTTCTCGTTGAGGGCGCTGACGATGAAGACCTCCCAGAACTTGCGGACGGCCCCCGCCGGCTGGCGCTGCTCGCGGAGCCAGTCGAGGAAGGTCGTCCCCGCCAGCCGCTGGCGCCCGGTCTCCCCGAGCCGGAGGATGCGGACCATGGCCCGGCCGATCGCCGCCTTCTCCGCGAGGCTCAGCGTGCGAAAGCCGAGGACGGACCGGGTGAGGTGAGCCGGCGCGGGAAGCTCGTCCCGCTCCAGCACGTCGCGGTGGCCCCGCTTGTCCGCGAAGACCAGCCGACGGTCCCAGCGGATCATCTCCAGAACGCCGAGGCGTCGGTAGAGGTCCACGAGGTTGGTGCAGCAGCCGAGGAGGACGTGCTGACAGTTGTCCACCCATTGGCCCGCCTCGCGGTCGAAGAAGCTGCTCGCCCGCCCGCCGAGCCGCTTCCGCGTCTCCAACAGCGTCACGGCCCACCCGGCCTCCGCGAGCCGGACCGCCGCCGCCATCCCGGCGAGCCCGCCGCCGATCACGACCCCGACCGCTTCAAGGAAGCACGCAGCGCGATCCACGACTTCCGCGCCGAGCCCAGCCGGACCCGCCGGTCGAAGACCACCCGTGGGTTCCGCTCGATCTTGCGGAGCAGCGCCCGATACGTGGTGGACATCGCCCAGAGACACGCCCGTCCGTCGCGGTCGACCCGCGAGACGAGCGGCTCCGAGCGCTCGAAGAAGTCCGCCGCCCGCTCCGCCACCCGTCGGATGCCGCGGAGCACGGACGCCGGCGGGGCGCCGAGCAGCGCCGCCGGCTCGATCGGCACGCCGTCGAAGTCCTCCTCGGGGAGGTACACCCGTCCCCGCTCGGCGTCCTCGCGAACGTCCCGGAGGATGTTGGTCAGCTGGAAGGCGATGCCCCGCGACGCCGACAGCCGACGGGTCTCGTCCCCACCCTCGTAGCCCCAGATCTCGATGCAGCTCAGGCCGACCACGGAAGCGACCTTGTAGCAGTAGTCGGCGAGCTCCTCGAAGGTGCGATAGCGGTGCTTCTCGAGGTCGAGCCGCTGGCCGTCGAGCATCTCGTCGAGGTGCTTCGACGGAAGGGAGTATTGCCGGACCGTCTCCCGCACCGCCGGCCAGAGCCGCCCCTCGGGCATGCCTCCGACCGCGTCCGGGTCGTCCGCGATCGCCCGACGGGTCTGCTCGCGGAAGCGCTCGATCCGCTCCGCCTTCTCCGCGGCGCTGCCGGCCTCGTCCGTCAGGTCGTCCGCCTGCCGCATCCAACCGTAGACGGCGTACATGGCGGAGCGCTTCGGCTCCGGGACCAGCTTCATGCCGTAATAGAAGTTCCGCGCCCGGCGCTTGCTCACCTCGCGGCAGAGGGCGTGGGACGCCGACAGCGGCTCACTCCGGGACGGCTCGGTCGTCACGGACATCACCGGCTCCAACCCTCTGTCCGCAGTCCCCGCCTCACCAATCCGGCGACCGCCCTCGCGAAAAGACCCGCCTTCGCCCGCTTGGTCAGCTTGGGCCGCCGCTCGTGAGTCCGATAGCCGATCCGCTCGATCCGCCGGAGCACGGACTCGCCGCCGAGGGAGAACAGCTCCACGTCCGCGCGGAAGGCGGGGGCGATCTCCCCGCACAGCGTCCGCCCCTCCCGGAACATCGGCCAGGTGCGGTCGACGAGCGTCCGGACCGTGCGGCAGTACGCACGGTCCTCCTCGGCCGACAGCGGCCGTCCGCCGCGGATGCCCTCCGCGAGCGTCTCTTGGGACAGCCCCTCTTCCTCCAGCGTCTCCGCCGGGATGTAGACCCGATCGCGTTCCAGAAGGTCCCGGCGGACGTCCTGCCAGAAGTTGGCGAGCTGCAGCGCCGTGCACGTGCGGTCGCTGAGCGTCTGCCGCCGCTCGTCACGATAGCCGAGCATGTAGAGGACGAGGCGGCCGACCGGATCGGCGCTGCGGGTGCAGTAGTCGAGGAGCTCCTCCCACGTGCGATAGCGGCTCACCCGCTGATCCTGGACGAAGGCATCGATGAGGTTCTCGAACGGGCGGGCGGGAATCGCGTGGCGCCGGATGGTCGGCAGCAGCGCGACGAAGACCGGATGGCGGGGCCGCCCCGCGAAGCAGTCGCTCAGCTCCCGCCGCCACCACTCGAGCAGCTCCAGCGAGCGGGACGGGTCGCCGGTCTCGTCGCCGAGATCGTCCGCCCACCGGCAGAAGGCGTAGACGTTGGCGAAGTCCGACCGGAGCCGACGGGGAAGCAGCGCGCTGACCACCGTGAAGTTCTCGTAGTGGTCGCGGACGAGCCGCTTCGTGTAGCGCGTGGCCTGGTCCTCCGACAGCCGCGTGCAGCGGTCGGGGCCGAACGTCTCGAGCTGTCGGAGGACGATGGACGACATCGGCGCTGAGCAGGCTTGCCCGGCGACGCGGAGCGTCGCAACGCGGCCTTAGTATACCAACCCACCCCGGCTTCCCCAGCCGCGTGCGGTGGCACGCGAGCCACGCACCCAGCACGAAGCACACGCCGGTCGCCTCGCTCCCCCGCCCCGCCCTCCGTAGAATCGCGTCTTCGCCTGAACCGGATGCATGCATGACGGACGACGCCAACGACCAGCCGGACAGCCCGTCGGCCGGCGGGCTGACGGGAGGGGTCATGGAGACCGCCATCGAGCGGGAGCTCCAGGACTCCTACCTCACCTACGCCATGTCCACGCTGATGGACCGGGCGCTGCCCGACGTCCGGGACGGGCTCAAGCCCTCGCAGCGCCGCATCCTCGTGGCGATGAACGACCTGAACCTCGGCCCCCGGTCCACGCACCGCAAGTGCGCCAAGATCGCGGGGGACACATCGGGCAACTACCACCCCCACGGCGAGTCCGTGGTCTACCCCACCCTCGTGGCCATGGCCCAGTGGTGGCGGATGCGTTACCGCCTCATCGACCCGCAGGGCAACTTCGGGTCCATCGACGGGGACCCACCCGCCGCCATGCGGTACACGGAGGCCCGGTTGGCCCCTCCCGCGATGTCCATGCTCGAGGACATCAAGCTCGACACGGTCGACTTCCAGGACAACTACGACCAGAGCGGCAAGGAGCCGACGGTCCTCCCGAGCAAGTTCCCCAACCTGCTCGTCAACGGTGCCGTGGGCATCGCCGTGGGGATGGCGACGTCCATCCCGCCCCACAATCTGAACGAGATCTCCGACGCCATCGTCGCGCTGCTCGACGATCCCCACCTCTCCATGGAGGGGCTCATGCAGATCGTGCCGGGGCCCGACTTTCCCACGGGCGGCATCATCTGCGGCCAGTCGGGGATCGCGGAGGGCTACGCCACGGGACGCGGACGCATCGTGGTCCGCGCCAAGGTCCACTTCGAGGAGCAGTCCAGCGGCAAGGCACTGATCGTGGTGGACGAGGTGCCCTACTCCATCCTCAAGAGCACCATCATCGAGCAGATCGTCGAGGGGGTGAAGGCGGAGCGGATCACGGACGTCGCGGACGTCCAGGACTACTCCGGCCGCCGGGGCATGCGGCTCGTGGTGGAGTGCAAGAAGGGCGTGGAGCCCAACGTCGTCCTGAACCAGCTCTGGCAGTACACCTCGCTCCAGGCGACCTTCAGCATCATGAACATCGCGCTGGTCCACCGCCAGCCGCGGACGCTGCCGCTGAAGGAGCTGCTCCAGCACTTCATCGACCACCGCCGCGAGGTCATCCGCCGACGCACCCGCTACCTCCTCCGGAGGGCCCAGCAGGACGCCCACCTGAAGGAGGGGCTCATCTACGCCATCGGCGACATCGACGAGGTGATCCGGCTGATCCGCTCCTCCAGCAGCCGCGAGGAGGCCATCGGCAAGCTGATGGACCGCTCCTTCCGCATCCCGCCCGACCACCCGTTCGCCCCCCACATCCCCCAGCGCCTCTGGGACCGGGTCGAGCAGGCGGGCGGGAGCGTGGCGCTGTCCCGCGCTCAGGCCGAGGCGATCGGCCGCATGCAGCTCATCAGCCTCGTGAACCTGGAGGTGGAGAAGCTGGTGCGCGACTACGGGTCGCTGGTGGAGCAGATCCGCGAGTACGAGACCATCCTCGCGGACGAGCGGCGGGTGGACCAGATCGTCCGGGACGACATGGCGGAGATGAAGCAGAAGTACGGGGACGAGCGGAAGACCCGCATCGAGGGACAGGTCGAGGATCTGGACATCGCCGCCCTCACGCCCGTGGAGCAGGTGGTGGTCACCCTCAGCCACAGCGGCTACATCAAGCGCATGCCGCTCGACACGTATCGCACCCAGAGCCGCGGCGGCCGCGGCGTCATCGGCGGGGAGACCCGCGAGGACGACGTGACCCAGCGCGTCTTCGTCGCGTCCACCCACGACGATCTGCTGTGCTTCACCAACCGGGGGCGGGTCTTCCGCATCAAGGTCTACGAGATCCCCCAGGGCTCGCGGACGAGCCGCGGTCGGGCGATCGTCAACCTGCTCGACCTTCGCGAGGGAGAGGCGGTCCAGGCCCTCCTCCCCATCGAGGACTTCGAGAAGTTCGGCGAGTTCCTCGTGTTCGCGACGGAGCAGGGTCTGGTCAAGCGGACGAGCCTCAAGCTCTATCAGAACGTCCACCGCGGCGGGCTGATCGCGTTGAACCTGAAGGAGGGCGACCGCCTGGTCGACGTCCGCCTCACCCACGGCGGCGACGACCTCGTCGGCTGCACGCGCCACGGCATCGCGATCCGCTTTGCCGAGCAGGACGCCCGGGCGATGGGCCGCACCGCCGCGGGGGTTAAGGGCATCACCCTCGAGGGCCACGACGCAGTGGTCGCGATGGTCCGGGCCGACGACAGCCGCCACCTGCTGACCATCTGCGAGAACGGCTACGGCAAGCGCACGCCCCTGCCGGACTACCTCGTCCAAACCGAGGACGGAAGCTCCTACCCGCAGAAGCGGGGCGGCAAGGGGCGTATCGACATCCGGACCACGCCGCGGAACGGACCCGTGGTCTCGGCGTTGAGCGCCCACCCCGACGACGAGGTCATGCTGATCACGGAGCGGGGCATGGTCGTGCGGACACCTGTCTCGCAGATCCGCCAGACCGCCCGCGGCACGCAGGGTGTGCGGGTGATGAACCTCCGGTCGGGCGACCGGCTCGTCGCGGCGGCCCGCGTGGAGTCCATCAACGGGGAGATCTCGCAGCAGACCTCGGGCGGGTGAGACGCCGGCCGCGTCGGGTCGCCCGCCGCGACGGCGAGGCCGGGCGAACCCGGGTGCGGAGTCTATGTTATAAATGGCTCGTCACGGCCGGCCGCCGGGGCCGGCCTCCGCCGACCTTCGCCTCGAGGACGCCGATGACGATCCAACAGTGGTCCGAAGGCATCTGGGTCGCGGAGATGCACGCCGACCCCAATCTCACCGAGGAGCTGCAAGCGCTATTGGACCAGCTCGAGCTCGCGGGGGACACGGACCTCGTCCTGAACCTCGGAGGGGTGGACACCATCAACTCCGCCCACATCGCCCAGCTCCTCCAGGTGCGGCGGAAGGTCACGAGCGCCGGGCGGAGGCTTCGGCTCTGCTGCCTGCAGGACAGCGTCTGGGGAGCGCTGGTCGTGACGGGCATCGCCAAGCTGTTCGAGGCCTCGCCCGACCCGTCCACCGCTCTCGCCTCCATCCAGCTCGGCGAGTGAGCGCCCGCCGAGCCACACGCGATTCTGGGAGTCTTCCATGACCGACACGCAGCCCACTCATCCCGCCCCGACGCGGTCCGGACCGGGTCCGTTCGGCCGCTTTGCGCGGTACCTCCTCGTGGCGATCCTCTTCTTCGCCGTCGGCACTTACGCCGGCTACTTCGCCTTTCTCTGGGCCGGGCCGAGCGGGCCGATCACCACGGAGACGTATCGGGAGGGGGAGGGAGACCGGAAAGTGGCGGTCCTCCCGATGAAGGGGTTCATCGACGCGAAGAAGGCGGCGTTCACCCACGACGCGGTGGAGGCCCTCCTCGACAACGACGCGGTGGGAGCGCTGGTCCTCCGCGTGAACTCCCCCGGCGGCTCCGCGGCCGCCTCCGACCGCATCTGGCACCAGCTCCAGCGGATGCGGGACCGGCTGAAGGAGGAGGGCCGGGACATTCCGCTCGTCGCGAGCTACGGCGGGATGGCCGCGAGCGGCGGCTACTACGTCTCCACCGCGGCGGACCACATCGTCGCCCAGCCCGCGTGCGTCACCGGTTCCATCGGGGTGATCGCCCAGGCCCTCACCTTCGAGAAGCTGCTGAAGAAGAAGCTCGGCATCCAGCCGGAGGTCATCACGTCGGAGCACGCGACCAAGAAGGACCTGCTCTCCCCGCTGAAGAGCTGGAAGAAGGAGAGCCGCCAGGAGATGAAGGACATCCTCAACGCCGCGGAGGAGCGGTTCATCGAGGTGGTCAACAAGGGACGCTCCCTCGACCGGAGTGAGGTGCTCGAGCTCGCCACGGGCGAGACGTTCACGGCGAAGCGGGCGAAGAAGGCGGGCCTCGTCGACTCCATCGGCTACCTCGACGACGCGATCCGGATCGCCCGGAAGCAGGGGGACTTCGAGGAGAAGCGCCCGCCCGTGGTGATCTACCGTAAGCGTCAGCCCCTCCTCCAGTCGCTCGCCGGCGTCACCGCGGACCGCACGCGCCGTCCGATCGACGCGGAGCGTATCCGCAAGTGGATGACGCAGCTGTCCACGCCCAAGCGGATGTACGTGGTCCGTCCGTGAGCGTGCGAGGCCCCACGCCGCCTCGTCTCTCGCCATCGCTCGCGCTGCTCGCGTGTCTGCTCGGCACGGCCCCGGTCGCGGCCGACGAGCTGTCGGACCGCCGCATCCAGAAGGGGATCGAGGCCCTGGTCGAGCAGCTCTACGAGGAGCAGGGCCGCGGCCGGTCCGCCCCGGGCCTCTGGGACCCGCCCAAGCGGCGTGCCAACGCCCATCAGTACGGCGTGCAGTGGGGCGGCACGACGGCGCTGGCGACCTACGCGCTGCTGCAGGCGGGCGAGAGCTATCAGACGCCCCGGCTTCGCAAGCCGCTCGCCTTCCTCAAGAAGATGCAGCCGAAGGGGACGTACGTCCGGAGCCTCCGCGCCCACGTCTGGGCGGCGCTGCCGCCCCGCTTCGAGCACCTGCTCAAGCGCGACGTCGCGTGGCTCGTCGACGCGATCGGCGCCGGGCCCGTCGGCGGGAGCTACGACTACTTCACCCCCCCGCGACAGGACCGCGTGGACAACTCCGTGACCCAGTACGGCGTGCTCGGCGTCTGGGAGGGCGCCAAGCGGGGGCTGCCCGTTCCGGACCGCTACTGGCGACGCGTGGAGCGCCACTTCCTCGCCGTCCAGAACGGCGACGGGGGATGGGGCTACAACGCCACCGACAGCTCCACGGGCTCCATGACCGCCGCCGGCCTCGCCTGTCTGTTCATCACCCGCGCCCAGCTCCACGGCCACGAGTACGCCGCACCCGGCGGGGGGTCGGCCAAGCTGGAGAAGCGGATCGGCGCCGCCATGGACTGGTTCGGCAAGCACTTCGAGGCGGACGAGAACCCCGGCGACCGCGGTCACCTCTTCTATTACCTCTACGGCGTGGAGCGGATCGGCCTCGCCAGCGGCCGCAAGTTCTTCAACGAGAAGGACTGGTACGCCTCCGGCGCCCGGTTCCTCCTCGACCGGGTGGGCCGTGGCAACTTCGCGGGCCATCCGGTTCGTCAGGCCTTCGCGCTGCTGTTCCTCGTCCGCGGCCGCGTGCCGGTGTTTCTCAACAAGCTGCGGGTTCCCGGCCACGCCTGGAACAACCGCCCGCAGGACGTGGCCCACCTCACCCGCTGGGCGTCGGACACGGTGGAGACGAAGCTGAACTGGCAAGTGGTGAGCGTCGACGCCGATCCGAAGGTCTGGCTCACCGCGCCGATGGCCTACCTCGCGAGCCACCGCCCGCTCGACCTATCGGACGCCCGAGTGCAAAGGCTCGAGCGGTTCACGAGGCTCGGCGGCCTCCTCCTCACCACGGCCGAGGGGGGCACCGACGCCTTCAACGAGAGCGTGCGGCGCGTGGTAGGAAAAGCCTACCCCGGCCGCTCGCTCACGCCCGTCCCACCCGACGACCCGATCTTCGATCTGCTGTTCGACCTCGACGGCCACGACTTTCGCGTCCGGTCCGTCCACAACGGCGTGCGCCACCTCTTGTTCCACTTTCCGAGAGACCTCTCGCGCATCTTCCACCTCGACCGACGGGGAGAGGACAAGGCACGCTACTGGAAGCTCATGGCCAACCTCTACTACTACGCCACCGAGAAGGCGGGGGCCTCTCCCCGCGTGGCGGAGCCCGTCCTCGAGCGGTCCGGCTCGGGCGGCGGTCCCACCGTTCGCGTGGGCCGCGCCCGCTACGACGGCAACTGGAACCCCGAGCCGCTGGCGTGGGAGATGGTCTCGCGCTTTCTGCATAACGAGGAGCGGGCGGAGACGGAGGTGCGGACCCTCGACCTCGCGTCCCTCGCCGACGCCGAGCTTCCCTTCGTCCACGTCACGGGCACCGACGCGGTGGACTTCACCGACGCGCAGATCGCCGCGGTGAGAACCTTCGTCGACCGCGGCGGCACCGTCTTGTTCGAGACGGCGGGCGGGCGGGGAGGCTTCGCAAAGAGCGCCGAGCGACAGCTCACGGAGGTGCTCGACGAGAAGGCGCGTCCGCTCCTCCCGACGTCGCCCTTGCTCTCGGGCGAGGGCCTCGACGGCTTCGACGTGAGGTCCGTGGACTACCGCCGCACCGTCGTCTTCCGCATGGGCGAGTTCCACGATCCCCGGCTCCGGGCCGTGGCCATCGACGGGCGGCCGCGGGTGCTCTTCTCCCGCGAGGACCTCACCCACGGCATGCTCGGCGAGTCGGTGTGGGGTGTCTTCGGCTACGACACGGCGTCCGCCCGGCGGATCATGGCCAACCTCCTCCTCTGGGCTCACGAGCAACGGCGGAAGGAGAGCTGAGGGGTCCCGCCTCCCGCGGCTCGTGCAAGGAGAT
>CAZQQP010000098.1:1089-14279 GCA_964595475.1 uncultured Planctomycetaceae bacterium | reverse complement strand
TTGGGCCCACGTCGGGCCGGAGCGGGGGAATCGCACGGTCCTGCGGAATCGCTGGGTGAAGACCGGCTCGGTTGATCCGCTTGTCGCGGAAGAGGTACCATCAATATGTTCCGAGCCCCATCCGCGAACCAGTCAAGGGAGCTTCCCATGGGCGTGACCCGTCTTTACGGCTCGGGGCAGTCTCACCCGCCGCTCGGCTCGGCGGAACTGGAGCAGCTCTGGGGGCGGTTTCGGAGAACGGGCCTTTCCCGCCGCCGCTTCTTCCAGCTCCTCGCGGTCGGCGGCCCCACCGCGGTCCTCGCCGCGTGCGGCCGGCAAGAGCAGGAGAAGGCGAAGAAGACCAGCGAGTCCAAGGCGGACGAGGAGGACCGTCCCTGGGTGAAGGATCCGAGCCCCTTCATCAAGCATCCGACCAATCTCGAGACGCGTATCGAGCAGCTCGACGGCTTCCTCACGCCGAACCACCTGTTCTTCGTCCGAAACCACTTTCCGACGCCGCGGCTCAGCGCGGAGGACTACCGCCTGAAGATCGAGGGCGACGCCGTGGAGAAGCCCGTGGAGCTGAGCTACGACGAGATTCGGAGCCTCCCAAGCCGCTCCCTCATCGCTTACCTCGAGTGCGCCGGCAACTGGCGGAGCTTCGCGGCGAAGCTCCAGGGCAAGGCGGCGTCGGGAGGCCAGTGGGGCCGCGGCGCGGTCGGCTGCGCGAGCTGGACGGGCACGCCGCTGAAGCACGCCCTTGAGCAGGCGGGGGTCAAATCGAACGCCGTCGACGTGAACCTCATCGGAAAGGACGCCGGCGGCTTCCAGCGTCCCATGCCGATCGAGAAGGCCATGGATGCCGACACGCTCCTCGCGTACGCCATGAACGGCGAGACGCTTCCGCCGGACCACGGCTTCCCCGTTCGCGGCCTCGTCCCCGGGTGGGTGGGCAGCAGCTCCGTCAAGTGGCTCGACCGCATCGTCGTCTCCTCCGAGAAGATCTGGGTGAAGAACAACACCCGCTCCTACGTGAAGATCGGGGACCCGTGGCCGCCGGAGGACTACGGCCAGGCCGAGGGGAAGCCCGTCTACGAGCAGAGCGTCAAGAGCACGCTTCTGCTGGAGTGGGACGCGAAGCTGAAGCCGGGAACCCACCGCCTCCGGGGCATCGCCCACTCCGGCCACGGGCGGATCACGAAGGTCGAGTGGCGGGTCGACGGCGGAGCCTGGCAGGAGGCGAGCCTGATCGAGCCCGTCCTGCCGCACGCGTGGGTGCGGTTCGAGCTGCAGTGGGAGGCGAAGAGGGGGTCGCACACGTTCGAGGTCCGCGCCACGGACGAGGCGGGCAATACCCAGCCGGAGAGCGTGCCGTTCAACAAGAAGGGCTACCTCCTCAACATGATCCTTCCCCATCCGGTCGAGGTGGCCTAGCGGGTGCGTCCTTGGTTTTCGCGTTCGCCTGTGGTCGTGAGCGTGCCCAACCCGACGGCCGCGGTGCCGCGTGGCCCCGCGACGCCTCGCGGCGGCCGTGGCTGTCGGCGGTCGTGCTCGTGGCGCTGGCGTTCGCGGCGGCGAGCTGCGGCCGGTCGGAGGGTGAGCGGGGCGACGCCCCACCCGCTCCCGCGGAGCAGATCGCACGGGGCAAGAAACTTTACCAGAAATACTGCTACGGGTGCCACGGCATCGACGCGGGCACCGGTCCGGCACTGACCCCGGAGCTTCTCGTGTCCTATGGCACGGCCCAGGTCCTCCACGACTACCTCAGCATCGCGATGCCGCCGACCATGCCCGGCGAGCTCGACGACGAGGAGTACTGGGCGCTCGAGGCCTACTTGCTGGACTCACGAGGGCTTTTGCCCGACGGAACGGCCCTGACGGCGCAAACCGCGGGCGACCTCCGGCTGAGGCAGCGTTCCGAAGGAGGATGAGCCCCCGCGAGCTCTCCGCTGCGCCGCCGGCCGGGGCCACGTCGGCGTCGGGATGCGGCGCGACATTCGGCGGGTCGCGGAAGATGCCTTGCCGTGGAGCTCGGATTAACCGCATCTTAACGAGCGTCTCGTATGCTATCCGTGTACCCCGGACTTCCCGGACACCGGCTCGAAAGGAACAGAATGGGCATGGTTCGCCGTTTCGTGGGTGGCTGGATCGCGGTCGCGGCGCTCGCCGCGACGCTTGGGAGCGGCGGGTGCGGACGGTCTCCCTCGGTGGCGGTGGACGGCTCGAGCACGGTGTATCGCATCTCCGCGGCCGTGGCGGAGGAGTTCCGGCAGGAGCGAAGCGCCGATCCGGAGAAGTCCACCATTCGGGCGACCGTCGGCAAGTCGGGGACGGGCGGAGGGATGGAAAAGTTCCTCAGCGGGGAGATCGACGTCTGCGACGCGTCCCGGCCGATCACCGTGGCCGAGCGGAAGCGTGCCGAGAAGCGGGGCGTCGGGTTCATCGAGCTGCCGGTGGCGTTGGACGGCATCGCGGTGGTGGTCCACCCCGACAACAAAGCGGTGGATCACCTCACCACGGAGGAGCTCGGGCGGATCTGGCAGGCGGACAGCGACGTCGCGAAGTGGTCCGACGTCCGATCCGCGTGGCCCGACAAGCCCATCGAGCTGTTCGGCCCCGGTCGCGATTCCGGAACGTTCGACTACTTCCGCGAGGTCATCTGCGGCGAGGCGGGCGTCCGGTCCGATTTCCAGGCGAGCGAGGACGACAACGTGCTCGTCCAGGGTGTCGCCGGCGAGCCGCACGCGCTGGGTTACTTCGGATACGCCTACTACGAAGCGAACAAGGAGAAGCTCAAGCTGGTCCCCATCGACAGCGGGGACGGGCCCGTCTCGCCGACCAAGGAGACCATCCGGACGGGCGCCTACAAGCCGCTCAGCCGACCGCTGTTCATCTACGTCCGCGAGGCGGCCGCGAAGAAAAAGGCCGTCCAAGCCTTCGTCGAGTTCTACCTCCGCCGCGCCTCCGAGCTGGTCGGAGACGTGGGATACGTTCCGCTGCCGGAGGAGGCCTATCAGCTCGCGTTGAAGCGGTTTCGGAATCGGCGAACCGGCTCGATGTTCGAGGGTGGGCCGGAGGCGGACGTCGCGATCACGGAGCTCCTCCGGCGAGCGTCGAAGAACGCGAAGGGGACCGAGGCGTCCGCGAGCGACGGATCGGACGATGGCCAGTGAGACGAGCCCCATGCTGAGGCGGCGCCGCGGCCGCGAGGTTCGAGAGCGGCTCATCCAGTCGGCGCTGTTCCTCTGCGCCACGGTCTCCGTGCTGACCACCGCGGGCATCGTGGGCATTCTCCTGACCCAGACCTGGGGGTTCTTCGAGGATGTTTCCGTGGTCGCATTCCTCACCGGCACGGAGTGGCGCCCGCTGTCGGGCGAGGGATATGGCGTCCTCCCGCTGGTCTGCGGCACGCTGCTCGTGACGGGCGGGGCGGCTCTCGTCGGCATTCCTCTGGGGCTGGGAAGCGCCATCTACCTGAGCGAGTACGCGTCGGGGCGGGCACGCGGCGTCCTCAAGCCCGTCCTCGAGGTGCTCGCCGGCATCCCCACGGTCGTCTACGGCTACTTCGCGCTGACCTTCATCACGCCGCTCCTTCAGGCGATCTTCCCGCGGACCCAGGTCTTCAACGCGGCGAGCGCGTCGATCGTGGTGGGGGTGATGATCCTCCCGATGGTCGCCTCGCTCTGCGACGACGCCTTCGGCGCGGTGCCCCGGTCGCTCCGCCACGCGGGCTACGCGATGGGCGCCACGCCCTTCGAGGTCTCCACGCGGATCGTGGTTCCGGGCGCGCTCTCGGGCGTGCTCGCGTCCTTTCTTCTCGCCATCTCCCGGGCGATCGGGGAGACCATGGCGGTCACCATCGCGGCGGGGATGAGCCCCACCATGACGGCGGACCCGCTGAAGAGCATCCAGACGATGACCTCGTACATCGTCCAGGTCTCCCTCGGGGACACCCCGCACGGGACGGTCGCGTACGAGACGATCTTCGCGGTGGGGGCGCTTCTCTTCCTGATGACGCTCTCCATGAACGTCCTCGCCCATCGGATTCTCCGTCGCTTCTCGGAGGTGTCCGAATGACGCGGGTGGCCGATCTCCCCGTCGACGTGGACGGGCCGGAGAGCTTCCGGCCGCGCATCCGCCGTCGCCGGCTCATGGCGGGCCTCTTCCGCGGCCTCTGCCTGGTGGTGGCGTTGGTGGGCGTCGCGGGGCTCGCGGTTCTCCTCGGCCTGGTCGGTTGGGTGGGGGCCGCGCAAGTGGATTGGGCCTTCCTCACAAGCTTTCCCTCGCGTCTGCCGGAGGACGCGGGCATCCTGGCGGCGATGGCCGGGTCCGCGTGGCTGCTGGGCTTCACGGCGCTCTTCTCCGTGCCGGTGGGCGTCGGTGCCGCGGTCTATCTGGAGGAGTTCGCGAGGGAGAACCGGGTCAATACCTTCATCGAGGTGAACATCGCCAACCTCGCGGGCGTGCCTTCCGTGGTCTACGGCATTCTCGGGCTGGCCTTGTTCGTTCGCTGGCTGATGCTCGGCCGCAGCGTGCTCGCGGGCGCCCTCACCATGAGCCTCCTCATCCTCCCCATCGTCATCATCGCGTCCCGCG
Source organism: uncultured Planctomycetaceae bacterium (assembly GCA_964595475.1). Taxonomy (GTDB): domain Bacteria; phylum Planctomycetota; class Phycisphaerae; order Phycisphaerales; family Zrk34; genus CAZQQP01. The sequence goes on along the minus strand of CAZQQP010000098.1, from coordinate 9,704 downwards.
AGGCGGTCCGGGGAGTTCCCAACTCCGTCCGGCAGGCCGCTTTCGCGTTGGGGGCGAGCCGCTGGCAGACGGTCTGGTCGCACGTCCTCCCCGAAGCGGCGCCGGGTATCTGCACGGGCGTCATCCTCTCGCTGTCCCGGGCGATCGGGGAGACGGCCCCGCTCCTCGTCCTCGGCATTCCGGCCTTCGTGGCCTTCGTTCCCCAGAGCCCCATGGACTCCTTCACAGTCCTCCCGCTGCAGATCTTCGACTGGACGACACGCCCCCAGCGGGCCTTCCACGACGTGGCGGCCGGGGGCATCCTCGTCCTCCTCGCGGCGCTTCTCGCGATGAACGCGGTCGCGATCTACCTCCGACACCGCTTTGAAAGGAGACACTGACCGTGAGCACGAGCACGCCACCGGGCGAGACACGCCCCACGGGCGCCGTGGCCGAGGAGGCCGCGGCGGAGCAGCCGGCCGTCCTGGAGACGGAGCGGGTGACCATCCGCTACGGGGACAGCACGGCGGTGGAGGACGTCTCCCTCCGCATCGCCCCCATGCAGATCAGCGCCGTCATCGGGCCGTCCGGCTGCGGCAAGAGCACGCTCCTCCGGGCGTTCAACCGGATGAACGACCTCGTCCCGAATGCCTCGACGGAGGGGCGGGTCCGCCTCCACGGCCAGGACCTCTACGCGCCGGGCGTGGACCCGGCGGAGGTTCGCCGCCGCGTCGGGATGGTTTTCCAGAACCCCAATCCCTTCCCGAAGTCCATCTTCAAGAACGTGGCGTGGGGACCGAGGATCAACGGCTACCAGGGGGATCTCGAGGCGCTGGTGGAGGACTCGCTGCGGCGGGCGGCGCTCTGGGACGAGGTGAAGGACAAGCTGAACGAGTCGGGGCTGGCGCTGTCCGGCGGGCAGCAGCAGCGGCTGTGCATCGCCCGAGCCATCGCGATGCGCCCGAGCGTGATCCTGATGGACGAGCCCTGCTCGGCGCTGGACCCCGTCTCCACGGCACGCATCGAGGATCTCATGGCGGAGCTCAGCCAGCGCTACACCATCGTGATCGTGACCCACAACATGCAGCAGGCGGCGCGGGTGAGCCAGGGGACCGCGTTCCTCTACCAGGGCCGGCTCATCGAGTTCGACCGGACCGAGCAGATGTTCACCAACCCGAGAAACCAGCAGACCGAGGACTACATCTCCGGCCGCTTCGGCTGACCACGGGAGCCCACCATGACCATCCACATGCACCGCCAGATCGACAAGCTCAAGCGGCAGATCCTCTCCCTCGGCGCGAAGGTGGAAGAGGCGGTGGAAAGCGCCATCCGGGCGGTCCACAACCGGGACCTCGACCTCGCCCAGCAGGTGATCAACAAGGATCAGGAGATCGACCAGATGGAGATCGACGTGGAGGAGGAGTGCCTCCACACGCTCGCCCTGCACCAGCCCGTCGCGTTCGACCTTCGCTACATCGTCTCGGTCCTCAAGATCAACAACGAGCTCGAGCGAATCGGTGACCTCGCGGTGAACATCGCGGAGCAGGCGGAGTTTCTCGCCAGAGAAGCTCGGCTCGAGGCGGTGCCCTACGACCTGCCCAAGATGACGGAGCGGGTCCGGGCGATGCTCAACGGCTCCCTCGACGCGCTGGTCAACGTGGATACACAGGCGGCCCAGCGGGTGCGGGAGACGGACGACGAGGTGGACGAGATGTACCGCCAGACGTACAACGCGGTGGAGGAGGCGATCCGGCAGGACCCGACCCACCTGCCTCAGCTCATCCACTTCCTGAACATCGCGAGACAGCTCGAGCGGACCGCGGACCACACCACCAACGTCGCGGAGGACGTGCTCTACATGGCGGAAGGGGAGATCTACCGCCACCATCGGTAGCGACGGACGGGCGCCCCACGCAACGGAACCTCAGGAAAAAAGCCCGAGGCCGCGGCCTCGGGCTTTTCTGTTCGACATATGGATTTCGCAGCTAGAACAGCGCCTTCACGGGCTTGCCTTCGTGGCCGACGGAGAAGGGGCGGCCCGAGGGCGAGTGGACCGTCTTCTCGTGGGGGAGGCCCAACGCGTAGCCGAGCGTGGCGTTGAAGTCCTCCACGCTCACCGGGTCCTTCTCGACGTCGATCGCCTTCTTGTCGGACTTGCCGTAGACCTCGCCGCCGCGAACGCCGCCGCCCGCGAGCAGCGTGGAGAAGGCGCCGGGGTGGTGGTCCCGCCCGGCCCGCTCGTTGATCCGCGGCGTCCTCCCGAACTCCGTGGCGAGCACGACGAGCGTCGTGTCGAGCAGGCCCCGCGAGTCCAGATCGGACAGCAGCGTCGCGAGCGCCTGGTCGAGGACGGCGCCCTTCTGCTCGATCTGAGTGAAGTTGTTGGAGTGCGTGTCCCACCCGCCGTAGTTCACCTCGACGTATCGCACGTCCTGCTCGACGAGGCGCCGGGCGAGCAGACACCCCTGCCCGAACGGGTTGGTCCCGTAGGCCTTCCGCGTCTTCTCGGGCTCCTTGAAGATGTTGAAGACCTCGAGGTCCTTGCTGTTCATCAGGTCGATCGCGTCCGCGTAGAGGTCCGTGTAGGACGTCACGCTCTTCTGATCGTACTTGTTCCGGAAGGGCTTGTCGTAGGCGTCGGCGAGCTCCAGCCGGTTGTAGAACTCCTCCTTGGAGAACCGAAGCTGGCTGTTGGGGAGCCCACGCCTCGCGGACCCGATAGGGATGGGGGAGTATCGATGCTTGAGGAAGCCGGCCCCGACGTTGGCGCCGCCGCCGATCTGGACGGCGCCGGGAAGCGTCTCCATCTCCCAGTCGCTCAGCTTCAGCAGCCACGAGCCCAGGCCGGGATGGCGAATGGTTCCCCGCATCTTGTAACCGGTGTGCATGTAGTAGGTACCCTGCTTGTGGGCGCCGGTCGTCGTGTGCAGGGAATTGATGATCGTCGCCTTGTCCATTTGCTTGGCGAGGTTCTGGAACGCCCCGCCGAGCTTGACGCCGGACACGTTGGTGGAGACCACGTCGGTGTCGCCCTGGACCTCCGTGCCGGGCTTGGGGTCGAGCGTGTCGACGTGGCTCATCCCGCCGCCCATGTAGAGGTAGATCACCCGGCTCGCCTTCCCCGGCGACGACTCCTCGGCCTTGGCGTCGGCGGTGGCGGCGGGCCAAGTGGCGCCGACGCCCAGACAGGTCTTGGCCAGGCCGCTGACGAACTGCCGCCGGCTCACATCGTCGGACTCGGGACGCGATCTCTGCATCGGAACCTCCAAAGGTTATCGGACGAAGGAGAACTCCCTCGTGTTCACGAGCGCCCAGATCACCCGGTCGTACCGGGGACGCTTGCCCGCACGGAGTGCCTTGGACGTCAGACGTCGCTCGCGGGCGGTCGGATGCCGGTTCAGTATGGTGAGGAAGATCGTGTCGATGACGGACCGCTGCGAGCCCGCGGAGCGGATGTTCTTCATGAGGACGGAGCGCTTCTTGCTGAGCTGGGCAACGATCCGTCCGTTGAACATCGTCAGCACCTGGAGCGTGCTCGGCCGTCGGTTGTCGTTGTTGATCAGCCGTCGCTCGGACTGGCCGAAGCGCTGCATGAAGTGAGTCTGGCCCACGGGCGAGGGAAGCTCGGACGCCCGCTTGAAGCCCGAGGGATACTCACTCCAGGGGCTGTCCTTGTCGCCGTAGCTTCCCCACTTCGAGCCGCTCATCTTGTTCATGGAGCCGTCCGCGTACTTCAGCTTCTCCTTGACCTCCTCCGTCGCGAGGAAGTCGCGGAGGGACGGCTTCTCGAGCGACCGCCGCTCCTTCCGCAGCGAGCGGACGGTCCCCCGCTCGCCGGCCTCCTTCGCCTCGCGGATCTTCTTGTTCAGCTCGTTCCGCTTCTCCCGATACTCCGCCCGCTTCTTCGCGAGCGCCGCGATCTTCTTCGGGTCCGCGTTGCGGAGGAGCTTGGTCCGGACCGTCTGACGGGTCCGGCTGCTCGGGCCCTTTCGCTGGTCTACCTTCGGGACGATGAGAGTCATCATCGAGTCCCACAGCTGCTCGGCGGACATGCGCTGGAGCACCGGCCCGGGGAAGTAGTAGGGCTCGTCGGTCGGCGGATCCTTGGTGGGAACCGCCCGCTGGAAGGCCTTGGTGTTGTACAGGATGCGGAGAAATGCCTGGACGTCGTAGTCCAGGTCGATCATCTTGTATTTGAGATAGTCCATGAGACGAGGGAAGACCGCCTCCGTGCTCGGCTGGATGCGGTCGACGGGCTCGTACAAGGCCCGGCCGAACGCCTGCTTCCAGAGACGGTTCACGATCACCTCGGTGAACCGCGGGTTGTCCGGCGAGGTCATCCACGCCGCGAAGGCCTCCCGCGGGTTGGAGTACTTATCGAGCTTGGGCACGTTCCCGAAGATGGTGTACGGCTTGACCACTTGGTTCGGCTTGCCGTTGTCGTACTGGTAGTCCTCCGGAAGACGCGTGGTCGCCGGGCTGTACCGAATGCCGTCGTCGAGCGGACCGGCGAGGTCCTCGAGGATCTCCTTCGGCCCGTAGTCGCTGAGCTGCGACTTCGCCTTCTTCAGGTTCTTCGGCAGACCGACGTTCGCGTTCCACCCGTTCATGTACGCCGTGATCTGGTAGAACTCCTTCCGGGACCAGGCGTCGAAGGGGTGGTCGTGACACTGGGCGCACCGGAGCCATGTGCCGAGGAAGACCTGTGAGGTCATCGCCACGTTGGACAGCGGCATGTCCTGATCGCGGAGGTAGTAGCCCGCGGCGCCGTTCTTCCAGACGTAGCCGGAGGAGGTGACGAGCTCGCGGACGAACTTGTCGTAGGGCATGTTCTTGCGGAGGGCCTGCTTCACCCACGCCGCGTAGGCCCGGCCGCCGTCCATGTCGGTGCGGATCCGGAGGATGTCCGCCCACCAGTTGAAAAAGTGGCTAACGTACGCCGCGGACCCGAGAAGCTGGTCGATGAGGCGCTGGCGCTTGTTCGGCGCGTCGCTCCGGAGGAACGCGAGCGTGTCCTCGATGGTGGGGATCCGCCCGCCGATCTTGAGGAAGGCCCGTCGGAGGAAGACCTTGTCGTCGACGACCGGCCGAGGCTTCACGTCGTGCTTGGACCAGGCCCGCTGGAGATACTTGTCGATCGTCCGGGTCGCCGTCCGCAGCTCGCGGTCGCTGAGCTTTTTCTCACCGTCCTGGTCGCTCGCCGTCTGGTCCTGGGCTTGATCCTTGCCCTGGTCCGAAGCGAGATCCCGGATGAGCGTGGCCGCCTGGTTCGTCTCCGCGTGGCTCACCCCGGCCGCCGCAAGCATAGCTCCGAGAAGCCCCACGGCGATGAAAGAACGACGGCTCACACACATGTCGTATCCTCCGATGGGTCGGCTTGGGTTGCGGAAAGCGCTTTCGTCTGCCGACGCAAAGGACCTGGAACCGACCTCACCCAATCTACTTAGCCCGTAGTATAGCTGCTGTCGGCGAGCGGAGCAATGGCGTCAACCGGGCGCCGACGTGGCGGCGGCATGGGGTAGCGCCCGTCCGCGCATCCTCTCCGCTCGCGGACGGCCTCGGAGACGCGGCCGGCCGTGGGAACCGGCGACGGCCAGTCCGCGCTTGGCCCGGGCTCCGCGGGGTCGCCCGCCGGCAAGGGAGCTTCAGGGCTTGGTCGGGGCCTGAGGCCAAGGTGTCTCGCTCTCCGACCACGCGTTAGCCTGCTCGAGCCGGGCCTTCTTGACGGTCTCGATCAGCCATTGCGGCGGGTCCTCGTTCTCCTCGGCGCCGTAGACGTAGGGGAGGGGTGGGTCCATCAGCGGGCCCTTCGGCAGCGGTGGCCGCGTCTCGGCGGCCTTCTCGAGCCGCGATCGCATCCGCTCGACCCGGGCGGGGTGCTCCGACGCGACGTCCGTCGTCTCGTGGGGGTCCTCCGCGATGTTGTACAGCTCGTCGCCGATGAGCTTGTAGTCGCCGCTTCGCAGCGTCGGCCGGCGGACGCTGCCCGCGACCTCGAAGACGATCTCCTCCCGCGGGCTCGGCGCGTCGCCGAGGAGCATGTCCGTCATGTCGTGGCTGTCGAGCTTTCGCCCCTCCTCCAGCCGGCCGTCGGCGAGGTGGACGAAGGTGGAGTAGAAGTCCGCGATGAACATCATGCCGTCGTCGGTGGTGCCGGGCTCGATCCGGCCGGGCCAGCGGAGGAGACAGGGCACGCGCACGCCGCCCTCGTAGTTGGTGTTTTTCTTGCCGCGATACGGCTCGTTCATCGCCTCCGTCAGCCCGCCGTTGTCGTTGGCGAAGACCACCAGCGTGTCCTCGGCGAAGCCGTGCTTCTCCAGCGCGGCGAGGACGCGGCCGACCGCGTCGTCCAGGCACTTGAGCGCCGCCTTGCGGCGGCCGTACGCGTCGCGATGGCGGGGCACCTTCCGGATGGGCCCGTGGATCGCGTTGAACGGGAGGTAGAGGAAGAAGGGCCGGTCGCCGGAGCGGTCCGCGATGACCCGCTCCGCCTCGGCCGCGAAGAGGTCCGTGGTGTAGCCCTCCTCTTGCACCGGCTTCTGGTTTCGATGCCAGTCGTAGACGGCGAAGCGGGCGGGTGCGTTGTGCGGGATCATCTTGTTGTAGTAGCCGATGCCCCATCCGTAGTGGCCGTACTGGTGCATGAAGCCCCGCGCCATCGGGAGGTGCTCCGGTTTCCACTCGCCGAGGTGCCACTTGCCGATGATCGAGGTGAAGTAGCCCGCCTCCTTGAGCGCGTCGGCGAGGGTCCGCTCGTCGCTGTCCAGCGCATGGATGCGTCGAGTGGGCACGCCCTCGTCGTTGATGGGGAGGGTCAGCCCGAGCGCGTCCAGGAAGCTCGGCTTGCCGAAGTCCTCGGACCGCCAGTCCATCCAGTTCCGGAACGCGTATCGGCCCGTGAGGAAGGCCGCACGCGTCGGCGAGCACGCCGCGTTGGTGTAGAACTGCGTGAGGCGGAGGCCCTCGCTCGCGAGCCGGTCGAGGTTCGGCGTAACCCCTTCGGGCCCGCCGTTGAAGCCGGGCTCGTTCCATCCCATGTCGTCCGAGAGGATGAAGACGATGTTGGGCCGGCTCCCTTCAGCGGTAGCGGACGCGTCGGCCGGGCCGAGGGCCGCGAGCGCCAGGAGGAGGGCGGGGAGCAGCAGGATCGCCCGCGGACGGAGCGTCCGCGGGAGGCGTGGCAGCGGTGTGAAAAGCATCGGCGTCGCTCGCTTTCGTCGAATGGGTCGGCGAGACGGGAGCTCGTCGCGACGGGTGTCGAAGAGGCGGCGTCGCCCGACCTCGGGCGAGCCGCTTGGAGTCTCTCCAAGATAGCGCGGCTCCCGCTGCACGCAAGGCGCCGAGGGTTCCCGCCGACCGTCGCCGGTTCGGGTCCCGCTTTGACAGAGTGAACCCGCCCGTGCATGCTCTTGCCGCATGCGGTCGGGTTCCCCGGCCGAATCGCTCGCAAGGAGACCCTCGATGCAAAGCGTGCGGACCCTGCTCGTCTTCCTCGTCCTCGGCTTTCCCCTTCCCCTTTTCGGCGGGTCACGCGAGGCGGACAGCCTCCCGAGTGACACCTCGCGGCCGAACATCCTCTGGGTCTACCTCGAGGACACGAACCCGTGGATGAGCTGCTACGGCGACGACGTCATTGAGACGCCGAACATCGACGCGCTCGCGGACCGCGGCGTGCGGTTCGACCGCGCCTACATGCCCGCCGGCGTCTGCTCGCCCACCCGCTCCGCGGTCATCACGGGCATGTACCAGACGACCATCGGTGCCCACGAGCACTACAGCTCCTTCCAGGTCTGGCGGGGCAAGCGGATGGAGGAATGGGACCCGAACTACTTGGGCGTCCGGACCATCCCGGAGATCTTCCGCCTCGCCGGCTACTACACCTTCAACGAGGGCAAGTTTCACTACAACTTCGTCTACGAGAAGGACGCCCTTTACGACCGGACGGGAGGGAACGGCTTTAAGGGGGCGAAGGACGGCACGGCTTGGTCCGGCCGGGAGGACGGCCAGCCGTTCTTCGGTCAGATCCAACTCCGCGGCGGGAAGAAGGGGAGTGCCCCTTCGAAGGTGGACCCGAGCGAGGTCTCGGTGCCGCCGTACTACCCGGACCACCCGGTCTACCGCAAGGAGATCGCCCACCACTACGACACCATCCTGAAGATGGACGAGACCCTCGGCCGCATCGTCGACGCCCTCAAGCGAGACGGCCTCTACGAGAACACGATCGTCTACTTCTTCTCGGACCACGGCATGCGGCTTCCCCGCCACAAGCAGTTTCTCTACGAGGGCGGCATCCGCGTGCCGCTCATCATCGCGGGACCCGGCGTGCCGGAGGGGAAGGTCCGCAAGGACCTCGTCAGCGGCATCGACCTCGGCCCGACCGCGCTCAAGCAAGCGGGGATCAACCTACCGCCCACCATGCAGGGCCGAAACATCTTCGCCGAGGACTTCCACCGCGACTACGTCGTGGCGTGCCGCGACCGCTGCGACTACACGATCGACCGGATCCGGGCGGTCGTCACCAAGCGCTACAAGTATCTCCGCAACTTCATGACGGACCGTCCCTACCTCCAGCCCCAGTACCGCGACGGCCACGACTACATGAAGGTCCTCAAGCGCCTCTTCCGTGAGGGCAAGCT
>CAZQQP010000098.1:0-1079 GCA_964595475.1 uncultured Planctomycetaceae bacterium | reverse complement strand
GGAGCTCTACGACCTGAAGAGGGACCCCCACGAGACCCGGAACCTTGTCCACTCCGAGAAGCGAAAGCACCAGAAGGCGCTCGCCCGCTGCCGGACCATCCTCCACGACTGGATCGTGGAGACGGACGACCAGGGCCGCCATCCGGAGACGGACGCCGCGCTGAAGGCGGTCATCCAGCGGTGGGGGGACCAGGCCGTGAACAAGGAGTACAAGCGCGTGCGGTAGATCCGCCGCGATCCCGGCCCGAGCGGGAGCCCGCGGAGGTCGCACCCCTTGGCCATTTCGATCCGGGAACGCGCCGGGGAGCACACGGGCCATCCGCGGATCGGCGTGAGCCTCGCTTTTCACCACACGCGTCGACGCGGGCTCGGTGATCCGGTGATGACGCTCGCTCCGCGTCTCCCCGTTCCGGCATTCCTTATGAGCCGCTGGCCGCGGAGCTGCCAGGGAACCGCCGGCGTGAACCGACGTGCGAACCGGCGAAACCACGAAGCCGAATCTTGCCGGGCGATTGTGACTGGGTTCATGGCGCCCCTGTACGCAAAAACCCAGGGACGAGGTTGGGTGGGCACGGACAAGGCGTCCGCGGCCTTGTCCGTGCTCCCCGGCCCCATCCGGCGGGCACACCGTTCACGGCGTTGACTGGCACGGAGCGACCATGTGCTCGCGACCCGTGGGCAACACCTCGTTCGACGGGCCGGGTCGTGCACGCCCCGTCCATGCCGGCCAAGCGAGGAACACGTGTGGCCCGCTCAGCCGTCTCACGCCGCTCGGCGCGCCGGGCGAGGCTCCGGGCCTGGCCGCGGCCGACCGATCTCCAGCAATCGCTATATCGCAAAGCCGCCCCGGTCGGCCGGCCCCTCATGGGGTCGTGTCCCCGCTTCCGGGTCGCCCTGGAGCGGCGTCGCTCGCGGGAGGCCGCTCGATGCGGATCAGGCCGCCTGTCGCCACGGCACGCGGGTCGGCTGCGGGGCAGGCTCGGCCGCGGAGCGCGTCCGCCGACGCACCAGCCACCCCACGACGCCCATGCCCGCTGCGCAGGCATACCCCGCCCCGGCCAGCTCGCCGAGGTGGAGCC
>CAZQQP010000097.1:8515-14325 GCA_964595475.1 uncultured Planctomycetaceae bacterium | reverse complement strand
GGGCATCGCAAATGGTTCGAGGCCCACGCCAAAGCAAGGAGGCTTCCCGCTCCTCCTTTGGCGTATAGGCTCAACTTATTCTTTTCCGCCTACTTATCTGGGGACCCTCGTCTGTTGGATGGTTCTCGCCGGGTCCGTCCAGCCGGTCCTCCGGGCCTGCTCGGTCCGGCCGACAGCCCGCCCGTGAGACGCGGCGAAAACCCTTGCCGCGGCCCATCGCCGGACGGCGTCCACTGCCGGCACCCCAGTCTCCGCGGGCGTGCCGCCCCCGCGAGGTGTAAGGTCCGAGCGACCGCCGCGACCCACGGGTGCAAGTAAGCCGCCGGCGGTGACGCGTGCGGTCGAAATCTCAAGGTTCTTCCACGAAGGAGGCACTTATGAACAAGTGGGTGAAAGCGGGCCTTGTCGGTGCGGGCGGAAGCTTGGTGATGGCCCTCGTCATGTTTCCCGCGATCCAGGCCGGGGTGGCGCCGTTCAACCTCCCTCCGTCGGCGGCGCTGCTCGAGCGGCTCGGCCTCAACGTCGGGCCGCTGGCGCTGGTCGCTCACTTCGGCTACGGCATCTTCTGGTCCATCGTCTTCGTGGCGCTGTTCGGCGAGCGCGCCGACGTGAAGCGGGCGCTGGGCCTCGCCGCGACGCTCTGGCTCATCCTCATGGTGATCTACTCGCCGGCGATCGGCTGGGGCGTCTTCGGCTTCGGCGCCGCGGACCGGGCGGCGGACCACCCGCTCCACCTCGGCTCGCCGATCAAGTATGCCGTCGCCACGCTCCTCCTCCACGCGGTCTACGGCCTCGTCATCGGCACGCTGAACCCCGCGTGGGCAACCCGGGGAGAAGACATCGCCGTGGGGGCGACGTCGTAGCGGCCGCGATCGCCGACGACGACAGCGGGACGTCCGGCGACGGCCGGGCGTCCCGTTGTCCGTCGGGTGGACGCTCGGTGCCTTTCTTCGTTGCTCAGCGGCCCTCACCGCACGAGAAGGCCCATCATGTCCGCCATCGCCCGGGCGTACTGGCCGACGCTCACGGGTTGCGGCTCCGCGCCGTTGTGGTGCAGGACGATGATCAGCTCGTCGTCCTCGAGGGGACGCCCTCCGCGGTAGCGCCGCAGCCGCTCGTCCAGCTCCTCCGCGACGCCGTGAGGCGTGGCGGGGTCCACCTCCGCCGCGAGGCGGAGGAGGCCCTCGTGGCCGAGCTCTTGCCCGTCCACATCCCGCGCCTCGATCAGCGCGTCCGTGTAGAGCACCACGAGATCCCCGAGGCCCAGCCGCACCGAGAACTGCGTGTAGTCCGTGGAGTCCACCACACCGAGAGGCAGGTTGCCGAGGTTCCCGTCGGCCTGCCCGTCAACGAGCGTCCACTCCCTTCGCTCCGCCCGATACCAGAGCGGCCACGGGTGGCCCGCGTTGCAAACGATCAGATCGTCCGTCGGCGGAAAGTAGGACGTCAGCAGCGCCGTGGCGAACTCGCCGCCGTCGGACACCGCCGCGAGCTCCCGGTTGAGCGCTTTCGCCATCCGCCGCTGGTCCACCGTGTGGACGTGCTTCCGCATGAGCTGCCGCATCCGCCCGGCGAGCGACGCGGCGGCGGGGCCGTGGCCCGCGGCGTCCACGACGCTGAAGCGGGAGACCCGCCCCCGTCCGCACGTGGAGACGTAGTAGATGTCCCCGCCCGCCGCGCTGCCGCGATGGGGGCGGGCGAGTACCCACGCGTCGAGGCCTGCCACGGACAACGCGTTGCGGGCCCCCGCATGGCCGCCCCACACCTCCATGCACTGGAGGACGTGGGGCTCGGAGCCGGTTTGAGCGGTCCCCATGGCGCTCCTCAGAGCTCGAGCTCGGCGCCGAAGTTCCGGCCGATCCGCTGGATGAAGTTGCCCGCGGCGACGACCAAGGCGATCTCCGCGACCTGCGTCTCGTCGAAGTGGGACCGGAGCTGCTCCACGGCGTCGTCGGAGGCCGTCACCTGGCGCGTGGTCTCGTGGGCGAACCGCACGACGGCGCGGTCGGACGGGGACAGCGCCTCGCTCGCCACGCCCGCCTCGCCGAGCAGCTCGATCTCGGCATCCGTCACACCCGCCTTCTTCGCGATCGGCACATGGTGACCCTGACAGTAGGCGCAGCCGTTGGCCCGCGCCACCGTCAGGTACGCGATCTCCCTCGTGCGGTCCGAGAGGGAGAGCTCCCCGAAATAGGCCCGGAGAAGCCGCCCCATCGCCTCCGTCGCGGCGCCGGAGTGGCCGAGGAGCTTCACCACGTTGGGGACCACACCGAAGTCCCGCTCGAGCTCCTCGTACACCGGCGTGGCCGCAGCGGCCTCTCGTCCCTTTTCCGCGTAGGGAACCCGGGGCATGCTCACCTCCTCGTTTCTCACGTTGACGGATCGCGCTCCAACGATTGGATTTCCTCGTAGAACCGTTGCATCGTCCGGACTGACCGCGGCCCGACGTAACGGCGACGCACCACACCGCTGCGGTCGATCCACACGGTGGTGGGTAGGCCCGTCCCGCCGTACGCGGCCGCCACCCGGCCGTCGGGGTCCACCGCGACGCGGTAGTTGATCTCGTGTCGCTCGGCGAACGTGCGAACCCGTTCCACGGGCTCGCCTGTCCGCTCCGGGGCGCCGTGGGCGTGGGCGCCGTCGAGGGAGATCCCGATCAGCTCCAGCGCCTCCGCCCGCCGCTTCTGCAACGCGATGAGCTCGGGGATCTCCTCCACACAGGGCGGACACCAAGTCGCCCAAAAGTTGAGGACGACCACCTTTCCGCGAAAGTCCGCCAGACGAAAGGAGCGGCCGCGGAGGTCCGTCAGTTGAAAGCCCGGCGCGGGGACGCCCCACGCCGGACGTGTGTTCGCGAGTCGCTCCTCGGGAAGCGCATAGTCGCTCTGATGCTTCCGCCACCACTCCTTCCACCGCCCGATGGCGGGTCCGTCGGATGCGTCCTCCCCGTCGCCGAAGTTCTCGCCCGTCCACTTTCGGAGCACGGCGGCGGCGCGGGCGACCACCGCCTGGTTCGAATCGTCGAGGCACCTCACCACGAGCGGTGTCAGCCGCTCGCTCCCCCATCGCTCGAGATACCGCAGCCAGTTCCGCCGCACCTTCGGATCGGGGTCGCGAAGCATCACCCGCGCCCACTTCACCGCCGCCCGGTCCTTCTGGCGGCGCATGAGAGTGAGCGCCGCCCGTTGGACCTCCACGTCGCGGGATGGCAGCGCCTCCTCCAGCACGGTCGTTCGCAACGCCCGCCAAAGCTTCGGCTCACGTCGGGCGTGGGTGAGGAGGTGATCGACGACGTAGTTCCGCTGAAGGATCCTCCCCGTCTCCCAGAGCCGTTGCAGCGTCGCGGAGGGCGAGTCGGACAGGCGGACGAGCTGATCGAGCGTCGCGGTCGTGGGTGCGTCGCCGTGGCGGGCGGACCACAGAAGCACCGTCGCCCGAAGGTCGTCCCGCTTCCAGACGAGGAGGCCGACGACGAGGACACCCGCCAGAACCACCGCCTTCGTCCGAAGCTTGCCTCGGCCGAGCCAGGCGCTGCCCATGATCCACATCCTTTGGTTCCCGGCCGACGCCGCGAGCGACGGCCTCCCGCTTACGGGGAGCTCCGGCCCTCCTCCTCGCCCGGAGATTCCTGCTTGCCAGTCAGTGTCCGGAGATACTGCACGAGATCCGCGACCTGCTTGAAGCTCAGCCCCTTCGCCGTCGCGGGCATCATCGAGGTCTCGACGACCTGCACCTGCTCGACCTTCTCGGCGGGAAGGGCTCGCCTCCCCTGGCCGGGCACGCTGAAGACCACCTTCTCCGACGTCCTCCGGTGCAGCGCGCCCGAGAGCTGCTTGCCGCCTCGGAGGCGGATGCTCGCCGTCCGCCAGTTCGCGCCGACCTCGGCCGCCGGCTCGAGGACGGCCTCTGCCAGCCACGTCCAATGGCGGTAGCGGCCGATCTCCGTGAGATCGGGACCGACTCCGGGCGTCGGCGACCCGTCGCCCACTTCGTGGCAGTTGCCGCAAGCGTGGGTCTGGAAGACCTTCTTCCCTTTCGCCGCGTCGCCGAGGTGGAACGGGTTATACTCGGGTGGCCGCGGGAGGTCCTCCCCGCTGATGTCGATGACCCACGGATCGGCCTCTCCTCCCCGGCTTTGGAGGTACGCGACGACTGCTTCGAGCTGCTTCGCCGTGAGGCCGATCGGCGGCTGGTAGACCCTCGGCATGTCGTCGGTGTAGCCGCTGACCACGTGGGCCGACGGCTCGACGACGGACTGGACGATGTAGGCCGTCCCCGAGTCGAGTCCCAGGTCGTCGGCTCGCCCCTTCGCCCGCAGGCCGATGTTCGCAAGGTCCGGCCCGCGGAGGGCGTCGCCGCGATCGCCCATCCGATGGCACTGGTGGCACTGTCCCTCGCCCCAGAACAGCGCCTTGCCCTTCTTGGCGAGCGGCGGCATGCCTTGGCGCCGCTTCGCCTTCCGTTTCTGCGCCTCGGTCAGCTCGAAGGAGCCCGTGGTGGTCACCTTTCCGGTCATCCCGCCGTGGATGGTGCAGTACAGATCGAAGACGCCTTTCCGCTCGAGCGTGACCGTCAAGCTCTCGCCGGATGCGATGTCCGTCGCCGGCACGAGGACGTCACCCGCGTCGGCGGCGTTGACGATGTAGACGTCGTGCTCGAACGGATCCTTATTGACGAAGCGAACGGGCTCGCCGGGCTCCACCTTGATCCGGTCGGGCCGGAACTCGATGGAGCGAAGCTCGACCGTCGTCTTCGCCTTCGCGGCCGTCACAGCGAGCGGCAAGCTCACGACGAGCGTCAGAAGCGATCGCGCCGTCGTCTCCCACCAGGCTCGGTCGATCATCGGAAAATCCCCGGTCGTGGCGTGCTCTCGCGTGCTTCATCCGGACTGCTACGGCCCGGTCCGCCGGAAAGCCCGGAGACCCCGCGGGCCTCCGGGTCCGTCGGACGAGCCGCCATTCGGTGAGGTGCGACGTCCACAGCGATCGGACGAAGGCCGGCCGACGAGAGGGGCGGGCACCTCCCGCCGGCCGGCGCGTCGTCGTCCGATCAGTGGCTTCCGCTCATCTGGATGTTGCCGAACATGACGTGGAGGAAGGGCTGGCCCTTCATCTTGCCCGCCTTCATCGCCTTCATCACGTGCTTCTTCGTCCGGTGCATCATCTTCTTCACTTGCTTCAGCGTCGCGAGCTTCCGCTTCTTCTTCGGCCCGTCGGGCATGCCCTTCACGCGCTTCATCGTCTTCTTCATGTGCTTCTTGACGTCGGGGAAGGGCTTGTACCCGGTGAGGACGGGCGACTTCTTCAGCCCATCGCCCTTCACGGGCTTGAACGGCGGCACCATGAGGTGGAGCGTCTTCCCCTGCGGCGGCTCACCCACATCGCCGTCGAACTGGAGCTTGTAGTTCTCGCCGCGGACGATCTCCGTGACCATCACGTGGACGAGATGGTTCTTATTGATCGCCTTCCCGTTCCGATAGATGGTTCCGACGCCCCAGAACGCGGCGTAGGTGTACTCCGTCGGCATGAGCCGGGTGCCGATGCCCGTTACCCCGTGGAGGAGGTGGTTGGTCACCACGCCGCCGAAGAAGGGATAGGCCATCCCGTGGGGAAGCGGCTTCTCGCACGTGACCCGGTAGGTGTCGCCGTTGGGCCCTTTGAACTTGCAGGAGAAGTCGATCTTGTCCTTGGTCCGGGCTCCGTCCGTCGCGGTCTGGTCCACCACGGTCATCTGGAGGCTTCCGGTGCCGACCTCCCGCCAGCCCGAGAACGGCGTCGCGTGGTCCGCGAACGTGTACTCGCCGCCGCGCT
>CAZQQP010000097.1:7464-8505 GCA_964595475.1 uncultured Planctomycetaceae bacterium | reverse complement strand
GCTGGTTCCGCATCTTGACGGGCACGCCGAGCAGCGGAAACGGCGCCGGGTCGAAGCCCACGGGCTTCTCCGGCGTGCCGAAGACGGAGGGGTCGAGAAAGCGGGGACCGGGGAGGACCCAACGCGTGCTTCCTTTTTTCTGCGTGACCTCGACGGTCAACGCGCCGCCCACGCGGTCCGGCGGCTTCTTGTTGTCCGCGTGGCCCTTCGTATAGGCGTGGAGACCGGGGACGGGCGGGCCGCTTCGGCTCTTCTTCCCTTCCGCCTCCTTGGTTTCCTTCTTCGCGCTTCCGGAGGCGTTCCTCGCCTTCGCAACCTTGGTCGGCTTTTCCTCGGAGCCGCCGCTTTCCGGCGCCTCCTTCTTGGTTCGCTCGCCCGCCTCCTTCCGAGCGACGAGCGTGTCGGGCGGCTCCGGGGCGTCTCGGCTAGCCTGTCGCGCCGAGGACGGCTGACCCGCACAACCGACCAGCACTGTCGCCGCGAGCACCAGCGACGACCCCAGCAGGGGAGCGGTGAAGACACGGGCGCCTTTTCGGATCCTCATCGGGTTGTACCGTTCCATAGGGTGTCTCCTGTTGAATGACGCAAAGCCCACGCCATCGGACGTCAGGCGGCTCTCGTCCTCGGGGTCCCCTCGAGAGGGGCCCGTATTCCGGCTTCCCCGGTGAGGCCCCTGCCGACCGGGTGTGAATCGGCCGGCGTCGCGCGGGCACCCGCGGGGTAACTTGTGGACGGGTCGTGGGCGCCTTCGCGCCGGCTGGCGCTGGCCGCGGTCTGCCGGTGCCCGACGGCAGCGAGGGGCGCACAACGCCGCTCGGAAGATCCCTTCAACGGAGACGCTCGCGATGGCTGCCAACCGATCCCTGGAGAAGTGGGTGGTGCGTGGAATCGTCGCGGTCGGCTCGATCGCCATCGTTTCGACGGCCGGCTTTCTCTATTGGTCCGGGGCGATCGGAGCCCGGACGGCCGCGTCGGACTTCGTCCGCCGCACGGCGTCGCTCGGCGGCTCCGACCTGCTTTCGTCATTCAACACGGAAGGGC
>CAZQQP010000097.1:5983-7417 GCA_964595475.1 uncultured Planctomycetaceae bacterium | reverse complement strand
AAAACGGCGGCGTGGGCAAGGACGGAATTCCCTCGCTGACGGATCCGCCGACCGTATCGGTGAAGCAGGCCGACTTCATGGACGGCGGCGATCGCGTGGTCGGCGTCCGGATCGGCGAGGCGGCCCGTGCCTATCCGGTGAAGATCCTGAACTACCACGAGATCATCAACGACACGTTGGCGGGAAAGCCGATCGCCGTGGTCTACTGCCCGCTCTGTGACTCGGCGAGCGTCGTGGACCGGACGATCGGAGGAGAGACGCTGTCCTTCGGCGTCAGCGGCCTCCTCTACAACTCCAACGTGGTGATGTACGACCGCACGCACGAGGCGCTGTGGTCGCAGGTGGGGCTGAAGGCGCTGAGCGGCCCCTATGCCGGAAAGAGCCTCGACCATCGCCGCTTCGTCGTGACGACGTATCGCCAGTGGAACCGGTCGCATCCCGACGGCTCCGTCGTGAGCACCGGCACGGGCCGACGCAATTCCTACGAGCGCGACCCGTACGGCGATTACGAGGAGTCGGACCGCCTGATGTTCGGCGTGGAACACGACGACGAACGCCTGCCGAAGAAGGAGCGCGTGGTCGGCGTGCGTCTCGGGTCGACCACGCGGGCCTATCCGATCGCGGCGCTGAAGAAGGCGCCGAAGGGTCGCGTGGTCGACTCCGTCGACGGGGAACGCGTCGTCCTCGAGGCGAGGGAAGAAGGGGCGAAGGTCGTCGAAGCGCCCTCGGACGCGGAGGTGGTTCACACCTTCTGGTTCGCGTGGGCCGCCTTCCACCCGGACACGGAGCTGTATACCCCCTCCGACGAGGAGGCCGCCTCCTCGAGCGAGCAGCCGAAAAAAGAGGGGTAAACGGGCCGCCGGCCGTCTCAGAGGCCGCTGCGGAGGAAGTACTCCATCAGCTCGTGGCCGTGGTGGATGTGGAGGTCCGACGCCTCCGCGTGGGCCTCCGTGAAGGGCTGCTGCCGCAGGCCGCGGATCTGCGTGCCGGCCATGCAGAACGGCGGCGGCGTCGGGTCGTGCTTCCGGCTGTCCACACAGGTGTAGTGGTCGGGCATGTAGAGAAGGCGCCAGCCGTCCGGCGACGCCCGCAGCTTCTCGAGGACCGGCCCGACGATGTGGCGGTCGATCGCCTCGATGGACGCCACCTTGGTCTCCGCGTCCGCTTGGTGTGCCGCCTCGTCCGGCGCCTCGACGTGGACGCAGACCACGTCGTAGCGGTCCAGCGCGCCCACCGCGTGACGTCCCTTCGCGGCGTAGTCCGTGTCGTGGTAGCCCGTGATGCCGGGCACGTCGAGGCGGTCCCACCCGATGAGGGCGGCGATGCCCGCGAGGAGGTCCACCGCGGTGATCATGGCGCCGCGGAGGTCGAAGCGCTGCTCGAAGGACTCCATCTGCGGCCGCCGGCCGTGGCCCCACGGCCAGACGTGGGTCG
>CAZQQP010000097.1:4804-5973 GCA_964595475.1 uncultured Planctomycetaceae bacterium | reverse complement strand
GATCCTGTCGAACCCCGTTCACCTCGTGGTCGCGGAAGACGCGGGCGCTTTCCTCGACGAGCCGCTCGAGGAAGTCGGCGGACGCGGCGCCGTGGGGCAGGTGCTTGCGGATGGGCTCGCCGGGGATGTCGTGGGGCGGGGTGGTCACGAGGCCCTCGTAGGAGCGGCCGCTCCGGTCGACGAGGAGGTTGCGATAGCCGATGCCGGGGTGGAGCTCGATCCCGTCGGCGAGGCCCTCGCGACGGAGGTGGGCCGTGAGGTCGTCGAGGAGCTGCCGTCCCTCGGCGTTCCGGATGTGGCCCGCGGAATGGTCCGCCATGCACCCGTCGCTCACCGTGACGAGGTTGCACCGGAAGATCCAGTCGCTCTCCCCCGCGTCGACACCCATGGCCGCCGCCTCCAGCGGACCCCGCTTGGGGTGGTAGTGGGCCGGGTCGTAGCCGAGCAGCGAGAGCGAGCAGACGTCCGAACCGGCGGTAAAGCCGGAAGGCGTGGTCACGGCCGTGCCCTGGCGTCCCGTGGCGCTGATGCGGTCGGTGTTGGGCTTCCGCGCCGTCTCGAGCGGTGTTCGCCCGCCGAGCGCTTCGAGCGGTCGGTCGGAGGCGCCGTCCGGGATGATGATCGCGTACTTCATGAGCACACCTTCGTCGCCTTCCCGACGCGCTCGACGATCGCGCCTGTTTCAGGAGTCGGGAAGGTCGATGATGGGCAGACACTTGGGCCGCTCACGCACCACGTCCAGGGCGCCGATGCGGTCGGCGGCCACACGGACGGCCCCCGCCCTCGCCTCGTGGGTGGTGACCACCACCGGCACGAACTCCGGCGCCGTGGGATCCTCCGCCTCGTGCTGGAGCACCGCGGACAAGCTGATCCCGAGGTCGCCGAGGACCTTGGTGATCTGGGCCATCACGCCGGGTCGGTCGCGGGCGCTGGCCCGGAGGTAGTACCGCATCCGCAGGCTGTCCGGGTCCGCCGTGGTCGGTCCCTCGTGCTGATCCGGCCAGATACACAGGTTGGCGTAGGCGTGGGGATACCACCCGCCCGCGACGTTGAGCAGGTCCGCGACCACCGCGGACGCCGTGGGCATCTCCCCCGCGCCCCGTCCGTAGTAGAGCGTGTGGCCCAACGCGTGGCCGTAGACGCTCAGGGCGTTGAACACGCCGCGAACC
>CAZQQP010000097.1:3744-4794 GCA_964595475.1 uncultured Planctomycetaceae bacterium | reverse complement strand
CTGGGCCAGCGGCTGGCGCGCGTCGACGAGGCCGGGATGGACGCGTAGGGAGAGGCCGTCGGCGGTGTGCTCCCCGATGGCGAGCAGCTTGGTCACGTAGCCGAGCTCCCGGCCGAGCTCCAGGTCGATCAGCTCCAGCGTGTCGATGCCCTCGCAGGAGACGTCCGCCTCGCCCACGGCCGTGCCGAACGCGAGCGAGGCGATGATGGCGAGCTTCTGGGCCGCGTCGTGGCCGCCCACGTCGAGGGTGGGGTCCGCCTCCGCGTAGCTCTCCGCTTGGGCGGCGTTGAGCGCGTCGGCGTAGCTCGCGTGCTCGCGGCTCATCTTCGTCAGGATGTAGTTGCACGTGCCGTTGAGGATGCCGTAGAGCCCCTCGATGCGGTTGGCGGCGAGGGAGAACTTGAGGGCGGCGAGGATGGGCAACCCGCCGCCGCAGGACGCCTCGAAGGCGATGGAGACGCCGCGATCTCGCGCCAGGCGATAGAGCTCCGGACCCCGGGCCGCGAGCAGGCTCTTGTTGGCCGTGACGATGTGCTTGCCTTCCTCGAGGCTCCGGCGGACCAGCGGCTCCACGGCGTCCACCCCGCCCGCGACCTCCACCACGATGCTCATCCCCGGCGTTCGGAAGAACGTCTCCGGGTCGTCCGTGATGGTGTCTTCCGGCAGACGGCTATCCCGAGCGCGGCCCGCGTCGCGAACCAGGGCACGCCGGATCGCCAGCGGACGGCCGATCCGCCGCTCGTAATCGCGGGCCTGGTCGTAGAGGAGCTCGATCACGCCCTGACCCACGGTGCCCAGGCCGATGATTCCGATGCCGATCGGCTCTGCCATGGGCTACGCGCCCCGCGCGTCGATGGGGATGTAGTCGCGAGCGGTCCGGCCCGTGTAGATCTGACGCGGCCGATGGATGCGGGCCTTGGGGCTCCGGAAGTCCTCGTACCAGTGGGCGATCCACCCCGGCGTCCGTCCCATGGCGAACATCACGGTGAACAGCTCCATGGGGATGCCGATCGCCCGCATGATGGTCCCGCTGTAGAAGTCGACGTTCGG
>CAZQQP010000097.1:0-3734 GCA_964595475.1 uncultured Planctomycetaceae bacterium | reverse complement strand
ATCCGCCCGCGGGGGGCGTAGTTCTTGTAGACCCGATGGCCGAAGCCCATCAGCCGGATGCCCGACTGCTTGTCCTTCACCTTCCCCACGTAGTCCTTCACGCTCATCCCCGAGTCGTGGATCTGCTGAAGCATGTTCAGCACGGCGACGTTGGCTCCGCCGTGGAGCGGGCCCCACAGCGCACAGACCCCGGACGCGACCGAGGCGAAGAGGTTGGCCTGCGAGCTGCCCACCATCCGCACCGTCGAGGTGGAGCAGTTCTGTCCGTGGTCCGCGTGGAGGAGGAGGATCTGATCGAGGGCGCGGGCGACCTCGGGGCTCGGGTCCCGCCGGTCGTTGGGGCGGGAGAAGAGCATCTGGAGAAGGTCCGAGGCGTAGTCGAGGGAGGGGTCCGAATCGCAGCGCGGCTTCCCGTTCAGCCGCCGCCAGGCGAGCGCCGCGATGGTCCGGAACTTGCCAAGGAGCTTGGCGGCGGCCGTGGCGAACGGCTCGCCGTCCTCCAGGTGGAGCAGCTCGCGGTGGTGGGCCGACTCCGTGTTGATGGCCGCGGAGACCACGGCCATGGGGTGGGCGTCCGACGGAAAGCTGTCGAAGACGCTCAGCGTGCTCTCGTGAAGGGGTGCGTGCTCGGCGAGCGCCCGGTTGAAGGCGGTCAGCTGATCGCGGGTGGGGAGCTCGCCCCAGATG
Organism: uncultured Planctomycetaceae bacterium; assembly: GCA_964595475.1. Classification (GTDB taxonomy): domain Bacteria; phylum Planctomycetota; class Phycisphaerae; order Phycisphaerales; family Zrk34; genus CAZQQP01. The sequence goes on along the minus strand of CAZQQP010000097.1, from coordinate 3,047 downwards.
AGGAGGTAGGCGATCTCCGTGAAGGTGCCGCGCTCCGCGAGCTGCTCGATCGGATAGCCGCGGTAGCGGAGCACGCCCTCTTCCCCGTCGATGAAGGTGATGTCGCTGGCGCAGGAGCCCGTGTTGCCGTAACCCGGGTCGAGCGTGACACAGCCGGTCTCCTTCCGAAGGGCCGAGATGTCCACCGCCCGCTCCCCTTCCGTGCCGTCGACGACGGGCAGCTCGACGGACGTGCCCGGAAGTTGGAGGACCGCCTTCTCGCTCATAGATGGCTCCTTCGGGCTTGCAAGAGCGTGGACTGTAGCAGACTGCGGAGTCGAGAGTCGACCGGCTGTCGCCGGCACTACGGCACGCCGAACAGGAGGGAGGGCCTTTCGGCAGCGGATGACCGGGAGGGCGTGTGTCGAGCCGTCGTCCCCGAGACGTCACGTGGCGCTCGGATCCGTGGGCCCTCGCGATCGTCGCGTGTCGTCCTCGCCGTCCACCTCCTTCGCGAAGCTCCGGAGGACCGCCTCCATCTGCGCCCGGTGCTCCATCTGGAGCTCCTCGGGCAAGCCGTCGTCGACCCTGTCGACCCGGGCGAGGACGCAACCGTCGCGGAGACGGTGTCGGTCCGTGTGCACCACCGTGTCGCCGCCGGCTCCGGGCTTGCACGCTGGGGCGCCGAGGACCACGCGATCCTCGTGGCCCGCCCATCGGAGCTCCACCCGATCGATGCCGAGCCCCTTCCGTGTCCGGTCGACGATGGCGAGCCGCTCCTCATCCGAGTCCGCGAGCTCCAGCTCGGCGCTTGCGAGCTTCGCCCGGTGTCTCGCCGCGAGGTAGTGGGCCTTGTGCGACCAGTGATGGGTCAGCCGCTCCACGGTTCGTCGCGGCGTGTACCCCATCGCCATCGCCAGCGCGACACAGCCGACGAGGAGGACCGCACAACCGACGATCGCCACGGTGCGATGGCCGAGGGCGAGCATCACGCCCGGGAGACAGAAGGCGAGCGCCAGCAGGGAGAGGCTCACCGAGCAGGTGCGGTGGTCCACGCCCGCACCGAGGAGGCGGTGGTGGATGTGGCCCCGGTCGCCGCTGAACGGCGAGCGGCCCGCGACCAGCCGACGCACGACGACCAGACCCGTATCCAGCGTCGGATAGCCCAGCAGGAGCACGGCGGGCGCCATGCCCCTCTCCGTGGTCGCCCCCATCGCGAGCGCGGCGAGGGTTATCCCCGCGAACAGCGATCCGCCGTCGCCGAGGAAGATGCGGGCCGGCGCGAAGTTGAACGGCAGAAAGCCGACCCCGGCCCCGGCGACCGCCGCCGCCAGCACGGCCGTCGACGCCTGTCCGTCCGCCGCGGCCACCACCGCCGTGCACGCGGCGACCCCCGCGATCACGCCCGTCGCGAGGCCATCCACGCCGTCGATGAGGTTTACGCCGTTGGTGACGCCCGCGAGCCAGACCAGCGTCAGCGGCAAGCCGACGGCGCCGAGGCCGAGCGTCGGAAGGCCCGGAAGGCTCACCTTGGTGAACACGAGGCCGCCGCCTATCACGAGGGCGGCCGCGAGAAACTGCGTGACGAACTTGACCCGCGCCGAGAGGTCCCACCAGCCGTCCGCAAGGCCGACCAGCAGCATGAGCAGACCCGCACCGAGGATCGGGAGGATCGCTCCGTCGAGGGAAAGGACCCCGGACTCCGTGGCGCGAGGGAGGAGCGAGACCGCCGCGATGGCGCCCCAGGCGCCGGCGAACACCGCCACTCCGCCCACGTTGGGAACCATGCGCGGCGACAGTTGCTTCCGGTGGACCGGACGGTCCACGGCACCGAGACGCGTCGCCACACGCCGGACCCACGGCGTCAGGAGGAGGGTGATTCCCGCCGCCGTTCCTGCAGCGATCGCGATGATGCTATGCATGGCCCGTCTCCCACGGGCGGAAGCGCTCGACCCGACGCGTCGCGATACGCGAGACCGACGGAGGCGAGGAGACTCTACTCTCCGCACCCTAGGGGTCAACTGTCGCGACGCGGGGCGTGTCCACCCTTTGCGTACACGACGACGTCGCCGTCGTCCCACCAGCCGTCGAAGACGCGGCGCTTCTCGTAGCCGTGGGCGAGCAGCCGGTCTCCGTGGGCGGCGCGGAAGTGGTCGGGGAAGTAGACGAGGATCCACGGCGGGGCGTCCGCCGCGAGATAGTCGGTGAGAGCCATCCCTTCCACGGCGCCCCGCCCGTGGCGGAGGCTGTAGACAGGCCGGGGGCGCATGCCCCGCAGATAGAAGTCCGCCACACGCGCTTGCAACCCGATGACGAGGACCTGCTCTCGATCCTCGTGTCGCTTGCGGATGTAAGCGACGCCCTCCCGCAGCGGCTGTCTCGGCGGCCGCACCGCGAGGTCCGCCGCGGACGCCAGGACCAGCGCCGCGGCGGCGGACCCGCCGAGGAGGCGGTGCTTTTGCCAGGCGCGGTCGACCCCCACGGCCATGAGCAGCGCGGCACCGGGGACGGCGAACAGCGCGAAGCGGGCGTAGATCCAGGACCCGGCGACGAGGACCGCGCCGATCAGCAGCGGCACGCCCGCCAGCGAGGCCGCCGCGGCCTCCCGCGGACGAGGGCGACGGGCGACGGCGACGACGCCTCCGGCGGCGAGGAGGAGGCCCACCCACGCCGCCCACGCGTACCAGGAGCCGCCGAGCTGAAGCAGCGTCCGCAGGCCCGCGTGGCCGAGCACCGACGGCTGGGCCGAGCCCGCGGCGCGGTAGAGCTCCCGATGCGCCAGCAGCTCCGGCAAGGCGGGGGAGTAGAGCGTGATCGCCAGGACCGCCGCCAGTCCGACGGCGAGCCCACCCCGGACGGCACGCCGCCCCTCCCGCCGCCGAAGGCCGTCGGCGAGCAGCCAGAGCGCGTGGCCGGCGGGCACCACCGCCGTCACCAGATGGCCCCACACCCCCACCGCCGTCACCGCGGCGTAGGCCATCCAGTGGGCGGGCCGGTCGCCGTCGCGGGTCCGGACCAGCAGCCACGTGGAGAGGGCCGCGGTCGCCATCATCAGGCTGTAGGCCCGG
>CAZQQP010000096.1:0-14344 GCA_964595475.1 uncultured Planctomycetaceae bacterium | reverse complement strand
TTCCGCCTTGGCACCGATGAATAGGCTCAACTTATTCTTTTCCGCCTACTTATCTCCCGCGTGTCGGGCACGGGTCGACGAGCTGCCGGGGCAGCCGACGCCGTGAGCTGACGCGGAAAGCCGGGAAACGCGAAGGAGACGAAGACCACGAAGGTCAATCCTCGCGGGCAACCGTAGGTGACCGCGCGGCGCGGGCAGGCTTCGCCATCCGTCGGGGAGACGCTCGCCACCTCACGAAAAAACCCCGGGCGACGGCGGTCGCCCGGGGCTCGGCGGGGTTGACGGGCGGGGCGTGTATCAGGCGACGGTGATCTCGTCGTCGAGGTACACGTCCTGGATGGTGTGGAGCATCTTCACGCCGTCGTCCATGGAGCGCTGGAAGGCCTTCCGACCCGAGATCAGCCCGAAGCCGCCGGCCCGCTTGTTGATGACGGCCGTCCGGGCGGCCTGGGCGAAGTCGTCGTCGCCCGAACCGCCGCCGGAGTTGATGAGCGGCGCCCGGCCGAGGTAGCAGTTGGCCACCTGGTAGCGGGTCAGCTCGATCGGGTGGTCGCCCGGCGTCAGCTCGTCGTACATCTTCGGGTGACTCTTGCCGAAGCCGATGGCGTCGAAGCCGCCGTTGTTCTCCGCCTGCTTCTGCTTGATGATGTCCGCCTGCATCGTCGCGCCGAGGTGGTTGCCCTGGCCCGTCAGGTCCGCCGCCACGTGGTAGTCCGTCCCGTCCTGCTTGAACCCCTTGTTGCGGAGGTAGCACCAGAGCACCGTGACCAGCCCGTACTCGTGGGCGTGCGCGAAGGCCTCGCTGATCTCCTGGATCTGGCGGGTGGACTCGGGCGAGCCGAAGTAGACCGTCGCCCCGACGGCCACGGCACCCATGTCGAAGGCCTGCTTGACGTTCCCGAACAGACACTGGTCGTGCTTGTTGGGGTACGTCAGCAGCTCGTTGTGGTTGATCTTGGCGATGAACGGAAGCTTGTGGGCGTAACTGCGGCTGACCGCGCCGAGCACGCCGACCGAGGAGGCCACCGCGTTGCACCCGCCGTGGAGGGCGAGCTTCACGATGTTCTCGGGGTCGAAGTAGGCGGGGTTCTTCGCGAAGCTCGCTCCGGCGCCGTGCTCGATCCCCTGGTCCACCGGGAGGATGGAGACGTAGCCGGTGCCGCCGAGGCGTCCCGTGTCCATGATCTTCTGGAAGTTGCGGAGGACCGTGGGGGACCGATCGCTGCGGGAGACCACCCGGTCGACGAAGTCCGGACCGGGCAGGTGGAGCGACTCCCGCGGAAAGCCGCGGGCGCGATAGCTCAGAAGATCGTCCGCTTCGTTTCCGAGAAGCTCCGCAATTCGGCTCGTCTCAGCCACTGGCATGGTCTTTCCTTCCTGCTTTTCGACCAACAAAACGCCGCCGCGGAAGGCCCGCGGCCCACGAATAGGAACCCACTTTCTAGTCAACTCGAAGTCGCCATTCTATGCGGGTGGGGCCCTCTCGCCACGTCACCCGAGGCCGAACCGGGTGTACCTCTATACTCTCCGCTCCATGTTCGCCCTCGCCTCGCTCGTTCCCTTCACCGACCAGGCGGCCCCCGCGATGAGCTGGGCGCTGGCGGGGGCGGCTGTCGTGCTCATCGGCATTGCGAAGAGCGGCTTCGGCTCCGGCGTGGGCATCGTCGCGGTGCCGCTGTTCGTGTTCGCGTTCCGCCGGGCCGACGCGGCCATCGGGGCCCTCCTCCCGCTGCTCATCGCCGCGGACATCCTGAGCGTCTACCACCACTGGGGGAGGTGGGACCGGCCCAACCTCCGAATGCTGACACCCGGCACGACGGTCGGGCTGCTCGGGGGCATCGCGCTGCTCTACTGGCTGATGGGGATGCCCCCGCTGGGTTGGCCCTCGGGCGAGGCGTCCGCCGGGCCGAGCGCCGACGCGGTGGGGATGGCCCGCCGCCACCTGGAGATCGCCATCGGCGCCATCTGCCTCTTGTTCGTCGTCGCCGACGGGGCGAAACGACGCATCGCACCGGGCCTCCACCTCCGGCCCGAGCCGGTCGGCGGCACCGTCACTGGGGTCTCCGCCGGGGTCGTCACCGCCATCGCCCACGCGGCGGGACCGGTGCTGACCATCTACCTCCTCGGCCAGCACATGGACAAGCGTCGCTTCGTGGGCACGGCCGTGATCTACTTCTTCGCGGTCAACCTCGCGAAGGTGCCCTTCTACCTTGTGCTCGGGCTGATCAACCCCGGCCGGCTCTGGACCGGGCTCTGGCTCCTCCCCCTCATCCCGGTCGGCACGTGGCTCGGCACGCGGCTGCACCGCCTCGTCAGCGAGGGGCTGTTCCGGGTCGTGATCCTGACCGTGATCCTCCTCTCGGGCGTCCAGCTCATCGTGGGGAAGCATCGCCTCTTCGAGGCCCTCGGCATCACGTGAGCGCCGCGTAAAGAGAGGCGCTCGTCCGTCGGAGTGGGCCTGCCAAGCATTCCCGTCGACGGCGGGCGTGTGCGACCGCCGCTTTTGAATGGGTTGTCGTGGCGCAGACCTTTCTCATCCCGGCCCTCGTCGTCTGTGTGGTCCTCCTGGCGCTCGCCGTGATCGTCAACTATCGCACGGACCGGGAGCTCCGGCGGCTGCAGCGAGGGACCCAGCGCTTCGCCCGGGGAGACCTGAGCCGTCGCTTGTCCGTCACGGGACCGGGGCGGACCGCGGAGCTCGCGGCCCATCTCAATTGGATGGCGGCCCAGCTCGCGGACCGCCTCGAGACGGTCGCGAGGCAGCGGAACGAGCTCGAGGCGACCCTCAGCAGCATGGTCGAGGGTGTGCTCGCGATCGACCTCGAGCAGCGCATCCTCAGCCTGAACGCGGTGGCCGCGACCATGGTCGAGCAGGTGCCCGACCGCGTGCTCGGTCGGAGCCTCCAGGAGGTCGTCCGGAGCTCCGCCCTGCAGGACCTCGCCCGCCGGGCCACCCGCAGCGACTCGCCCGTGCGGGAGGAGATCGACCTTCGCGTGCGCTCCGGCGGGGGAGGCAGCTTGCGTCACGTGCAGACCGTCGGGTCGCCCCTTCGCGACGCGGACGGCCGGCGCATCGGCGCGCTGCTCGTCCTCCACGACGTGACGGAGCGCCGTCAGCTCGAGCGCATGCGGCGGGACTTCGTCGCCAACGCCTCCCACGAGATCCGCACGCCCGTGGCGACCATCCGCAGCGCCAGCGAGGCGCTGACGGACGAGCGACGCAGCCAGGACCCCGAGCTCCAGCGGGTCGGCCGGATCGTCGCCCGTCAGGCGGAGCGACTCGACGCGATCGTGGACGATCTTCTCAGCCTCACGCGGATCGAGCAGGCGGCGGAGCGACAGCAGATCGCCGTCGAGCGGACGCCGCTCGCGAGCGTCCTCCACGCGGCCGTGGAGACGTGCGCCGCCGCCGCGGAGGAGACGGGGGCCGACATCCAAGTGGACTGCGACGAGGCGCTGGAGGCTCCCGTCCACGCCCAGATGCTCGAGCACGCGGTGGTCAACCTCCTCGAGAACGCCGCCAAGCACGCGGGCGGCGGGCCCATCCGGGCCGCGGCGTGGCGGGCGGACGGCGAGGTGGTCGTCGAGGTCGCGGACCACGGGCCCGGCATCGACCCCGAGCATCTCCCCCGGCTCTTCGAGCGGTTCTACCGCCCCGACCCCGCTCGCAGCCGACAGCGGGGCGGGACGGGGCTGGGCCTGTCCATCGTCAAGCACGTGGCCCAGGCCCACCACGGACGGGTCAGCGTCGACAGCGAGCCGGGACACGGGAGTGTCTTCCGCATCCATCTGCCGCGGGTGGCGCTGGGCGACGACGGCGGCCACCCCGCCCCAACCGTATAATGGAGGCTTTCCGAGAGATCGGAGGCACTGTGCGCGTTCTCCTTACCACCACCAGCTATCAGGACACGCCGGGGCCCCACCACCAGGCGCTCGCGGAGAGCGGCCTCGAGGTGGTTCGCGAGCGGGGGCCGATCCACGAGGAGCGGATGCTCGAGCGGGTCGGCGAGGGCTTCGACGGGCTGCTCAACGGCGACGACGAGATCACGGCGCGTGTCATCGACGCGGCGCTGCCGCGGCTGAAGGTGATCAGCAAGTACGGCATCGGCCTGGACTCCATCGCCGTGACCCACGCCACGAAGCGGGGCCTGCCCGTGCTGTTCACGCCCGGGGTCAACCACACTACGGTGGCCGAGCACGCCCTCGGGCTCATCATCGCCGTCTCCCGCCACCTCTGGCCGCGGACGCGGGACGTGAAGGAGGGCCGCTGGAAGCGGTCCACGGGGACGGAGCTCGACGGGAAGACGATCGGCGTCCTGGGCATGGGCCGCATCGGCAAGGAAGTGATCAAGCGGGCCCGCGCCTTCGGGATGCGGCCGGTCGCCTACGACGTGGTCTGGGACGAGGCCTTCGCGGAGAAATGCGGGGTGGAGCGGGCCGAATCCCCGGCGGCGGTCTTTCAGCAGGCGGACGTGATCTCGCTCCACCTGACCCTCACCGAGGAGACCCGCCACCTTGTCGACGCTGACCAGATCGCGGCGATGAAGGACGGGGCCATCCTGATCAACACGGCCCGAGGCGGTCTGGTGGACGAGGCCGCGGTCGCGGAAGCGTGTCGGTCGGGCAAGCTCGCGGGCTACGGCGCCGACGTCCTCGAGGAGGAGCCGATCCGGCCGCCCCACCCGTTCCAGGAGATCGACAACGTGGTGATCACCCCGCACGTGGGGAGCCGAACCGTGGAGAGCGTCCAACGACAGGCGATGCGTGCGACGCACAACCTCGTCAACTACCTCACGGGCGGGTCGGACTACATCCAGGCGAACCTCTGACGTCGGAAGCGCCGCCATGGCAGACGACCGGGCAGACATCGGACTCATCGGCCTCGCGGTGATGGGCCAGAACCTCGCCCTGAACCTCGCGGACCACGGCTATCGCGTGGCCGTGTTCAACCGGACCACGTCCGTGACGGACCGCTTCGTCGCGGACAACCCGACCACGCCCGGCGGCCTCGCCGGCTGTCGCTCCATCGGGGATCTGCTCCGCGTCCTCGAGCGGCCGAGGAAGATCATCGTCCTGGTCAAGGCGGGTCCCGCCGTGGACAAGGTGGTCGGCCAACTCGTCGAGGAGGGCATCGAGCCGGACGACCTCGTGGTGGACTGCGGCAACAGCCTCTGGACCGACACCATCCGCCGCGAGCGAGAATACGCGGGTCGGCTAAAGTTCTTCGGGTCCGGCGTCTCCGGCGGCGAGGTCGGTGCCCGGTTCGGGCCATCGCTCATGCCCGGCGGCGACCCCGAGTCGTGGAAGCACCTCGAGCCGTTCTGGAAGGCCATCGCCGCCAAGGTCGACCCGTCCACGGGCACCGAGAAGACCGGCGGCCGCCCCGGCGTCCCCGTGGAGGGCGGCGAGCCGTGCACCGCCTTCATCGGCCCCGACGGCGCCGGCCACTACGTGAAGATGATCCACAACGGTATCGAGTACATCGACATGCAGCTGATCGGGGAGGCGTACCTCCTCCTCCGTCGGCTGCTCGGGATGAGCCCACCGGCGCTCGGCAAGGTCTTCGAGGAGTGGAACCAGGGCGACCTCCAGAGCTTCCTCATCCAGATCACCGCGGACATCCTCCAGCAGCCCGACCCCGTCGACCCGGGCCGCCCCTTCGTGGACGCCGTCCTCGACGCGGCGGGGCAGAAGGGCACCGGACGGTGGACCGCCCAGAACGCGCTGGAGATGGGCGTGCCCGCCAACGCCATCGCCGAGGCGGTGTTCGCGAGGAGCCTCTCCGCGCTCAAGGAGGAACGGACCCACGCGGCGGAGCGACTCCAGGGTCCCGAGCGAAGCGAGGTGGAGGACACGACCGGCCTCGTCGACGCGGTTCGCGAGGCGTTGTACTGCTCCAAGCTCTGTGCCTACGCCCAGGGCTTTCAGATGATGCGGCAGGCCCAGAAGGAGTACGGCTGGGCCCTGGATTTCGGGGAGATCGCCCGGATCTGGCGGGGCGGCTGTATCATCCGGGCTCGCTTCCTCCAAAAGATCACGGAGGCGTACAAGAACGAGCCCGACCTCCCCAATCTTCTCCTCGACCCGTATTTCAAGGACCAGGTCCACCGCGGCCAGGAGAGCTGGCGCCGCGTGGTCGGCCTCGCCGCCGCCCACGGCATCCCGGCGCCCGCGTTCATGTCCGCCCTCGCCTACTACGACGGCTACCGCAGCGAGACCCTCCCCGCCAACCTGCTCCAGGCCCAGCGGGACTACTTCGGCGCCCACACCTTCGAGCGAGTGGACGCCCCGCGGGGCAAGCACTTCCACGTGGACTGGCCCACCGAGGGACGGCCCCAGGTGGAGGCGTGACGCTCCGGTCAGCAAGCTGTTCCGCGGGCATCCGTCGGATCCGACGGGGATGTGTGGGCGTGGGGAGACACCACCCGACCGAGATGATGGCGGTCGTTTCGCCCGTCGCGACCGCGGCCGTGAAGTTCTGGTGACGGGCGACTCGCGGCTACGGGCCGGCCGCGCTGTCCACCCGCAGCGCCCGGACGATGGCGACACAGCAGAAGATCACCAGAATCCCCATCAGAAAGCCGATCGCGATGGCGGATGTGCGCAGCGCGGCGACGCCGTCGGTGACCAGCAAGACCGCCGCGATCGCTCCTTCGCTGACGGCCCAGAAGACGCGCTGCAAGACAGGCGGATCGGGATGTCCTCCGCTGGTGACCATGTCGTCCACCAGCGAGCCCGAGTCGCTGCTGGTGATGAAGAACACGGTGGTCAGCAGCGTAGCGATGACGCCCGTGAACATGCCCCACGGCAGGTGCTCGAGCATCACGTGCAGCGCCTCGGAAGGGCGGGCCTCCTCGCCCTCGGCCGCCCGATCGGGGACGGAGCGCCACGGCGTGAAGCCGGGCATGAAGGGGGCTCCGCCGGCGGCCCCGGGCCTCGCGTCCGAGTCCGTGACCACCGAGGCGATGTCTCCCTCGCCTTGCTGCTGGATGTGCATCGCCGTGCCGCTGTTCGCGGCGAACCAGACGAACGACGCGAGGGTCGGGGCGAGGACCACCCCGAGGATGAACTCCCGCACGGTCCGGCCACGGCTGACCCGGGCCACGAAAATCCCGACGAACGGCGCCCACGCGAGCCACCAGCCCCAGTATCCGATGGTCCAGGCCTCCTGCCACTCCGTCTCGCCGGTTTGCACCCACAGCGACATCGACGGCAGGTGCTGTAAGTACTCCCCCAGGCTGTTGCTGAAGAACGCGGGAATATACGAGGTCGGCCCGGTCACGATGACGAACAGCAGGAGGAAGACCATCAGGATCAGGTTGAGCTCGCTCAGCCGGCGGATGCCCCGATGGATGCCGCTGACCACCGAGACGAGGGCCACGGCCGTGATGGCTCCGATGATGGCGAGCCGAACCTCCTGAGTGAGGCCCACCTGGAAAAGGCGGTCCAGTCCCGCGTTGATCTGCTTCGAGCCGAGCCCCAGCGAGGCCGCGACGCCGATGAGCGTTCCGACGGTGCAAAGGATGTCCACCACGTGGCCGATCGGACCGTAGATGCGCTCGCGGAGCAGCGGGTAGAAGATGGAGCGGGGGGCGAGCGGCAGGTCGTATCGGAAGTGCATCAGCCCAATGCCGATGCCCAGAATGACATAGATGGCCCAGGGATGGATGCCCCAGTGGTAGAAGGTCAGCCGCATGGCCAGCCACATGGCCTCGTCGGAGCGGGGCTCCACGCCCCTCGGCGGCGAGACCCAGTGGCTCATCGGCTCCGCCACGGCCCAGAACAGCAGGCCGATGCCCATGCCCGCGGAAAAGAGCATGGCGAACCAGCCGAGGCGGGAGAACTCCGGCTCGTCCTCGTCCTTCCCCAGTTTGATGTTGCCGAGACGGGTGACCGGAAGGACGCAAATGAACACGAAGAAGCCGCTGGCGCTGAGGATGTAGAACCAGCCGAAGTTGTCGACCAGAAAGGCTCGGACCTCCTCGAAGGTGTCCTCCGCGTGCTCCGTGTAGACTCCGCCGTAGATGGCCAACGCCACCACCAGACCCGCCGACCCCAGGAAGACGGTCGGTTGCATCCGGGCGGTGAATCGCTGCCACAGATTCATGGATCCTCCTTCGGAAGCGGCCGGCGGCCGTGCCATGCCGACCTCGCTTCGTCGCGTCGACCCGCTTGCGCCGGGCGACGGTGAACACAATCCGAACGTGTGACTGTCTCGCCATTGTCATAAAGCCGGGTCCCCTGTCAACGGAGATGCGGCGTTTGGAGCGGCGAGACGGCCGTTCTCCGCTCCATTGTTCAGGGGAGCAGGGGAAGCGCATTCGACGAGGGCCGCCGCCAGGGCTCACGATGGCCCGCGGGGGCGAGCAACTGCCCGAGCCATCCGCCATGGATCGAATCGAGCGAGAGGCCGCCGAAGTCGCCGCGACGCTTCCGGCCCGACCGCGTCTGGCGGTCCTCGGCAGCAGCGCGTTCTGGCACACCGGAAGCGCCTCGCTCTGCGGAGCGGTCGGCCGCCGCCTCGCGGAGGTGGACGGGCTGGTGCTCCTGACAGGCGGTGTGCCCGGCGTGGGGGAGGCCGTCGGCCGGGCCTTCGACGCCGCGCGGCGGGGGCGGAACGAGCCGTCGCTCGTCTACCACGTCTTGCCGCGCGGGGCCTGGCCGTGGGACTACGGCACCACGCTGTTCGCGGGCGAGGACATGGCCGAGCGGCGCGAGGTGCTCGGGCGGCTCGCGGAGGTCTACGTCGTGGTCGAGGGCGGGCCGGGCACGGCCCACGAGGCCTCCGTAGCGCGGAAGCGGTCGGCCCTGGTCCTTCCCATGGGCGGGGGCGGCGGTCACGCGGCGGAGCTGTGGGGTCACATCGGTCGGCCCGCGGTCGCGACTGGGGAGTAGTGGCGGGCGCTCAGCGAGGCGAGCGGAGCGCCGGAGCGAACGGCCGGCGCGGTGATCCGCCTGGTCTCCCGCCATGTCAGGAGCCGCGGGAGCCGGGCCACCCCTCCAGGAGAAACCGGCCGTCGCGGCTGATGAGCGTGCCGTCCGCGTGGACGGTTCCCCCGGTTCGAAGATCGCAGACCATGTCCCAGTGGAGGCCGGACTCGTTGCGACTGCCCGTCTCCGGATAGCCGGCCCCGAGCGCGGCGTGAAAGGTGCCCCCGATCTTCTCGTCGAAGAGCGTGTTCCGCGTGTGGCGGGTGATCTGCGGGTTGGTTCCGATGGCGATCTCCCCGAGCGACCGGGCGCCGTCGTCCTGGTCGAGCATCTCCTTGAGGAAGGCCTCGTTCTTCGTGGCCCGCGCATCCACCACGCGTCCCTTCTCGAAAGTCAGCGTCACGCCGTCCACCTCGCGGCCGTGATGGACCGCCGGGAAGGAGAAGCGGACCACGCCGTTGACCCCACCGTCGGGCGCGTCGAGGTTCGGTCCCGTGAACACCTCGCCGTCGGGGAAGTTCTCCTTCCCGCAGCAGTTGATCCACGTCATGCCCTCGACGTTGACCGTCAGGTCCGTGCCCTCGGGCGTTTGGAAGCGGAGCTCCTTCGTGTTCTGGAGATAGTCGACCGCCTTCTGCTGCTCCGCCTCCACCCGCCGCCACTCGGCGACGGGATCGTCCGCGTCGAGGTGGCCGGCGCCGAAGACGAAGGCCTCGTAGTCGCGAAGCGACATCTCCGCGTCCTGGGCGCTCGCCGCGGTCGGGTAGAGCGTGCCGCTCCACCGCAGCTCGCCGTTCGCCGCCCGCTCGAGGAAGCGTTGCATCAGCGGCCGCCGGGCGGCGGACGCGATCGCCTGGCGTTGCGGGTCCACGCCCGAAAGGAGCTTGGTGTTCGTCTCCGCCCAGATGCCGATGTTCACGTCGATGGCCTCGATCTCCTGTCGGGCGACCGGCGAGACGTGGCGGAGCTGGGCGTCGCCGGCCCGTCGGTAGAACAGCTCCTGGAGGCCGTCCGGGGCGCAGCGGACGAGTGGATGGGCGCCCCGGTCGAGGACCGCCTCGTACAGCGCCTCGAGCAGCGGCGTGGCGACGGGGGCGCCGCGGAGACGCACCACGTCGCCCGCTTGCACCTGGGTCGAGTAGTCGGTGAGCACCTGGGCGAGCTTGTCGAGCCGTGGGTCCCGCATGGAGGTTAGTCCGGTTTCACCAAAATCGCCCATCGTAGCCACCGTCTCCCGCCTCGCCGCCGCGGGGCGGTTGCGGCCGTCTCACGGAGCGGTTAGCTTCACCCTCCGTCGTGACGTTCCGCGCCGGGTGGCATGGCCAGCTCGCCTGGCAGTGCCCGATGAGCTGGGTGCCACGGGCAGCTTGTCTGCCAGTGCTTGATGACGTCGAGGTGGCGCGCATGATCGGAATCGACAGGATGACTTCCGCCGGCACGCGCCAGACACGAGGACCTCGCCTTGGGTGAGCATCTCTACCCGCTGGCGATCGTCGCGGTGGGTGTCCTGACGGTGCTCGGCCTGATCGTCGGGGCCCGCCTCAACGCCTTTCTGGCGCTGATCACGGCCGCCCTGGTGGTCAGCCTCATGGCGCCCGGGGAGTGGTCCGAGAAGATCCCGCGGGTGGCGGAGGCCTTCGGAGGCACCGCGGCGGAGATCGGCATCGTCATCGCGCTCGCCGCCGTCATCGGCCGGGCCATGATGGACAGCGGCGCGGCGGACCGCGTGGTCCGGGCGTTCCTCTCGGCGCTCGGGGAGAAACGCGGCGGCACCTCGCTGATGGGCGCCGGCTTCGTCCTCTCCGTGCCCGTCTTCTTCGACACGGTCTTCTACCTCCTCGTCCCGCTCGCCCGCTCCATGTACAAGCGGGTGGGCCACAGCTACCTCAAGTTCCTGATGGCGATCGCGGCGGGCGGGGCGATCACCCACACCCTCGTCCCGCCCACGCCCGGCCCGCTGGTGATCGCGAGCAACCTCGGCGTGGACCTCGGCCTCATGATCCTCGTCGGCGCCGTCGCGGCCGTGCCGTCGGCGATGGTGGGCATGCTCTACGCCGGCTGGCTCGACCGGCGGATGGACGTCCCGCTGCGGGACATCGGGGAGGGCTCCGCGGCCGCGGAGCCGCTCCCCGACGAGAAGCTGCCGAGCATCGGGCTCGCCCTCCTCCCCGTGCTCCTCCCGGTGGTCCTCATCTCGAGCCACACGGTCTTGGAGACCTACGCGGACGCGGAGCACAAGGCCCGTCTGTCGGTGGGGGACATCACGGACTGGCCGGGCTGGCGCACCCGGCTCCGCGAGCAGGCGGCGCGGGAAGGGCCGAGTCCGGCCGACCGGCTGAAGGCGACGCTGCCGGAGAAGACGTGGTCCACGCTCGTGAGCGAGGGGCGGCTCGAGACCTCGCAACGCCGTTCCGTCGTCGACGCCCTCAACCGGCACGTGCTCGCGTCGCCCGCCTTCCATGACGAGGCGGCGTTCGCGGACGTCTCCCTGCCCTCCGCCGCGAAGGAGCTCGTGCGGAAGGACCCTCGGGAGATGGCGCTGGCGGAGCGGGAGCGGCGAAACCGCTTCCTCCTCGAGGAGGCCTATCCCGGGGTGAAAGCCCACCGCTGGTGGACGCCCCGCCGGCGGGCGGCGTGGCTCAGCGGCATCGCGGGGAACGCCAACCTCGCGCTGCTCCTCGCCGCGGCCGTCGCCTTAATCGTCTACTGGCGCCAGCGACGGCCGGGCCGGGCCGGGTTGGCTCAGCTCGTGGAGAGCGGGCTGATGAGCGGCGGGCTGATCATTCTGATCACGGCCGCGGGCGGCGCCTTCGGCGCGATGCTGGAGGCGGCGCAGGTGGGAGAGGCGATCAAGGGCCTCTTCGGCGCCGAGGCGGCGTCGGGAGCGCTGATGCTCGCCATGGCCTTCGGGGTGGCGTGCCTCGTCAAGGTCGCCCAGGGATCGAGCACCGTGGCGATGATCACCACCTCCGGCATGCTCGCGGCGATGGTCTCGGACGCCACGCTCGGGTTCCACCCCGTCTACCTCGCGACGGCCATCGGCAGCGGCTCGCTGGTCGGGTCGTGGATGAACGACAGCGGCTTCTGGATCTTCACCAAGATGGGCGGGCTGACGGAGCTGGAGTCGCTGAAGTCGTGGACGCCGCTGCTCGCCATCCTCGGGGCGACGGGGATGGTCACGACGGCGGTGCTCGCCGTGGTTCTTCCGCTGCGTTAGAAAGGCACCTCGATGGGTCAATTCGCACGCCGGAGCCTCGTGGCGTGGGCGGCCCTGGCGGCGGCGACGCTCCCCGCCGCCGCGGAGGAGAGGATCGGACGGGTGGACCGTGCCGACCCACGGCTCGACCGCGTGGTCTCCCCCGACGCGTCGCTGGAGGTCCTCGCCGACGGCCACGAGTGGACCGAGGGGCCGCTCTGGGTGCCGAGCGAGGGGTGGGTGCTCTTCTCCGACATCCCCCGCAACGCCGTGTACAAGTGGGAAGAAGGGGAAGGAAAGGAGCTGTACCTGAAGCCGTCGGGCTACACGGGCGACGCCCCCCGCGGCGGCGAGAAAGGCGCCAACGGCCTCCTGCTCGGTCCCGAGGGGCGCCTCGTCCTCTGTCAGCACGGCGACCGTCGCATCGCCCGGATGGAGGCGCCGCTGAGCGACCCGTCGCCCCGCTTCACCAGCCTGGTCGGGGCCTACCACGGCAAGCGGCTCAACAGCCCCAACGACGCCACCTACGCCGCGGACGGCGCCTTGTACTTCACGGACCCGCCCTACGGCCTCGAGGAGGGCGTGGACGACCCGGCCAAGGAGCTTCCCTTCCAGGGCGTGTACCGCCTGCCGCAAGGGGGCGAGCCGACGCTGCTGACCAAGGCGCTTTCCCGTCCCAACGGCATCGGCCTCTCTCCCGACGGGAAGACGCTCTACGTCGCCAACTCCGATCCCGACCGCGCCGTCTGGATGGCGTACGACGTGAAGGACGACGGGACGATCCACAACGGTCGCGTCTTCTTCGACGCGACGAAGTGGGTCGACCAGCGAAAGGGCTTGCCCGACGGGCTCGCGATCGACAGGAAGGGACGCCTCTTCGCGACCGGCCCCGGCGGCGTCCTCGTCCTCGCCCCGGACGGCACGCACCTCGGGACGATCCGCACCACACAGGCGACGTCCAACTGCGCCTTCGGCGACGACGGCTCGACGTTGTACGTCACCGCGGACCGCTATCTCCTCCGCATCCGGCTGCGAACGGAGGGCAAGCGGTTCGTCTCGTCGGAGAAGGCGGGCCCATAGCGTGACGCTCCCTCGCCGCATGGGCGCCGAGCGGTGCAAGAGCTAGGATGGTCGCTTCGGGCCCGGCGGGCCCGACGGAGCCGGCTTGATGGGGGGCTCCCGGCCGGCCCGACGAACGAGTGTGGACGCATTTCGCCGGGAGTCGATGGAAGTCACGTTCTGGGGAGTCCGCGGCTCGATACCCGTGCCCGGTTGGGCGACCCACCGGTATGGTGGGAACACGTCCTGTGTGAGCGTCGCGGTGGACGGCTGCGTGCTCGTGCTCGACGCGGGGACGGGCATTCGTCTGCTCGGCCGAAGCCTTCTCGAGTCGGACCAGTCCATCTTCGTGCTCTTCACCCACCGCCACACGGACCACACGCAGGGCTTCCCCTTCTTCGAGGTGCTGCACAAGCCGCAACGGAGGATCGACCTGCTCGACTACGGAGACGGCGCCTCCCGCTGGTCCTCCGCGGAGCTGATGGACGGGCTCACGTTCCCGGTCCACGCCGACGCGCTCCCCTCCGACTGGCGACGGATCGAGCGGCCGCTCGAGCACCTCCGCCGCCACGGCTTCGACATTCGGTCGATGGCCGTGAACCACCCCGGCGGCGCCTTCGGCTACCGCATCACCAGCCGAGGCCGCTCCTTCGTCTACATTCCGGACAACGAGTTGTCACCGCCGGCCTCCGCGACGGCCCGCTGGGAGGACGTCGCCGCCTTCTGCGACTCTGCGGACGTGGTCTGTCACGACGCCCACTACCTCGACGTGGAGATGCCCGCGATGCAGGGCCGCGGCCACAGCACCATCCGGGAGACCTGCGACCTCGCGGTCGAGGCGGGCGTCGGCCACCTCGTGCTGTTCCACCACCACCCCGACCGCGACGACGACACGCTCGCCCGCCTCGAGGCGGAGGCCCGCGAGCGGCTGACGCCCCACGGCATCCGGTGCACCGCCGCCTACGAGGGGCTGTCGCTGTGGCCGTGACCTCTACATATCGTTGCTCTGCTCCCCGTCGTTGGGGTGGACCCCCCATCGCCGCAGCCGCTTGCCGACCAAGCGGACGCCGAAGAGGACCACCAGCGTCAGGAAGGTCACGCCCACCGCGAGGATGAACTGCTCGAGCGCCACGGCGATGCCGATCGCCGTCGTCAGGA
>CAZQQP010000095.1:11110-14364 GCA_964595475.1 uncultured Planctomycetaceae bacterium | reverse complement strand
GGACGGTGACGGGCTTTCCCGTCGAGCCGAGGATCTCCCAGAGTTGTTGCGGCGGGATCTCCTCTCCGCCGTCGCCGACGGGATACCGCTCGGCCCAGCGCGACGCTCGATACGTGCTCCGGTCGATGTAGACCACGGGACCGCCCGGCTCCGCGAAGACCACGTTCCGGTGGCCCCACGGCCACGACTGCTCCCGCTCGTAGGCGAAGAAGCCGAGAAAGTGGCCCGCGTTCTGGAAGACGCTCGCGAGCTTCTGCGTGCGCCACCACTCGTAATTGGTGTAGTGGCCCGGCCCGATGTCCGTGTGGTCCGACGTGCCGAGGAAGTCGAGGGCGCCCACCTCGTACGCGTATCGGAACTGCTCCACCACGGAGCCGTCCCAGATCGTCTGGTCCGCCGAGAGATCGGTGTGGCGGTGGAAGTCGCCCCAGTACAGCCGGTAGGTCTTCTCCCCGAAGCGGACCGTGTGGCGATCGTCCCGCGGCCGCAGCGGCGTGTTCTTCGCGGGGTCCTGTCTCGGCCCGAGCTCCGGGTCCGGAAAGGTCGGCGCCTCCTTCGGGTAGGACACGGAGCCCGCCCCCACGCGAGCGACGTAGACACCGGCCATGCCGGGATCGCTGGTGTTCCGCCGGTCCGACGGCCACGCCGCCCAGAGTTTTCCGTTGCGGCCGCGGACGAGCTCGCAGACCCGGTCCTGGCTCAGCGTGCTCTTGGGCAGCTCGACGGGTGCCGACCACTGGTCCTTCTCCGGGTCGTAGCGGGTGAGCACCGTCCGCCAGTATCGGTTCTTGCCCCACCCGCCCTTGGCGATGGCGTATCGACACGCCATCCACGGCCGTCCGTCGCCGTCGACACCGATGGTCGGCCGGTTGACGGCGAGGCGTCGCACCTGCTTTCCGACGCCCGCCACCGACGCCACGACGGGCTTGGCGCACGGAAGGCGACGCACCTCCTTGGAACCGGCGTCGACGTAGGCGCTCTCGAGATGCTTGTCCGTATTGAGCGCGAACCGGCGGGAGGCGCCCCAGTTGGTTCCCCGGGCGTCCTTCCCCCACCGCTTGTGGCCCCGCTCCCACGCGACGTAGAAGCCCGTGCCGTCGGGCGTGGCCGCGATGGCGGCGGCTCCCTGGTACGCGTCCGACGCCGCGACGGGGAAAATGGTCTTCTCCCCGCTCGGCTGGACCACGGCCACCTTCACGTCGAACTCGCGGTCCACCGCTTCGTCGAAGACCACCCACGCTTCGTCCGCCTTCCCAAACGCGAGACGGGGCATCCACGCGCCGCCGCCCGTTCCGTCGCTGACCCGCACGGCCTCGGACCACGTGTTCGCCGCCGGGTCGAGCCGCCGGAGGTAGACGTCGCTGTTTCCGCCGCGGAAGGACTGCCAGACCACCCAGACCCTCCCCCGTCGATCCCGCGCCGCGTCCGCGAAGACGTGGCTCCCCTTTCCGCCGGCGAGCGTGACCGTCCGCTCCGCGGGCTCTCCGTTCTCGACGCGACGGGCGAGGAGCTCCCACGTCCCGGCTCCGCTCCGCTGCGACCAGACGGCCCACAGTGTCCCGGATCCGTCGCGAGCGAGCCGCGGGTGGTGGATCCAGCCCGGTCCCGCGAGCGTCCCGACGGTCGCCATCCCGTCGCCGCGCTTCCTCCCGAGCATCAGCCGGTCCCGGCGACCGTCGAAGGCGACATAGGCGACCCACGGCTCGCCGCCCGGGCCGAGCGCCACGGACGGGAAGTCCTGCTGACGCTCGGGGTCGGCGATCGCACCGGTGAGCTCGACCGACCCCTCCGCCCGCACGAGCCCGGCGCAGAGGCTGACGACCATCACGGACGCGGTCCACAGCGCGTGCTTTCGCATGCGGTCCACCTTTCTTGGGCAGGGGTCGAGAAGACCCGATTGTCGTGGTTTCCCCACCGGCTGCAACCGATCGGCTTCCCCCATCCGCAAGGGGGCATGGCGGCGCTTGACGGAGGATGCCATCAGGGAGCACAATTCGTGAATCCCACCGGCGACAATCGCTCCGAGACGGAAGCAAGCGGTGTGGAGCCTTTTTTGGAGGTCCGACATGTTCCGGCTGACTGGCAGTCCCTTCTCTTGCTGTGACGGCGTCAAGCGTCGGGAGTTTCTCAAGGCGGGCTTTCTCGGCCTCGGCGGGCTGAGCCTTTCGGACTTTCTCCGCCTCCGCGCCCAGGCGGCGAAGCCGACGTCCGGCACGCCGGGTCCCGCGGTGATCTTCGTGGAGATGACCGGCGGGCCGTCGCACATTGAGACCTACGATCCGAAGCCGGAAGCGCCTCCGGAGTATCGCGGGCCGTTCTCCCCCACCGCCACGAACGTCCCGGGCGTGCACCTCAGCCAGGCGATGGCGGAGCAAGCCAAGGTGATGGACAAGCTCGCGGTGATCCGCTCGCTCCACCACGACTCCCGCGGCCACCGCACCTCCCAGCACCTGATCCAGACCGGCTACTACCTGGAGAACGGCCGGGCGCGGGAGAATGAGATGCCCGCCGCCGGCTCCTACGCCTCCATGCTGAACGGTCCCAACGCCGAGGGGCTCCCGGCCTACGTCGGTGCGACGCGGGCGAGCCGCTACGGCAACGCCGCGTACCTGGGAGCTGGCTACAACCCGTTCGAAACGGGCGGCAACCCGGCGAGCGACAACTTCCGTGTGCGGAACCTGCAGACGCCGGGCGACCTGGACGCCCGCCGCTTGCAGGACCGGAAGACCCTTCTTTCGGAGCTCGACAAGGCCCGTCGCGTGGCGGACGAGAAGGACGTGGCGGAGGCGATGGACTCGTTCAACGAGCAGGCCCTCGACCTGGTCACGGGCGAGCGGGCCCAGCGGGCCTTCGACATCGAGCGGGAGCCGCGGAAGATCCGCGAGCGCTACGGCATGAACCGCGAGGGGCAGAGCATGCTCCTCGCCCGCCGCCTCGTCGAGGCGGGCGTCACCTTCGTGACGGTCCGCAACGGCGGGTGGGACGACCACGGCAATCTCGTGGACAGCTTCAACAACCGCCACTCCCGCTTCGACCAGGGCATGGCCGCGCTGGTCCGAGATCTCCACGAGCGGGGCCTCGACCGGGACGTCCTCGTGGTGGCCATGGGTGAGTTCGGGCGAACCCCCAAGATGAACAACCGTGGGAACGAGCCGGGCCGCGACCACTGGGGACGGGTGATGAGCGGGGTCCTTGCGGGCGGGGGCCTCCCGGGCGGCACGGTCGTCGGGGCGTCGGACGCGAAGGGACAGGAG
>CAZQQP010000095.1:6544-11100 GCA_964595475.1 uncultured Planctomycetaceae bacterium | reverse complement strand
G
This sequence comes from uncultured Planctomycetaceae bacterium, assembly GCA_964595475.1. Taxonomy (GTDB): domain Bacteria; phylum Planctomycetota; class Phycisphaerae; order Phycisphaerales; family Zrk34; genus CAZQQP01. Next base: position 11,099 of record CAZQQP010000095.1, on the reverse strand, counting down.
AGGCGCCATATCGCCCGGAGAACGTCCTGGCGATGGTCTACCGCCACCTTGGCATCGACGCCTCCCAGAAGTTCAAGGACAACACGGGCCGACCCCAGTACGTCCTCGGCGACCGCGGGCTCATCAAGGAGCTCGTCTGACGTCGCCCGGAACGAGCCGCGACCGTAAGGGAGCGGTGGGCCGAGAGGACGACCGACCCCAAGACACACGGGAGCACCCGCTGGAAGAAGGCGTCCGTGGAGCGGTGAGTCACGCTCACGACGACGGATGCGAGCGGAGAAAGTCGTCAGTTCAGGGGTGCGGGTGCCACCCAACCACCAGCACGGGCAAGCCCCCGGACGGGCTTGCCCGTGCCAAACACGGCCGTGAACCAACGCAGGGTTGCCGTCGTCCTCTTCGTCGGGTGGTACGCAACACTGTGAACAAGCCAGTGTCGCCCTCTGCGGCCTCAGCGTGTGTTCCTGGCGGTCGCGCGGATCCGCTCGTGGGTGCCACTGGCAGCTCGCCTGCCAGTGGCCGACAGGGGAAGGAGTTACCGCGACGGGTCCAGGCGTTGCCGGGGATGATTTCCTGTCCGTCTTGAAGCGACCCGCCGGGACGACGAGCGGTGCCACCCGGATTCGCGTCTCCCTGTCGCAGCCGAGCGCTCCGCAAGCTCGGCTGAATTCACGAGCCGGCCTCGCCTACTTCCACATCACGTCGACCTGGTACGCCCCTCGCTTCTTCTTCCCCTCGTGGAGCACGGGGTGAAGGCGGACATTCCCCGTATCGAGCCGAACGTCGGAAAACGTAACAGATGTCGCGGAGGCGGCGTAGGACTTCTCCAGCGTGCGGCCCGCGATCCGTAGCTCGGCCGTCCCGCGACTCCCCCGCGACGGAAACCGCAACCGGATGTCGTACGCCCGCCCCTGTGCGACGTGGAGACGCCAGTAGCCGATGGACCTCGGCCCCGTCTTCCCGCGGACGTTCTGCCAGTCCTGTCGCGTCAGGGTGACCGGATGCTCGTGCTCCGTGCCGATGTAGATTCGCGGCGGCGTGTAGTTGTTCGGCCGCGTGCTCGAGACGTCCTCGAACCACCGGTCGTACCGCTTGCGGAGGCGGTCGACCACTTCCGGCCGCTCCTCCGAGAGATCCTCGGTCTCCCCGGGATCGTTGGGGATGTCGTACAGCTCGAAGCTCGGCTCGCCCTCCGGCGGTGTCTTCCGACGAAAGCCGCTGCTCCGGAGGAGCTTCCACCGCGGGCCGATCGCCGCCATGTTGTGATACCGCACGGGGCGGTCGCCCCGATGGCTCTGGATGAACAGCGTCCGTTCCGGCCAGTCGACGGGCTTGCCCTCGAGCAGCGGAAGCAAGCTCCGACCGTCGAGGGCGACGCCGTCGGGCGGGCGGACGCCGCAGGCGTCGAGGATCGTGGGCATCACGTCGATGTGGGCGGCGATGCGGTCGGAGGTCTCCCCCGCGTCCAAGGCCGCGGGCCAGTGGGCGAAAAAGACGGAGCGGATGCCGCCTTCATAGACCTGGAGCATCTTCCCGCGGAAGCGACCCGTATACCGACGGGTGTTCGGCCCGTTGTCCATCATGAAGATCACGAGCGTGTTCTCGTAGACGCCGGCCGCCTTCAACGCCTCGAACAACCGCCCCATGTTCCGGTCGATGTTCTCCACCATCGCGTAGATCCGCGCCACGTTGTCCGCGGCCTCGGCGACGCGCCCGTCGGGGAGGTCGTCCGGAAGCACGGGCGTGAGGTCCTTGTTCTTGTACTTGCGGTACAGCGCCTCGGGCACGTCGTCCCAGGGGCGGTGGACCGTATTGGTGGGAAGGTAGAGGAAGAACGGCCGATCGGCCTGCACCGCCTCCTTCATCCACGCGATGCCCTCCCGGAAGAAGACGTCCGTGCAGTAGCCCTCCGTCCGAACCTTCTCCCCGTTGCGGAAGAGAATGGGATCGGTGTATCGCCCGTTGTTCTCCGGCGGCTCCGCGGGCTGGTCGAAGCCGCCGCCGCGGAGGACCAGCGTCGTCCCGAAGCCCTGGTCCTGGGGCCGCATCGGGTAATTGTCGCCGAGATGCCACTTTCCGAAGATGCCGGTCGCGTAGCCCGCGGCGGCGAGGGCCTCCGCGACCGTCACCTCCTTCGGCTCCATCAGCGCCCGGCCGAGAAAGGTATCGACCACCCGTGTGCGATAGTTGTAGCGGCCCGTCATCAGGCAGGCGCGGGTCGGCGAGCACACGGGCTGGACGTAGAAGCGGCTCATCCGCGCGGAGCGACGGGCCATCGCGTCGATACGCGGCGTCTCCACGACCGGATTGCCGGTGAACCCCAGGTCGCCGTAGCCCTGGTTGTCGGTCATGACGAGCACGACGTTCGGCCGCTCGGCGAGGACGGCGGGCGTGAGCAAGGCGACGAGACCCCATATCACGACCCACCCGCCGCGGATGAGCGGGCCGCGTGGGCCGGAGGGAAAGGCTCTCCCGCGACGGCTCTCCGCTCGATCGGTCGTCATGCGGACCCTCCGATCTCTCGCCGGCCGACGTCGGAGCGGCGGGCACCGTCCGGTCCCTCCATGCGCTAAAAGGGGATCATCACGCCGGCGTAATACATCAGCGCGTTGTGGCCGGGGTTGTCGTCCTCGCCGCTCTTGGAGGCATTGGAGAGGTGGAACAACCGGGCGCCCGTCATCAGGTCCACCCGCTCGCCGAGGTCCACCGTGATTCCGGCTCCTCCCTGCGGCGTGAAGTTCTGGTGCGTCCCACCGGGTGGAAAGGGATTCTCGCTCCAGATGAGGCCCGCACCCCCGTCGACGTAGGCGCTCCACCGGGACCCTCGGAAGAAGTGCCACCGGAGGATCAGGTCCAACCCTTCCGCCACGCTGTCCTCTTCCCCGCCGCTGACGTCGAGGAACCCGCCGAAGCCCTCGAGGTTCACGGAAAAGGCCTCCAGGATGTGGTACCCGACGCCGGCGTGGGCAAGGTACGCGGACCCGTCGCTCTCCCCGACGCTACCCGAGCCGTAGAACGTGAAGACCCACTCTCCCTTTGCAAAGGGGTCCGCGTCCGACGTCGGCGAGGCGTCGCCGCTCTCCCGAAGCGTCAGCGACGTCTCCTCCGTGAACGCCGACGTCCCGCCGGCCGCGACCGTCGTGAGCAGAACAACCCACGCACCCGACAGTGCCGCTCGCAACCAAGTCGGCATGGGGGACCTCCGCTTTTACTTTGTCTTGAAGACGCTGATCTCGGTGTGCTCGAGGAACTCGACCCGTCCCGCGTCGTTGACGGCGGCGTGGACCTTCACGAAGGCGCGCTGGAGGAGCTCGCCCTTCTTCTTCGTCCCCACGCGAAGGGCGTGGGCGTTCAGCACGGGGCTCTTCCCGCAGCCCGTGTACACCCCGTCGCCGTCGGGGTCCCGCAGCGTCACGGCAACGCGCCCGATGCCCCGTCCGGGAAAGCGAAAGGCACGCGGGCGGGTGGTTCGCGTGCCCGTCAAGACGAGCTTCGCTTCCTCGCCCTCGAAAGTGAGGGCGTCCGGCAGCGTTCGCTTCGGCACCTCGAGGTTCGCCGCGCTGTACCAGAACCGTTCCGGTCGGTCCCGGAGCCCGCGGACCGGCGACTGCTCGCGGTCCAGCTCGGCCGGGTATGCGTTGACGATTTTCTCGTTCGCGCCCGTTCCGCTCCGCCCGGCCGTGACGGCGTAGAAGTCGTCCGTGGGATCCTCGGGCGTGTCGTTGCGGTCCAAGCGATAAGCGACCGTGACCACGCTCGTCCCGAAGCGGCTGAGCCGCCAGCCGTCCGGGCCGACCTCGTCGTCGGTCACCTTCCCGTCGCCGTCGCCCCGCGGGAGCGCCTCGAGGGTGGAAGCGACCGCCTCGCACTCCACCTTCTGCGAGGGCGTGTGGCGAGAGATCTCGTCGCCGGCGACCGCCGTCGCCGCGAGTGCCGTGGGCAGGACCGTCAGCGCGATGGCGCGATGCATGGGAGGCTCCGAGGAAGGACCGCACAAGCTTGCCATCTTATCCGATCTCCTCCATCTTCTCACGAAGCGCCTTCTTCCCCGCGGCCGAGGCGCGCTCGACGGCGCTGCGGAGCACGTCCTCCTTGCCCGCTTGGCGGAGCGCCGCGACGAGCTGTCGGAGCTGAGCGTCCCGCTGTCGGGCGAACGCCTGGTAGGCCTGGTCGAGGTCGTCGCGGCTGTAGCGGGACATGGGGTCGCTCAGCCCGGTCCATGCCACGGCCCACTCGATGACGTCCCGCGGCCGGTTCGTGAAGCGGTAGAGATCCAGCGTGGCCTCCAGACGCTGGCTCAGCGGCCGCAGCGGGTCCGTCGCCGCGTCGGGAAGGCTCGCGAGCTTCTCCGCGGTCGGCGCCTGCTCCAGCGAGCCGAGCCACCCGCTGCCCCGCTCGCCGCCGTCGGCCGGCGAGAACTGGTCCGCGGGGACGACCTCCGCCACGCTCGTATCCAGCGTGGCCCGCCCGCGGTGCTCGAAGCTGATCGTGAGCCGCTGAGCCGACTGGCCGCCTCGCTGCACCGTCTCCACGTGGTCCACCACACCCACACCCCACT
>CAZQQP010000095.1:0-6534 GCA_964595475.1 uncultured Planctomycetaceae bacterium | reverse complement strand
TCGGGCCGCTTGGCGTGGCGCACACGATCCCCCGTCTGAAACGCGGTCGGCTCGCTCATCGGGGTCCCCATACGACAGCAGCCGTGCCGGGAGGCACGGCTGCAAGTGCGGACGGGAGGACTCGAACCTCCACGGCCCTTTGCGGGCCACTAGGACCTGAACCTAGCGCGTCTGCCAATTCCGCCACGTCCGCAGAAAAAAAGACAATAGGCGACCGCACCCGAAGATCAACCCGCACCTCCCGCCGCAGACGTGGCGGACGCCTCTCAGCTCGTGTCCGTCTCGGGGATGCGGACGAGAAAGCTCGGCTGCTTCACCTTCTTCCCGCTTTTCAGCTTCGCGACGGTGACCTCGCCGTTGGCGCGGTTCCATGGAAAGCGCTTTCGCAGCGCCTTGACCCGCGAGCTGTACTGCTTGCCGTCCGGCGTGCGGGTCACCGCCTCCTCCCCGAAGACGCCCACCGTCACCACGGACCGCTTCGGCCCGTGGTGGTAGAACGCGGGCGTGCCCTCCTCCCGCAGCCGCCGGGCCTTCTTCTCCGCCGCCTGTTTCCGTCCCTCCCCCTCGTAGAAGCCGATCTGCAGCGTGTAGCGCCCCCGGCTCGCCGCCCGGCGGAGGTCGTACTGACCCATCTCCTCGTCCGCCGGGCGCACCGGCGCCAGGAGCACGTTGCTGCGGATGGCCCGGCTCTGCTCGAGTCGGTCGAGCCGTCTCCGCACCCGCTTCGCCGCCTCGGTGCCCGGGCCCTGGTAGCGGCCCTGGTACACGAGGCTCTCGTCAGGGCCGCTCCGGACCCAGACGTTCGTCAGGTCCGTGCGGCGGCGGATCCGACGCTTGGCCGCGGTCGCCCGCCGACGATGGCCCGAGCCCTGGAAGCGCCGCAACGCGAACGCCCACGTCGGCCCGCCCCCTCCGTCGCCGCCGGAAGAGCTCGACGTCGACGTCTGTTCGGAGGAACTTTGCGGCGCTCCGAGGGGCCGCGGACGCTTCTCACGAGGGTTGGCCGGGCCTCTCTCCTCTTTGGCCGCCTTGAGGTGGACGAGCCCCTCTTTTTTTACCACCTGCTTCTTGCAACCCACGCCCGCGACCAGGAACGCGGCGAGCAGCACAACCGTCCAACGGGTTCGCCTCTTCCGGGACACAGCTACCCCTCGATGACTTCCGCGGTCCGCTCGGGTCGGCACGTCTGGGAGACTGGAGTCGTCGGGCCGAGCCCGTCGCGAGGCCGCGGCTGGCAAGGAGGCCGAAGCAGGCGATGTCGGCGTGTGGTCCGGCGGAACAGGCCGACGCCGACCCGCCGCGGCAGGGGGAAGCCCGAAGCGATCCTCCCACACGTGCTCAGTCCGTGATGGGCCAGTGGTTGTACGCACGCTGCACCTCGCCGAAGTCGTGCTTCGGCTTGAACATCCACAGCGGACGGGCGTGAGTCTTCCGCCACTCGTAAAGATCCTTGTGCAGCTTCCGAAGGGTCTTCCGCTGCTCCCAGGCGAGGTCGTTCGTCTCGGAGATGTCCTGCGAGAGGTCGAAGAGCATGGCCGGGCGGTCGGGGAAGTCGAGCAGCTTCATGTTCCCTCTTCGCACGGCGAACATCGGTCCCTCCCGCCAGTAGAGCGAGCGGGTGGGCCGCTTCGCCGGCGGCTTGGACAGATAGCGGTCGAGGGGAAGGCCGTCCACCTCGGGATGGTTCGACAGGTCACCGTTCGCCGCGGAGACGAATGTGGGCAGGAGATCGAGCGTGCTCACGATCGAGCCGACGTCCTTTCCTCCCTCCCAACGGCCCGGCCAGTGCATCAGCCACGGCACGCGAATGCCGCCCTCGAGGAGCGTCCCCTTGGCGCCGGAGAGAGGGTCGTTCCGAGCGCTCGTCCCGACCGCCCCGCCGTTGTCGTTGGTGAAGACGACCATCGTGTTCTCCCGCAGGCCGAGGCGATCGAGCTCGTCGAGGACCTTGCCCACGGCCCGGTCCATGGCCCACGTCATCGCCGCGAGCTTCTTCCGCTTGCCCTCGAGCGACGGGAAGCGGGCGAGGTCTTCTTCCTTCGCGTGCAGCGGCCCGTGGACCGCGTTGAAGGAGAGGTAGACGAAAAAGGGCCGGTCCTGGTTCTTCCGGATGAACCGACACGCCTCGCGGCCGAAGGCGTCCGTCGTGTATTCCTCGGGCTCCACGTAGTTCTCGAAGCCCCGCTCGATGCCCCGGAGCGAGTGGGGGCCCGGCTCCTTGTACGGGAAGTAGCGGCGGGCGCCGCCGCGGAAGCCGTAGAAGGCGTCGAAGCCCTGTTTCGTCGGGTGGTATCGGTCCGCGCCGCCGAGGTGCCACTTGCCGATCGCCATGCTCCGGTAGCCCAGCGGGTCGAGCGCTTCGGCGATGGTGGTCTGCTCGGGCGGGAGGCCCATCTCCTTGCCGAGCAGCTTGCTCGCCGACGCCATGGAGCCGGGCACGTTGTTCCAGGTGTAGCCGTACTCCTGGGGATACCGGCCGGTCATCAACGCCGCCCGCGACGGGCCGCACCCCGGCGACATGACGTAGGCGTTGGTGAAGCGAAGCCCACGCTCCGCGAGCGCATCGAGCCGGGGCGTGCGAAACTGCTCGCTGCCCTGGAAGCCGAAGTCCGCGTAGCCGGCATCGTCGGCGAAGATCAGCACGATGTTCGGCGGGCGGTCCTCCGCGGCGGCGAGTGGCGGCACACCAAGGGCCAGACAGGCGAGCAGCCCCACGAAAAAGAGGCGACGAAGGACAGCGCGGGTCATAGAGAGCCTCTCGAAAAGGACGAAGGCTACCTCGCGGCGCCAGCGACCGTCAAGAAGCCGCCCGTCGACGCGGGCCGTTGTGATTGGACCGACGCGGCGAGGTGATTGCACCTCCGCGGACGACCGATTACGTTCTGAGCCGGTCGTGGGCGTGTGCACCGGCGAAGCGCTGCCGGTGCGATTTTCCGTGACACTGTCGCGATCGGTAGGAAACGATCCGACCGCTCGGGCCCCAACCAAGGAAACCGAGATGAAGGCGAGATCCCTCGTGCCGCTCCTCCTCACGCTCCTCGCCGGCGGCGCTCTCCGCGCCGAGCCGGCCACGATCGACGCCGACCGGTACGACAGCCTCCACGCCGCCGTCGACGCGGTGCCCGCGGAAGGCGGCGTGGTTCGCATTCCGCCGGGCACGTACCGCGTCGACCGGCCGCTGAAGGTGACCACCCCCGATACGACGATCCGGGGCGCCGGTCCCGCGACCCACGTCAAGAACATCAACGAGGACGGCGAGCCCGCCCTCGTGCTCGTCCACCCCGACTACAACGACAGCCGGGAGACGGAGCTGCCGCGGGTCCACGTCCGCAATCTGCGGCTGACCGGCAACGAGCGGAGCGGCGCCGGCATCGTGGCCAAGCGGATCAACTTCCTCCTCATCCACGAGGCCACCATCCGAGGCCACGGCGGCGACGGCGTTCGCCTCGACCACTGCTACGAGAACCCCCGCATCACCGACAACCAGATCACCTCCAACAAGGGCGCCGGGCTGAACCTCCTCGGCTGCCACGACAGCGTGGTCGACGGCAATACCTTCGAGAAGAACCGCGACGCCGTGCGGTGCATCGACAGCTTCAACCTCACCATGAGCGGCAACAAGCTCGACGACCACCTTCGCCACGGCGTGGTCGTGGAGAACACGTACGGCTCCGTCATCAGCGGAAACATGATCGAGGAGTGCCAGGACACCGCCATCATCCTCGACCGCGACTGCTACGGGGTGACCCTCAGCGCCAACGTCATCGCCCACGAGCTCGGCGGGGGCATCGACGTCCGCGACGCCCACGGCTGCGCGATCACCGGCAATACCTTCACCATCGTGAAGAACCACGCGGTGGCGCTCCGCCCCGACAGCGGACGCATCACCATCACCGGGAATAACTTCTCGGACAGCTACGTGGGCGGCGAGACCAAGCGGAAGAAGAGCGACCGCGAGGAAGATCCCAACGAAGCCGCGGGCCTCTTCCTCGACGGCACGAGCGACGTGACAGTCTCGGGCAATACCTTCACCGGGCTTCGTCCGGGCGCCATCGTGCACGGAGAACGGCCGAGCGAGCGCGTGGTCGTCAGCGACAACGTCTTCACCGACACCACCGTGAGCACGCGCCATCTCCAGAGTGGCGCGGCGGGGGACAACATCCGGCCCGAGACGAGCGGCGAGCCGTGAGCTCTCCCCCGGACGCCCGCGGAGGCTCCGCTCGACGGGCTCGCGGAAGGGGGCCTCGCTCGCCGCGGCATTGGCTTCCCCCGGCCAGGGGTATCTTGGCACGCGTCGGCCGGTGCTCGCCGACGCGACGCCGACGGCGCCGGAGGTCCTCGCCGCACTTGCAAGGAGAGCCCGATGGACCGGTGGACCCACGCGACCGTCGCTCTGTGGCTTTTTCTGGTCCTCACCGCGGCCTTTCCTCACCCCACCCTCGCGGACAGGCCCAACGTCCTGTTCCTCGTCGCCGACGACCTGAACATGAGCCTGGGCTGTTACGGCCACCCGCTGGCGACGCCGAACGTCGATCGCCTCGCGGACCGCGGCGTCCGGTTCGACCGGGCGTACTGCCAGTACGCGCTTTGCAACCCCAGCCGCGCGTCCTTCATGACGGGCCTCTACCCGACTCAGACCGGCGTCCACGGCAACGGCCCGCACTTCCGCGAGCGCATCCCCCGCGTCACGACGCTGCCCCAGTCCTTCCGGCGGGCGGGCTACATCACGGCCCGCGTGGGGAAGGTCTACCACGCGGGCGTGCCGACGGACATCGGGACGCCGGGCCAGGACGACGCCCCGTCCTGGCAGGAGCGGATCAACCCGCGGGGCCTGGACCGAAACGTCGGCGATCGCATCCGGACCGTGGAGCCCGTCCTCGGCCGCTGGCTGTCGATCGAGAGCGACGGCCGGGAGCACACCGACGGCGTCGGCACGACGGCGGCGATCCACATGATGGAGCGCTACGCGAACGACCCCCGTCCCTTCTTCCTCGCCGTGGGCTTCTACCGACCCCACGCGCCGTACGTGGCGCCGGCGAGTTATTTCGAGAAGGTGCCGCCGGTTGCGGTCGACCCGCCGACGGTGCCGGAGGGCGACCGTGACGACCTCCCCACGCCCGCGGTTCAGTCGATCCGCGGCCGCTTCCACGACGACGATCTTTCTCCGAAAGCGAAACGCACCCTGATCCGCGCCTACTACGCGACGGTCCGCCTCGTCGACACGCAGGTCGGCCGTCTCCTCGACGCCCTCGGGCGCCTCGACCTGGACAACACCATCGTGGTCTTCATGTCGGACCACGGCTATCACCTCGGTGAGCACGGGTGGTGGCGGAAGGCCACGCTCTTCGAGACGTCCGCCCGCGTGCCGCTGCTCGTCGCCGGGCCCGGCGTGGAACGGAGCGGCGTGGCGACGGACGCGATCGTGGAGCTGGTCGACCTCTACCCGACCCTCGCCGACCTCGCGAGCGTCGACGCGCCGGCGTGGCTGCCCGGCGAGAGCCTCCGTCCGGTCCTCGAGGACCCCTCCGCCTCCATCCACGACGCCGCGCTCACGCAGCTCGGCAGCGACTCCTTCAGCATCCGGACGCCGCGGTGGCGGTACACGGAGTGGGACGGCGGCGACGGCGGGGTGGAGCTGTACGACCACCGGAGCGACCCCGGCGAGCACAGAAACCTCGCCGGCGACCCCGCCCACCGCCGGACGCGACAGAAGCTGGCCAAGCTCCTCGACCGTAAGCTCGAGGCCGTCGCCGAAGCGCCCGACGCCGTCCGCTGAGCGGCGGTGTTGCCCGGCGACGCCGACTCCATCGGAGGAGCACGATGATCTGGGACCTCCACACGCATCTGGCACCGCTCTCCGGCTCGCCGGAACAGCGCCTGGAGACGCTGCTTCGCAACGCGGACCGCATGGGCATCGACCGCCTTGTCACCTTCATGGGCTGGCCCTTCGCCCGGAGACCGACGGCCGAGGAGCTGCGACGGCAGAACGACCAGGTGCTCCGGGCGATCCGCGCCCATTCCGACCGGGCGTTCGGCTTCTGCTACGTCAGCGGCCACGAGCTGGACGCGAGCCTCGACGAGATCGAGCGGTGCGTCGCCGACGGTCCCATGGTCGGGCTCAAGCTCTGGGTCGCCCGTCCCTGCAGCGACCCGGCGATGATGCCGATCTTCGAGCGGGCGGCGGAGCTCCAAGCGATCATCTTCCAGCACACATGGATCAAGGCGACGGGGAACATCGAAGGGGAGTCGACGCCGATGGACGTGGCCACGCTCGCCCGTCGCTTGCCCGAGACGCCCGTCATCTGCGGCCACACCGGCGGAGACTGGGCGCGGGGCATCCGCGCCGTCCGCGGCGTGCCCAACGTCTCCATCGGTACGGCGGGCTTCGACCCGGAGGCGGGCGTCATGGAGATGGCGGTTCGGGAGCTGGGGGCGGACCGGGTCATCTACGGCTCCGACGCCGCCGGGCGGAGCTTCGCGTCGCAGCTCGCCAAGGTGCAGGGCGCTCGGGTGAGCGAACGGGTCAAGGAGAAG
>CAZQQP010000094.1:14017-14462 GCA_964595475.1 uncultured Planctomycetaceae bacterium | reverse complement strand
CGGTGGGCGGTTTGCGAGCCGGCGCGGCTCGAGGAGGGTCGGGTCGAGGTGGAGGCGTCGGGTGGGGCCGCGGTTGGGCGGAGCCGGCCCTATCGCTTGCCGAGCATGCGGTTCATGGCGTCGGCGGTGTAGCGGGCGAGGGCCTCGGGCCAGTGAGGGAAGGGGTTGAAGTACTCGAGCGTGACGTAGCCGCGGTAGCCGATGCCGTCGAGGGCCTTGAGGACCGCGGGCCAGTCCGTGGTGCCGTCGAGGAGGAGGCGGTAGTCGTTCGGCCCGAAGGTGTGGACCTTCTTCGAGTACTCCTTGAAGTGCACGTTGCGGATGCGGTCGCCGAGGATGGGGATCCAGTGCTCCGGGAACTGGTACTGCATGACGTTGCCGGTGTCGAAGTGGATGCGGAGGTGGTCGGAGTCGAATTCGTCCGCGAACCGCGCCATGGCGCGCG
>CAZQQP010000094.1:6166-14007 GCA_964595475.1 uncultured Planctomycetaceae bacterium | reverse complement strand
TCTCGAGGTGGATATAGACGCCGGCGTCCTCCGCGGTGGGGAGCACCTCGCCGACGCCCTCGCGGGCCCGGTCGAGGGCCACGTCGTTGGGGACGGGCGGATGGTCCGAGGACCAGGGCAGGCCGACGGCGCCGGGGACCACGAGGAGATTGTCCGTCCCCAGCCGGGCGGCGGCGTCGATCATCTTCTTGGTCAGCTCCTTGCCCTTCTCCCGCCGCTCCGCGTCCGGATGGCTGAACCCGTAGGGCCAGAAGAGCCCCGAGCAGACGCTGCTGATGGAGAGGCCGAGGTCGCTCGCCCGCCGCCCGATCCGCTCGAGGTCCTTCCCGCTCGCTTCGGGGAAGATGTCCCCTTCGAGGGCGTAGTTCACCTCGACGCCGTCGAATCCGGCGTCGGCGCAGACCTCGAAGCATTCCTCGAGGGACATCCTGTCCGGGTAGGGAAGCGCCCAGAGGTTCATGGACGTCTTCATGTCGTAGCGCTTGCCGGCCGGCGCGCTGTCGCCGGCCTCCTCCTCCGTTTCGTCGTCGCCCCGGACGAGGCCCTGTGCGGCGAGGAAGCTCGTGCCGAACGCGGCGGCGTAGGCGAGCATCTCCCGCCGGCCGATGTCGTCGGGTGTGCCTTCGAGCCCGGACGCTGTCTCCCCGTGTGACCGGTTCTCCTCCGTCATGGCGATCCTTTCGATCCGTCCGACGCGGCCGGTTCGGCCCAGTGGAAGCCCCAATCATAACCGATGGCGTCGGCACGTGTCAGGCCGCGGGAGAGCCGGTTCCGCTGTCATCGGAAAGGGCGTGGCTTTGCGGAGGGGGACGCGGAAGAGAAGGCCCGTTTTCCGAGGCAAGCAGGACGCGGCGATCCGGCCGGGCTTCTCTTCCGCGTCCCCTTCGCATTCCCGCCGCCGGTGGGTGGTGCGTTGCGGACGAGTCGCTTCGCGAGGTTCACGTTCGTTCCGTGGGCGCGCGTTCGCCGCCCGTCGTCTCGAACGGGTCGCTCTCCGCCTCGGTCCGGCTTCCTCGGTGGAGAAGTGGAGGTCATAGCGGGGCTTCGCCTGCCTGCTCCCCTCCGCCCTCTGTGAGCCTCTGCGCCCTCGGCGGTTTTCTTCGGTGTGGCCGTGGGCGGAGGTCAGTAACTTCCGAGAGGAACGGTTCCGGCGGGCAGTCCGTGCGTGTCGGTTCGGCGGGGTGAGCCACTGGCAGACGAGCGGCCAGGAGCACCCGACCGCTGTAGGGCTGCCGCTGGGCCGACCGCACGGACAAGGCCGCGGACGGCCTTGTCCGTGCCGCCCAACCGCGATGCGCTTGGCGACGGCCGCACACCGTTGACGGCGTCGTGGGGCCCCGAAGGTGCACACTCGAAAGGGCGGCGCATCGGCCTTCCGTTTTCGTGGCCCTGTCTCTGTCAGCGGCCGCGTTCGCGACCAGAGGTGGGTAACCAGAGCGAGCCGAATCCGCGGGCATCCGTGGCAGTCCGTGGCGGAGATATTTCTTGATCCGGCGCCTCGGTTTCGCCGACGCTCGCCCCCTCACCCCTTGCCCCTCTCCCCCAGTGGGGGAGAGGGGGACCGAGGCACGGTATTTCCTTCCGCTTGAGATGCCCGAGGCGAGGCGACAAACCGCGAGCGTTTAGGAAACGCTACGAGGGGAGGGTGGTCCCGGTTGCGGGGAAAAGAAGCGATGGGCTTACGGAGGGAGGAGGGTGGTGAGGTTTCCGCCGAGGATCTTGTCGCGGTCTTCGGTGGGGAGGCCGATCTGGTGCATGGCGTCCGTGAGGCGGCCGAGGACGTCGGTGCGGTAGCCGCGGGGGAAGACGCCGCTGTCGCTGCCGAAGAGGATGCGGTCGGTGCCGAAGGCGTCGAGGCAGATCTGCAGCGCCCGGTCCCAGCCGATGGGTTGGGGCTGGAGGGCCATCCATCCGTTGGAGCTGGAGGTGTCGACGTAGACGTTGGGACAGGCGCTTCCGAGCAGCGCCGCCTCCCGGAGATAGCCGCAGCCGAAGTGGGGGATGATGAACGAGATCTCGGGATGGTCCGCGGCGGCCCGGTGCAGGAGCATGGGGTCGCTGTACCGCATGTCGAAGGGGCTGGACAGGCCCAGCCGCTCGCGTAGGCGGACGCGGAGTAGGCCGACGTGACAGAAGACCGGCACGCCCCGGTCGGCGGCGATCTCGTAGAGCGGCCCGGTGAGCTCCTCGTCCGACGGGTCGAACCGGTGCATGGCGGGGAACAGCTCGACGCCCCGGAGGCCGAGCTCGTCGATGTCCCGCCCCGCCTGTTCCGCGGCGCCGGGGGCCTTCGGGTTCACCATGGTGTACCCGACGAGGCGGTCGGGCGCCGCCGCGGCGGCCCGGCTCACCGACTCCTGCTCGCCCGGCAAGCTGGTGAGCAGGACCATCCGGTCGACGCCGGCCCGGTCGAGCTCGCTCACCCACTTCTCCGCGTGGGCTCGCGGGTCTTCCGGCGGCAGCTCGAGGCCGAGCCCCTCCACCATAGACCGGAGCGCCCCCTCGTCGGGCTCCGTGCCATGCTTCTGTCCGTAGAGCATGGCGAAGAAGCGACGGCTGAAGAGGTGGGCGTGGGCGTCGAAGTGCATACGCGGTGGGTCGTCGGGTTCCGCTGTTCCGGGCGCGTGGGCCGACTTCCGAAGGAGGGCGTCGGAGCGGTCGTTTCGCTCAACCCCTCGTCGTGAACGGAAACCGCTTTTTCATCCCGACTGCCGTCGGGACGGCCCGTTAGCGGTCGCGGCTCGTCCGGTTCCGATCGCCGGGCGCTACATCAGGCCGAGCTGGAGCTTGGCCTCGTCCGACATCATGTTCATGTCCCACCGCGGCTCCCAGGTGATCTCCACGTGGGCCTCGGGCACCTCGGGCAGCTCCTCCACCATCTCCCGCACGTTGCCCGGCATGCTCTGGGCCTCGGGACAGTGGGGCGTGGTCAGCGTCATGACCACGTGGACCTTGTTGCCCTCCTGGATCTCCACGTGGTAGATCAGCCCCAGCTCGTAGATGTTGATCGGAATCTCGGGGTCGTAGACCTCCTTGAGCTGGCCGATCACCTTGTCGTAGAGGCTCTGGGCGTCGCTCCCCTGCTCCGGCTCCGACGTCTGTGGCGTCTCGCTCTCGCTCATCGTCCGCTCCTACTCGGTGGTCACGGTCTCGCCTCGGTTCTCGATGGCCGCCTTGACGGTGTGCCAAGGCAGCGTGGCGCACTTGATCCTCACGGGATAGTTCCGCACGCCGGTCAGCGCCTCGAGCTTCCCCAGCTCCACGTCGTCCCCCTCCTGCTCCCCGCCGTCCTCCTCGTCCGTCACGGCGTGGTGGAACTTCCGGAACAACGCCTCGGCGTGCTGCCGCGGCCGCCCCTTGAGCGTCTGGGTCATGATGGACGCGGAGGCGGTGCAGATCGCACATCCCTTTCCCGAGAACGCCACGTCGGTGAGCTCGTCCCCCGCGAGCTTCACGTACACCTTCACGTGGTCCCCGCACAGCGGGTTGTACCCCTCGGCCGTCCCGTGCGCCCCTTCCATCTCGTGGAAGTTCCGCGGCTTCCGGCCGTGGTCGAGGATCACCTGCTGATAGAGGTCGCTGAGCCCGCCGAGATCGTCCATCAGTGAAACACCTCTCGCACCTTTTGGATCGCCCGGACGAGCGTATCCACCTCCTCGTGCGTGTTGTAGAGCGCGAACGACGCCCTCGCGGTCGCGGCCACGCCGAATCGCTCCATCAGCGGCTGCGTGCAGTGGTGGCCGGTCCGGATCGCCACGCCCTGAGCATCGACGATGGTCCCGATGTCGTGGGGATGGGCGGCGTGCATCACGAAGGAGACGACACCCGCCTTCACGTCCGCCGTCCCCACGAGCTCCACCCCGTCGATCGCCCCCACGGCCTCGCTGGCGTACCGGACGAGCTCCCGCTCGTGGGCCTCCACGGTCCCCATGCCGATCCCCTCGAGATAGTCCACCGCCGCCCCGAGGCCGATGCCCCCCGCGATGTTGGGCGTCCCCGCCTCGAACTTCTGCGGCGGATCGTCATAGAGGGTCTTCTCGAACGTCACGGACTTGATCATCTCCCCACCCCCCTGATACGGCGGCATGGCCTCGAGCAGCTCACTCCGCCCGTAGAGCACACCCACGCCCGACGGCCCGAACATCTTGTGGCCCGACAGCGCGTAGAAGTCACACCCGAGCTCCTGCACGTCCACGGCCATGTGGGGCGCTCCCTGCGCCCCGTCGACGACCACGGTGGCCCCCTTCTCGTGGGCCCGCTCCGCGATCCACTTGACGGGGTTCACCGTCCCCAGCGCGTTGGAGACGTGGACCACGCTGACGATCTTGGTCCGCTCCGACAGCCGCTTCTCGAGCTCCTCGGGAATCAGCTGTCCCCGCTCGTCGATGGGCGCCACCTTGAGCTCGGCGCCCGTCTCCTCGCAGACCATCTGCCAGGGCACGATCCCCGAGTGATGCTCCATGTGGGTGACGAGCACCTCGTCGCCGGGCTTCAGCCGCGGCCGGGCGAACGACTGGGCGACGAGGTTCATCGCCTCCGTGGTTCCCCGGACGAAGACCAGCTCCTCGGTCCGCTCCGCGTTGAGGAAGCGTCTCATCTTCTTCCGGGCTCCCTCGTACGCCCGCGTCGCGTGCTGGCTGAGGGCGTGCACGCCGCGGTGCACGTTGGAGTTGTACTCCTCGTAGAAGCTCCGCACCGCGTCGATGACCTGCCGCGGCTTCTGGCTGGTCGCGGCGCTGTCGAGGTAGACCACGGGTCGCCCGTTGACGGTCTGCCCGAGGACGGGGAAGTCCTCCCTCACCCGCTCCACGTCGAGTGGGCCGCTTCCGCCACGCTGTTCCACGCTCGTCGGTGTGCCGGTCATCGTCTCAGCTCATGCTCTTAAGCACGTCGCTCTCGGGCAGCCGCTCGAGCAGCAGCCTCCCCATCTGCTCCCTGGCTGCGTCGAGGGACATCCGCTGGAGGTTCTCCTGCGCGAAGGCGTACGTCATCATCGCCCTCGCGGCCCGCTCGCTCATCCCCCGCGTCCGCAGGTAGAACACGGCCTTCTCGTCGATCTGCCCCGTGGTGGACCCGTGGGTGCACTTCACATCGTCCGCGTAGATCTCGAGCTGGGGCAGTCCGCTGGTCTCCGTGTCGTTGGTGAGCTGCAACGCCTGGTGTTGCTGCACCGCGTCCGTCTTCTGCGCCCCCTCGTGCACCACGATGCGCCCGTTGAACACCGCCTTCGCCTGGTCGTCGAGGACACCCCGGTAGAACTGCCGGCTGCTGCAGTGGGGCTGGGCGTGGATCACCCGCATGAAGTTGTCGTGGTGCTGGCTCTCGTGGCCGAGGTACAGCCCGTTGATCTGCGACCAGGCGCCGGGGCCCTGCATCTCCACGATCACGTTGTTCCGCGTCAGCGCGGCGCCGACGAGGCCGGAGTGGGACTCCAGCCGGCTGTCCCGCTTCTGATACGCCCGCAGCGTGGACATGTTGTACGCCGTCTCGCTGTCCCGCTGGAGCAGGTAGTGACGCAGCTCCGCGTTCTCGTCGAGCACCGCCTCCGTCACGGCGTTGGACCAGTACACGCCGTCGTCCGTCCCGACGAAGCTCTCCACCAGCGTGACGCCGCCGCTCTCCCCGATGAGAACCAGCACCCGCGGGTGGGAGACCGTGGGCCGCTCCCCGACGGTGGAGACGTGGATGATCTGCACCGTTCCGTCGACGATCATGTTCCTCGGCACCTCGATGAAGGCGCCGTCGGCGAGAAACGCGGTGTTCAGCGCGGTAAACGGCTCCGCCCGGAAGTCGGCGTACTGCGCCAGGTGCTCCCTCACCCGCTCGGGCTCCCGCTCCGCCACCTCGGCGAGGCTCCGCACCTCCACGCGGTCGGGTAGGCCGCTCAGGTCGGACAGCTCCGGCCGGAACCGCCCGTCGACGAGGACCACTCGGGCGGCGTTCCCTTCCAAGCTCGCCCGCTCGACGGCGTCCGTCCCGACGTCGCCGCCGGCCGCCCGCTCGAACGGAATCTTGGCCATCGGCTTGAGGTTGGTGAACCGCCACTCCTCGTCCCGCACCGTCGGCCACCCGAGCGACCGGAAGGCCTCCATCGCCTCCGCCCGCAGCGGCTTCAGCCACGCGAGCCCCTCGGGGGTGGCCGCCTGCATCTGGTCGAAGTCGGCCGAACAGACGTCCTGTTGCGCGATCGCTTCCGCCATGGTGGTCTCCGCTCGCTCTTGCTGTCACCGCGCCGCCGGGGCGCGTTTCGTCGCGTCTGTCCCTCCGGAGCCCCTCACCCCTGGTCCCTCTCCCCGCGGGGGAGAGGGGGACCGAGAGGAAAGGCCCGTCGGAAGGGCGTTCCATCGGGCGTCGCTCCACCGCGTGTGGCCCTTTCGAGTCGGGCCACGGAGGAGCGTCGGGCTTCCCGGTCGCGCTCCGCCGGAGCGGAGCCTCCCGCCGTCACGCCGCCCGTCTCAGGCGGAGGCGCCCTGCGTGTCCTCGGCGAGGCCGACGTAGCCCTTCTCCTCCAGCTCGTAGGCGAGCTCCTTCCCGCCCGACCGGACCAGCCGGCCGTTCACGAGCACGTGCACGTGGTCCGGCTGGATGTAGTTGAGGATCCGCTGGTAGTGGGTGATCACGAGGAAGGACCGCTCCGGGCCCCTCAGCGAGTTCACCCCGTGGGCGACGGTCTTCAACGCGTCGATGTCCAGCCCGGAGTCCGTCTCGTCGAGCACGCCGAGGGCGGGCGCCATCGCCGCAAGCTGGAACACCTCGCACCGCTTCTTCTCCCCGCCGCTGAACCCCTCGTTGACCCCCCGCTTCAGCATCTCCTCGTCGAGGCCCATCATCTGGGCCTTCTCCTTCATCAACTTCATCAGGTCCATCGCGTCGAGGGCCTCCTCCCCGCGATGCTTCCGGATCGCGTTGATGGCGGACCGGAGAAACTGCCTCCCGCTGACCCCCGGAATCTCCACGGGATACTGGAACGCGAGGAACAGCCCCGCGCACGCCCGCTCGTCGGGTCCCATCTCGAGCAGATCCTGTCCCTGGAAGAGGACCTGCCCGTCGGTCACCTCGTAGGCCTCGTGGCCCGCGAGCACCTGGGCGAGCGTGCTCTTCCCCGAGCCGTTCGGCCCCATGATGGAGTGGACCTCGCCCTGCCCGATGTTCAGGTCCAACCCCTTGAGAATCTCGTGGCCCTCGACGCTGACGTGCAGGTTCTTGATCTCGAGCATCGTCGTCGCTCTCTCCTCTTTCCGGAATACCGATGGGGGTCGCGCCCGAGCGGACCGCCCATCAATCGCACGGGAACACCGGCTGGTCAGTCGGTTCGGTCGAGCCGGGACAGGGGCTCAATCGCCGCGATATTCTCGTAGCCGAGTCGGGCCCAGCTCTTATAGTGGGCGTCCTCGCGCTCCGAGGGCTCAGCGATCTCGACCGTCCCGTTCTCGAAAACCCGCGCCAGCTCCGGGTGCCTCACTTCGTAGCGGTCCCCGCTGCTCGTCACGAAGACGCAGGGCTCGAAATTCTCCGGCCTCAGAAACTGGACCATTTCTCGCGGGTTCATCGGTTCTCCCCACCCGCCCTGATTCCGTCCGGCTTGTTTCTTATCCCACGCTCCCCTCGAGGCTCACCGCGAGCAGCTTGTTCGCCTCCACCGCGAACTCCATGGGCAGCTCCTTGAAGACCTCCTTGCAGAAGCCGTTCACGATCAGGTTGACCGCGTCCTCCTCGCTGAGCCCCCGCTGCTGGCAGTAGAACAGCTGATCCTCGTCGATCTTGGAGGTGGACGCCTCGTGCTCGATCTGCGCGGTCTTGTTCCCCACGCGGATGTAGGGGAACGTGTGCGCCCCGCACCG
>CAZQQP010000094.1:4633-6156 GCA_964595475.1 uncultured Planctomycetaceae bacterium | reverse complement strand
CACCGGTCGGACATCAGCAGCGAGTCGCACTGCGTGAAGTTTCTCGCGTGGTCCGCGTTCTTCCCCACCTTCACCATCCCGCGATACGAGTTCTGTGCCTCGCCCGCGGAGATGCCCTTGGAGACGATGGTGCTCTTGGTGTTCTTCCCGGTGTGGATCATCTTGGTCCCGGTGTCCGCCTGCTGATGGGCCTTGGTCAGCGCCACGGAGTAGAACTCTCCGACGGAGTTGTCCCCCTCGAGGATGACACTGGGATACTTCCACGTGATGGCGGACCCCGTCTCCACCTGTGTCCAGGAGATGTGGGAGTTCTCCCCGGCGCACTTCCCTCGCTTGGTCACGAAGTTGTAGATGCCGCCGCGTCCTTCCTCGTCGCCGGGGTACCAGTTCTGGATGGTGGAGTACCGAATCTTCGCGTCCTTGAGGGCCACGAGCTCCACCACCGCCGCGTGGAGCTGGTTCTCGTCCCGCTTGGGCGCGGTGCACCCCTCGAGGTAGCTCACGTCCGAGCCCTCGTCCGCGATGATGAGCGTCCGCTCGAACTGCCCCGTGTTCTCCGCGTTGATGCGGAAGTACGTGCTCAGCTCCATCGGGCACTTCACGCCCTTGGGCACGTAGACGAAGGAGCCGTCGGAGAAGACCGCGGAGTTCAGCGTGGCGAAGAAGTTGTCCGCGTAGGGAACCACGGAGCCGAGGTACTTCCGGACGAGGTCCGGATAGTGCTGCAGCGCCTCGGAGATGGAGCAGAAGATAATGCCCTGCTCCGCGAGCTGCTCCTTGAATGTCGTCGCCACCGAGACGCTGTCGAAGACCGCGTCCACCGCGACGCCCGCGAGCGCCTTCTGCTCCTCGATGGGGATCCCGAGCTTGTCGTAGGTCTCCTTGATCTTCGGGTCGACGTCGTCGAGGCTCTCCGGCTGGGCCGTCTGCTTGGGCGCCGCGTAGTAGACGATGTCCTGGTAGTCGATCTTGTCGAACGTGAGCTTGGGCCACCACCGCGGCTCGGGCATCTTCAGCCAGTGGCGATACGCCCGCAGCCGCCAGTCGGTCATCCACTCCGGCTCGCCCTTCTTGGCCGAGATGAACCGGATGATGTCCTCGTTGAGCCCCGGCGGCGCGGACTCCTGCTCGATATCCGTGTAGAAGCCGTACTTGTACCCCTGGTCGAGTTCTTCGAGCGTCTGGGTCGTCGTCATGGCTGTTCGCCCTCGATCGCTTGGGTTGAAGACACGCTTGTTACCACGATCCCGATCCGTCCGTCTCCGCCTGCGGCACGCCTCCGGGCGGCCATCCGATCTCCGCCCACTGGCGTGGCTCCTCCTGCAGCTCCCGGAAGCGCTCCGCGACCGTGCCCGTGAGCAGGTCCTTCAGCGTCACGTGCCGGAGAAACCCGAAGAGCAGTCCGTGCAGCTCACGCATGGAGCCGCTGATCGGACAACGGTCGAGCAGCCCGCACGCCTGACACGCCTCGTAGGCGTGGTCCTCGCAGCAGGGCGTCAGCTTCATCGGTCCCTCGATGGCCT
>CAZQQP010000094.1:0-4623 GCA_964595475.1 uncultured Planctomycetaceae bacterium | reverse complement strand
GCGAGGCTGATCTCCTCGGGCGGGCGGACCAGGTAGTACCCTCCGCTCGCCCCCCGCCGCGAGCTGACGATGCCCGCCCGCTGAAGATCCTTCAGCAGGTTCATCAGCAGCGGCAGCGGGAGGTCGTAGCCCTCCGCGATCTCGCGGGCGCTCGAGGCGTGGCCGCCCTCGCTGCCCTCCCCCACCTTGGCGAGGGCCACGAGGGCGTAGTCGGTCTTTCGCGTGAAGCTGAGGCCCATGTCGTCTCACCGATGCGGACTGGTACCGATTAATAGCACCGAACCAGTCCCATTTCTACCTCGGGCCGCTTTCGTCGGGCTCGACGCGTGGTTTCCCGCCGGTGGGGCGTGTGTGCGCCGATCGCTGGGTCCGTAGCGTGGTCGAAGGACGCACACGCCGGCGTCCGGAGCCATCGGCGCTCGGCTTTCGTCGGTTCCGATCGTCCGGACCGGAGATCGAATGTCGCCCCGCTCTCGAACGACCGACGGCTCCGGAATGGCAGAGGGATGGTGGGACGGAGCGCACGGGCAAGCCCGCGGACGGCCTTGCCCGTGCCACCCAAGCAAAGACGGCGGCGGCGACACGGAGTTGGTTCACGGCATTGCGTGCCACGCAACGCCGTGAACTCAGTTGGCGCTCGCATCCGTGCGGTCGTTCCTAGGCTCCGCGGGAGCGGAGCCCTCCCGTCGCGACGTGCGTCAAGAAGCATCGGGAAGGCGAGGTCCCGGAGCGATCCACCGGCGGTGTCCCTTCGGGACCGTCGGGACTCCTGCCGAGCCTCTTTCCCGTTTGGGCCAATTTCCCCACCCAGGCCTCGGCTGACGTCGCTGACGGAAGGTCGAACGACATCGCTGAGCCTCGGACCAAACGATTGGGTTCACGGCGTTGCGTGCCACACAGCCGGGCTCCCACGCGGCCCGGGGCCACCACGCATCGGCTTGAAGCGGGTGGGCTCGTTTGGTTGAATGCACCGTCCACGGGGCGTCGTCCGCACCTCGCATCGTCGCCCTCGCTCGCGGGGTCGGGGGCGGTCGATCTCGTCTTGGAAAGGACCGTTATGCATCGTGCCCCATGGCAAGCGGGTGTCTTCGCCGCAGTCTTCCTGCTCCCCGCGTCGGCCGCACCGGCGGCGGAGGACGACCGGCCCAACGTCATCGTGATCTTCACGGACGACCAGGGCTCGAAGGACGCCGGCTGCTACGGCGCCGAGCACCTGAAGACGCCGGGCATCGACCGGCTCGCCTCGCGGGGCGTGCGCTTCACGCAGTTCTACACGGCCGCCCCCGTCTGCTCCCCCGCCCGCGCCGGCATGCTCACGGGTCGCTACCCGTGGACCGCGGGCATGGGCGGCAACGCCGGCTCGCCCCCGCCGGAGCACATGAACGACCTCGCGGCGGCCGGCGTGCGTCAGAAAACGTTCGCGAAGCAGACCACGCTCGCGGAGATGTTCGCGAGCGAGGGCTACGCCACCGCCCACATCGGCAAGTGGCACCTCGGCTACGGCAAGGGCAGCCGTCCGCTGGCCCAGGGCTTCGACTACTCCTTCGGCCACATCGACGGCTGCATCGACAACTACACCCACTTCTTCTACTGGAGCGGGCCCAACCGCCACGACCTTTGGGAGAACGGCCGCCGCGTCCGCCGTCCGGGCGAGTTCTTCCCCGACCTCATGGTGGAGAAGGCGGTCCGGTTCATGAAGGACCACCGCGAGAGTCCCTTCTTCATGTACTTCGCGATGAACACGCCGCACTACCCCTATCAGGGCGAGCGGAAGTGGCTGAAGCGCTACGAGGACCTTCCCTACCCGCGGAACCTCTACGCCGCCTTCGTCTCCACCTTCGACGCCCGGATTCAACGGCTGGTAAAGAAGGTGGACGCGATGGGGCTTCGCGAGGAGACGATCATCGTCTTCCAGTCGGACAACGGCCACTCCACGGAGTCCCGCGCCCACGGGGGCGGCGGGGACAACGGGCCGTACCGCGGCGCCAAGTTCAGCGTCTTCGAGGGCGGCATCCGCGTCCCGGCCATCCTCTCCTGGCCCGGCCATCTCCCCGAGGGGGAGGTCCGCGACCAGATGGCCCACGGCTGCGACTGGCTTCCCACCCTCGCCGCCCTCTGCGACGTGCCGCTTCCGGACGCGGCCATCCACGGCAAGAGCCTGGTGGACGTGGTCCGCTCCGACGCGTCCACGCCCCACGACGTCCTCCGGTGGAAGCTTGGCGGCCAGTGGGCCGTCCGACAGGGCGAGTGGAAGCTCATGCACAACCCCCGCCCCACCGGCGAGGGCCCGTCGCTCAGCGACGCGGACCAAAAGCGCTTCCTCGCGAACCTCGACCGGAACGTCGGGGAGACGAAGAACTACGCGGATCAGTATCCGGACGTGGTCGACCGCCTGGAGACCCTCTGGAAACAAGGGCCGTGACGGGCGCATGCCTGCGCCCCGGGGTGTTTCGCCGGGTGGTTTCCGATCGCGCCGTGTGACCGGCGCCATCGGACGGAACGGCTCGTCCCCGGCCGAACAGGAGACGCGGTGTGAAGCGCACCACCCCAGCCGTGCTCGTCGCCACGCTGATCCTCGCCTCGGCGGGCCGGGGAGAAACGGCGGCCGACCACCTCGGCTCCCTGCCGAGGCCCCGCTTCGCCGAGGACCACACGCTTCCGCCGCTGACGCGGTGGGGCTGGACCCTGCCGCTTCCCCTTCGCGTGGCGCTCGCCGAGCACTGGGGCTACGCGCTGTCCTTCGGCCCGGCCCGCGCGGCGAAGCGTCTGGACGAGCCGGACAGCGTGCCGTCGAGGATCTGCGCGCTCGCGTCCTCCTCGCCGGAGACCTATCCCCTCAGCGTCCTTGTGCCCCGTCCTCTCAACGACGACGCCTTCGTCCGCTCCCTGCCCAAGTCACCCTGGTGCCGCGACGCGGACGGCAACCTCGTCGACGGGAAGAGGGTCTGGTCGCCGCAGGCGCCCGACGTCGTCTTCGAGAGGGCCGCCGCTCGTGCGCTGGAGCCGCTGAAGAAGGTCCGACGCGAGGCGCCCGTCGCGATGCTCCTCAACGGCGGGGAGTACGCCCTCGGCGTCTACGGCCACGACGGCGACCACTGGAAGCAGGACCCCGAGGTGGTCGCCGCGAAGGGCGACCGCCGCTGGTTCGACTACATCTCCCGCCGCAAGGCCCACCAGGAGGGCATCATCACCCGCGCCGTTCGGAAGGCCTTCCCGGACCGCCGCCTCTACCTCTATTACCACACGGACGCGTCGCCGCACCGCAACCGCTACTCCCGCTGGTGGCAGTGGGCCTGGGCCTATCGCCCCATGCGGTCCGTCTCGGACATCCCCAACAGCTCCATCTACTACCGCCAGTTCAACAGCGGCTTCACCGGCGACAACGACATGCTGACCCAGGCCCTCAACGGCGTGGCCCGCCAGATCCAGCTCGGCGACCGCCTCTCCTACAACTGGGTGAACGCGGGTTGGCCCCGGAAGAAGCTCGGCGAGGAGGCCTTCGCGGACCTCCGCCGCTACACGGGCTACCTCAAGTGCTACTACACGGCCGGCATGACGGGTGGCGTGGCCGGCTACTTCTCCCATCCGGACGGCGGCTTCGACGGCGACGTCGGCCGCTCGCCGCCCCACTGGCTCCGCCAGATGGCGGTCCTCGGCCGCGTCCACGCGCTGTTCACCCACCTCGACGGCTTCCTCCGTGACGGCGAGCTTCTCCCCGGCCCGGCCGCTCACGTCTGGTCCGAGGATCTCCCCGCCTACGAGCTGCCCACGGATGACGACGACGTACGCGTCCTCGCCCGAGCTCACACCAAGCGCGAGGCGTGGCTCGTCACCGCGTGGGCCGCGGCGGGACCGAGCCGAGAGACCACGGTGGCGGTCCCGGACCTCGGGCGGGTGACCGTCGAGGCGCCTCCCGCCGGTGCCGTCTACCGCGGAAGGCTCGACCACGGCAGCCCCACTCTCGAGCGGGTCGATCCCGTCCCCATGCGGCCCACCCGGCGGGAAGAGGACGCCGGGTAGCTCTACTCCCGCTCGAGGACCGCGAGCACGGGCCGATGATCGGACGCGAGGGGCGCCTCGAGCACCCGCGACTCGACGACCCGCCACGCGGCGGACGGTCGGTAGAGCACATAGTCGATCCGCCGCGCCGGCGCTTTGGAGGGCACCGTCGGCGACGGCGACTTCCTCCCGGCATCCGCCCACCGGTGGAGGAGGATCTCCATCGGCCGGCTCTCGGGTCTGGCGTTGAGGTCCCCTGCGAGGATGGTGGGCGGAGCCTCCTCGCCGGCGAACAAGGAATGGATCGTCTTGGCCTCCGCGATCCGATCCTCGCGAAGGTTGTGCTGGAAGTGCGTGGAGACGAACCAGAAGGCCGCCCCCTCCTCGGACCGCACTCGGGCCGCCACCGCGCCCCGGGGATAATGGGTCTTCTCCGGCGTGCTCGGCGTGGAGGGAAGCGGCTCGTTGCGGGTGCGGAGGACGGGCAGGTTCGAGAGGATCGCGTTGCCGAGCTCCCCACTCTTGTAGTCCCGTGTCCGCCCGAAGACGACCGCCATGCCCGTGAGGCGGGATAAGGAGGCGGAAAAGAATAAGTTGAGCCTATATGCCAAAGCGAGGAGCGGG
>CAZQQP010000093.1:12301-14495 GCA_964595475.1 uncultured Planctomycetaceae bacterium | reverse complement strand
AGCAGGCGATGCCGGGCTGTGTCCCGTCGGGACAGGCCGCCGCCGATCCGCCGCGACCGCAGCAGGGCGAAGCCAGAAGCGATTCTCACAAACGTTCTAAGAGACACCCCGCACGGAGGGGGCCGGACGCGAACCGCCTCCTGCACGGGTCTTCGTCCGTGAGGGGGCCACCCGCGCACGCGAACACGCGGTGGCACACGTCCACTCGCTCACATCCTCGCGGTCTCGCGGCCCTCCTCAGCCGTCGCCGGCGGGCGTCGGCTCGGGGTGCACCTGCATCTGACAGCGCCCGGTTCCCGCGCAGACATTGCACTCCTCGACCTCGCCGCGGCTGTGGGCGAGGCAGTGCTCGATCCGCGACTGCATCACCCGCGCCATCAGGTCGTGGAGGCCGAGCGGCGCCGTCACCAAGTACCGAATGCCCGGATGCTTCCCCGCCGCCTCCTCGGTCAACGCGGGGATGTCCTTGTGCCAGTGCTTGCCGGGGAGAAGGAAGTAGGGGTGGATTACCACCTGCTTCGCCCCCCGTTGGACACACCGGTCAAAGGCCGTGGCGATGGAGGGCTCGGCGAGCTCCATGTGGGCGGGCTCCACGATGGGATAGCCCGTCACCCGCTGGAACATCGCCGCGACCTCCAGGAGCATGTCGTTGGACTCTTTCCGTGTGGACCCGTGGTCGACCACCACCACGCCCGTCGCGGACGCGTCCGGCTGGGCCGTCTCACTCATGGGAGGCTTCCTTGGTCTCGTCTCGCGTGAATCTCGCTTCGTTTTCCCGAACGAAAAGCGGGGAGCCGGGCGGCGGCTCCCCGCTTTTCAGGTCGCATCCGTCGTCCGCTACTCCTTGGGCAGCGTGAGCACGACGAAGGTCTGCAGGCCCTGTCGCGTCTGAACGCGGAGGCGAACCCCCTTAGTCAGGTCATGCTTGCCGAGCTCCTTCGTCAGCTCCTTCACGGTGGTCACCCGCGTGCCTTCCACCCGCAGGATGATCGCGCCGGGACGGAGCCCCTTGGCCGCCGCCACGGACTTGGGCCGCACATCCTTGACGAGCACACCCTCGACGGACTCCAGGCCGAGCTCCTTCGCCCGCTGCTGGGTCAGCGTCACGACGGACTTGATTCCCAGCTTCCGGAGGTCGGTGAGCCCCTCCGGCTTCTCGGGCGACGGCTGCGGCGTTCCGCCACTGGGAGCGGCGGCCATGTTCTCGGGCTGCTCGGCGAGCTTCACCTGAAGCGTCTTCTTCCCCTCGTCCTGGCGGTAGACCGTCACCTTCACCTTTTTCCCGGGTGGGTAGGCCGCGATATTCCGCCGGAGGTCGGACGTGGACGGCGTCTTCTGCCCCTCGACCGAGACGATGATGTCACCCGCCTTGAGGTCCGCCTTGGCCGCGGGCGTGTCCTGGAGGACGTCCTGGACGAGCACGCCCTTCCCGTCGTAGCTGAAGCTCTTCGCCATCTCCTCGGTGAGATTCCCGATCATGACGCCGAGGTAACCACGGCGGACCGTGCCCTCCTTGAGCAGTTCGTCGACCACCTTCTGGAGCATCTTCGCCGGGATGGCGAAGCCGAGGCCGCCGAAGCTTCGGGTGCGGGTGGCGATGGCTGTGTTCATCCCCACCACTTCGCCGTAGATGTTGGTCAGCGGACCGCCCGAGTTGCCGGGGTTGATGGCGGCGTCGGTCTGGATGAAGTTCTCGTATCCGCCTTGCCCGAGGATGCCCAGCCGGCGGCCGAGGCCGGAGACGATCCCCTGACTGACGGAGAACTGGAACTGGGAGCCGAAGGGGGACCCGAACGCGAAGACGATATCACCCTGCTTCACCGGCTTGTCCGCGAGGTCCGCAGGGTGGAGGTTCGCCTTGTCCACCTTCAGGATCGCGATGTCCGTCTGCTTGTCCTTGGCCACCACCTTGGCCTTGGCGGTGGACTTGTCGTGGAACCTGACCTCGATGGACTGGGCGTTGCGCACCACGTGGTAGTTGGTGACGATGTGCCCCTTCTTGTCGTACACCCAGCCGCTCCCGTTGCCCCGCTGCGGCGGCACGTTGTACTCGTCGTATTGACCCTGGTCCTCCTGCTCGGGCCCACGGCGGAAGCGATCGAAAAAGCGACGCATCTCCTCGGGGACCCGCTTGGCCTTCTCCTTCTTCGCCACGTTGAGGTGGACCACGCTCGGCTCCACCGCCTTGGCGACC
>CAZQQP010000093.1:10082-12291 GCA_964595475.1 uncultured Planctomycetaceae bacterium | reverse complement strand
TCGGTCGAGTTCGCCAGCGAGGCGATGGAAGTCCTCGGCGGCAACGGTTACGTCACCGCCTTGGCGACCGAACGGAAGGACTTGCTGAGCTGCTTCAGATGGCCGGAGTCCTCGAGCTTCGCCCGCGCGAGCTGGATGTCAGCGTCCTTCTGCGCCCACGCGAGCTGACGCATCACGTAGGGACCACCCGCGAGCACCGCACCGATCGTCAGGAGCAGGACGATCGAGGGGCCGTAAGACCGAATCCGCTGCATCGTTGCTCTCCTTTGTCAGACCCGAGCGTTCCTCGGCCGCTCAGCGAGGACGGCTCAACGCCTCCGCCAGCCTCGCGGCCTCGCCTTCGTACATGCCGTATGCGTCCCGACCCGGTTGTGTTCGATTCCGGACGTGGCGAGCCCACTCCCGCGAGGTGTCGGCGAGTTGCTCACCGACGGCCACCATAGGCGTGGCGAAGGGGGGCTGCCAGTCCGTGAGACCGAGCAGGTCGTGCAGGACGACGACCTCGCCGTGACAGGCCGGCCCCGCTCCACAGCCGATGACGGGCACCGAGACGCGCTCGACGATGGCCGCGGAGACCTCCGCGGGCGTCGCCTCGAGGAGGAGCATGGCGACGCCCCGCCGTTCCATGTCCACGGCCTGCTCGACGAGGGCCCGGCCCTCCTCCGCGGTACGGCCGACGGAGCGATAGCCGCCGGCCTGTCGCACGTGCTGCGGCAGCGAGCCGAGGTGGGCCACCACGGGGATGCCCGCCCGGACGAGGCGGCTGACGAGATCGCCGAACGACGCGTCCACCTCCAGCTTCACGGCGTCCGCGTCGCCCTCGGTGAGGAAACGACCGGCGTTGCGGATGGCCTCCGCGTCGTCAACCTGGTAGCTCATGAACGGCATGTCCGCCATCACGAAGCGGCTCGGCGCCCCTCGCTTCACGGCCGCCGTGAGCTGGATCAGGAAATCGAGCGGTGCGTGGATGGTCTGGTCGTAGCCGAGGATGGTCTCCGCCGCGGTGTCGCCGACGAGGAGGAGGGGGATACCGCCCCGGGCCAGCCAGCGGGCCGTGGTCGCGTCGTAGCAGGTGAGGGCGGGGATGCGCTCCCCGCGGTCGACCATGCGGTGAAGGGCGCGGAGCGTGACCTGGTCCGAGCCGGAACTCATCGGCCGATTGTAGCCCGCCCGCCTCACGCCCTCGCGTCCGTCCCGCGTCGTCGCGAGGCCATGGAAAAGACGGGCGTATGTCGCTACAACGCCGCTCCGATCGCAAGGTTGGATGGGACGGCCATGAGGGACATCAAGCAGCTCACGGAGACGCTCTACCGCATCGACGGGCGCGGGTACAAGGCGTACAAGGACATCCAGGGTAGCTACGCCTTTCGCGGCGGCTCGCTGCACGTCGACCACGTGCAGGGCGACCCCTTCGCGGCGCCGTCCAAGGCGCGGGTCCGCCTCGACCAGTCGACCGCGGGTCTTCCGACGGACCTGATCGAGCCGCGGGTGCGCCGCATCGCGCTGGGCGACTGGCTCACCCGCCGGGCACACCGGGCCATCGGCGAGGTCGGGAAGAAGGGCGGGGGAAGCGGGAAGAGCGGTCTCGTCACCATCGACGCCGGCGGACAGGAGGTGCTCGAGCGCTCCTCCGTCGCGGTGACCCCGGACTGGGTGGAGGCCCGCGTGGAAGTGGGCCTTCCCGCTGCGGGACGCCGCGTGCTCGGGCAACAGGCGGCGGCCGTGCTCTGCGAGCAGCTTCCCGAGGTGGCCCATGAGGCGCTCGTCTGGTCCGACGCTGTCGACTGGGAGGGGCGTCGCTTCATCGAGTGCGTGGAGAATCAGGAGCACATCCGCGGGCAGCTCGCCGACCGCGCCCTCGTCGCCTTCCTCGCGGACGACGCCATCCTCCCCCGGCGGAGCGGGGTGAGCGACGAGCCGATGGAGCGGGAGCGGGCGGTGGCGCTGAAAAGCCCCGACGTCCTCCGCGTCCAGTTCGACCTGCCCAACCCCGTGGAGGGACCCGGCGGGTCGACCACGAGGAGGACGGGGCTGACGAGCCGTCGAACCCGCACGTCGGCGAGACCTACGAAATCGGCGGCCCGGAGGTGCTGACGCTCGCGGAGGTCGCCCGCCTGGCCCACGCCGCCGATAACAAGCCCGTCAGCGTCGTGAACGTCCCGATGGGGCTCGCCGGCATCGGCCTGAAGACGCTGGGCGCGCTCCCGGG
>CAZQQP010000093.1:0-10072 GCA_964595475.1 uncultured Planctomycetaceae bacterium | reverse complement strand
GACCACGAGCATTTCGGGCATCGGCGTGCCGGCGGGGGTGACCCTCATCGCGGGGGGCGGCTACCACGGCAAGTCCACGGTGCTCCGGACCATCGAGCGGTGTGTCTACCCCCACGTCCCGGGCGACGGACGGGAGTACGTGGTGACGCGCCCGGACGCCGTGAAGGTGAGGGCGGAGGACCGCCGGCGCATCGAGCAGGTCGCGATCGCGCCGTTCATCGATCGCCTCCCCGACGGGTCCGATACGACCGCCTTCTCCACGGACGAAGCGAGCGGAAGCACGTCG
This sequence comes from uncultured Planctomycetaceae bacterium, assembly GCA_964595475.1. Taxonomy (GTDB): domain Bacteria; phylum Planctomycetota; class Phycisphaerae; order Phycisphaerales; family Zrk34; genus CAZQQP01. Next base: position 9,786 of record CAZQQP010000093.1, on the reverse strand, counting down.
CAGGCGGCCGCGGTGGTGGAGGCGGTCGAGGCGGGCGCGGAAGCGCTGCTGATGGACGAGGACACCTGCGCCTCCAACCTGATGGTCCGCGACGCCCGCATGCAGGCGCTGGTGGAGAAGTCCCACGAGCCGATCACGCCCTTCCTCGACCGTGTCCGCGAGCTGTACGAGCGAATGGGCGTCTCCAGCATCCTCGTGATGGGCGGCAGCGGAGATTACTTCGACGTCGCGGACACCGTGGTCATGATGCGGCACTACGTGCCCTACGACACCACGGAGGAGGCCCGCCGGATCGCCCGGGAGTATCCCACGCACCGGAAGGCGGAGGCGGACAGCGGGCCGTCGGTCCAGCGGACGGACCGGGCGCCCGTCGCCGGCTCCGTGGACCCCTCCCGCGGGAAGAAGGCCGTGAAGATCGACGCGGCGACCTACCAGACGCTCCGCTTCGGCGAGCAGACCATCGACCTCCGCGCCGTGGATCAGCTCCTGGACATCTCCCAGACCCGCGCCATCGGCCAGGCCATCCACCTCGCTGCGGAGCGGTGCATGGGCCGCGACGTGGCCCTTCGCGACGTGCTCGCGGAGGTGGATCGCATCCTCGACGAGCGGGGCCTCGCCGCGCTCGGGCCGTCCCGCGGAGGGCCCGACAACCAGCCCCACCCCGGCCGGCTCGCCCGGCCCCGCCGCCACGAGATCGCGGCGGCGCTCAACCGCCTCCGCTCCGTCCGCATGCGATCGCTGGCCCCCCAGGGCGTCGCCGCGAAGTGAGCGGAAGGGGAGCGGGGTGGCCGTCGTTCCGCTCGCTACCCACTGCTCCGGGGGCCACTCCGCCGCATCCGACCGATCTCCGTGTCACCGGCGGTGACGCCCGCCCACTCCATCGCGAGCAGCGCCGCGCCGAGCGTCGGCGGGAGGATCGGCCGAGCGACGCGGGCGGCGGGAAGCCGCCGCTGGATCGCCGCGTGGAGCGCCCGGCGATAGGCCACGGCGTCCGTGAGCCCGCCCACGGAGGCGACGGTCGCTCCGCCCGCGAGTCCCAACCGCCGAGTGACGGCCGCCACGGCGATCGACAGGTCGTCCGTCGCACGGTCGACAAGGCGGGCCGCCACCGCGTCCTCCTCCGCGGCCGCCACGACCCGCCCGCCGAGGCGAGCGAGCGTGGCGCGGGGAAACCCCTCCGCCTCGGCCCGCTCGGTGATCTCCCTCGGCTCGCCCAGCCCGACCTCCGCGAGGAGACGCTCCGTGAGGACCGTCGGCTCGGCCCGACCGTCCGCCGCACGGAGCACCGCGGAGAGACCGCGCCGCCCGAGGTCGACGCTGCTCCCTCCGTCGTCCAGGCGGCTTCCCCACCCACCCGCACGATGGCTGTCCCCGTCGGCGGACCGTCCGTAGGCCGCGGCGCCCGTCCCCGCCACCGCGACGACGCCCGGCGAACCCGCCAAGGCGCCGGCGTGGGCGATCCGAAGGTCGTGATCCATACCCACGGCCACACCGAGGCCGAGGCGATCCACGGCCTCCTCCGCCGCGCACCGGCCCCGCTCGTCGCCCGTTCCCGCCACGCCGAAGAAGGCCGCCCGCATCCGGGTAGCGGCGACGCGGGCCTCCTCGAGCGCCGCCGCGAAACGAGCGGCGACCGTCGCGGGGTCGGCGTCCCGTGGGTGGCCGGCGCCGCTCTCCCCGACGCCGAGCACCTCGCCGTCGAGGGCGACCACCGCCGCCCGCGTCCGCGTGCCCCCGGCATCGATGCCGGCGACCGCCTCACGCATCGCTCCTCCCTCGCCAGGCGTCTCGCTCCGCATGGTGCGCTGGGGCTACGTCCCACGCGACGCGTCCTTCTCCCCGTTCCGCGAGTGAGCCGCCCACCGGTCGGTGGGCCGCCGTCCGGTTCGTGCCGAGCCCCTCGCAAGGGCAAGGTCGTGGACGACCGTGCCCGTGCCAACCAACGCCGTGAACCCAATCGTTTGTTCCGATCGTCCCGGATGTCGTTCGGCCGTACGTCAGCGGAGTCGGCCTCCGGAACCCCTCCCGCCGGGCGGTCTCGTAGCCAAATCTCGATCCGCCCCACCCGCTTCGCCACGGGCAAGTCCCAGCGGGATGCCGCCGGTGCCCGTCCGCGGGCTTGTCCATGGGGGCGGGCACGTCTCGGATGCAGCACACGCCTATCGAGCCATTGGCAATGAGCCCCCGCCGCGAGCGAGGGGGAGGCAGTCGACGGCGTCGCGTGTCCCCACGGTGATCTGCACGCCCCGTCCGGCGTCGTGGACCGATCTTGCCTCGCGGGCGGTCGAAGAGAGAGCCCGCGGATCGGAAGAAAAAACGTCGGGCGGGAGCGGCCGACCTCCGCAACGAGGGATCGCGTCGACAGAGGTCAGAAGGGGTACGGACAGCCGACCGTCTCCCGTCCCGACGCCCGAGCGTGTGTGCTCTATGGAGCTTTTTATCCATTTCTCTCCATGTCGTCAATAGGGGCGGACGGCCGGTCGGCAGTGGCGAGGGAGCCACGACGCGTGCACGGCCGTTTGACCCGAACTGCGGAGGAGGATAACGACAAAGTGAGAACTTGCACGGCGAGAAAGGACCTCGATGAGCGAGCCGAGCCGCGAGAAGCAGCGGGTGCCCGGGACCTTCAAGGCGTTCATTCGGAAGTTTCCGGCGATCGGTCAGGCCCACGAGTCCGTCGCCCAGGCCGTCGAGCAGTCCGGCCCGATGGACCGGAAGGCGTGCGAGCTCGTCAAGATCGGCATCTCCCTCGGCGCCGGGCTGGAGTCGGCCACCAAGAGCCACGTGCGGCGGGCCGTGGAGGCCGGCGCCACGGAGGAGGAGGTGGAGCAGGCCATCCTCCTCGGCGTCAACACATGCGGCTTTCCGCGGGCGGTCGCCGCGTGGAGCTGGGCCCAGCAGCAGTTCGAGCGGGATCGGGAAGAGGGGTAGCGGCGACGACGCCGTCACGGTCTTGACGCTTGTCAGGCTTCGGCACGCCGGTTATCTTCGTGCTCCTCGCGACGCTTGTTCCGCTTGGAGGGAGCGTGCCATGCTCTCCATCGCCGAAGGGCACGGGATCAACCGGCGGGCGTTTCTCACGCTCGGTAGCCTCGGTCTCGGCGGCCTCTCCCTCGCCGACCTCCTCGCGGGAACCAACGCGGAGAGTGGGGCCGACCCGTTGACCGGTAAGGCGGTCATCTTTGTCTTCCAGCAGGGCGGGCCGAGCCAGTTCGAGACCTTCGACCCGAAGCCGGAGGCGCCGAGCGGCAACCGCTCCGTGACGGGGAGCATCCCCACCTCGGTCCCGGGCGTCCGCTTCAGCGCGTCGATGCCCCAACTCGCCACGCTCGCCCACAAGCTGACGGTGGTCCGCTCCTTCCAGACCAACAACGGCGGCCACAACATCCAGCCCATCGTCGGGGAGAGCACACTCGGCGCGAACGTGGGGACCCACTACGCGCGGGTGGCCGGCGCCAGCCGCCCCGCGACGGGCATGCCGACCAACGCCGTGCTCTTTCCCAACGCCGTGGACTCGAATGTCCCCCGCGGCAGCGCCCGCGGCGACATCGACGCGACGGGGCCGTATCCGTCCGCCTACGCGCCGTTCGTCCCCGGCTCCCACGGGCCGCTCCAGGACAACATGGACCTGAAGGTCTCCCGCCGCCGCTTCGGCGACCGACGCCAGCTCCTCGGCGAGCTCGGCCGGGTGAGCCAACAAATGGAGCAGACGGGCGCCCTCGACACCGCCGGCGAGCTCCAATCGCAGGCGTACCAGGTGCTCCTCAGCGGCCACGTCTCCGAGGCGCTCGACCTCTCCAACGAGGACCCCGCGACGGTCGAGCGGTACGACACCAGCGACTACGCGAGCCCCGGCAACTGGGACCAGGTGAGCCGCGGGAAGAAGGGGTACTACACGGGAAGCGCCCAGACCATCGGGAAGCTGCTTCTCCTCTCCCGTCGGCTCTGCGAGGCGGGCTGCGGCTTCGTCACGGTCCACGCCGGCTATCGCGGCGTCTGGGACATGCACGCGGACGGGAACAACCTGGACATGATCAATGGGATGAGCGCCGTCGGCGGCTCCTTCGACCACGCCGTGGCGGCGCTCATCCGCGACATCGAGGAGCGGGGCCTGGAAAACGACATCCTCGTGGTCGCTACGGGGGAGATGGGGCGGACGCCGCAGATCAACGAGAAGGGCGGTCGCGACCACTGGGGACGGCTCACCCCGCTCCTCCTCTACGGCGCCGGCGCTCCGCGGGGCGCCGTCGTCGGCGAGGCCGACCGCCGCGGCGGCGAGCCCGCCACCGACAACCTCACGCCGAGCCACCTGGTCTCGACGGTGCTCCGGACCGTCCTCGATCCGGGGAAGCTCCGGCTTCGCCAGGGGCTTCCCTCTCCGCTGATCGACCTCGTCGACGCGGACCCGATCCCGCTGACGTAGCCTCCTCCCCGACGGCCTGCCAGCGGGGCTCCGGCTCGCAGCAGCACGGCGTGTCGCACGTGACATCCACGCCCGCATGGAGCGACCCCGCGCCGGGGTCCCCTCGGCTGCGGTCGCCGGCTTCTTCGTTCGCGGGTTTCCTACTCATGGCTGGGCTTCCTCTCCGCTGAGTTCCCGCCGGAGCGTGCGGACGCGCCTCCGCAGCGGCGTCGGAAGGTCGCCGCCGTCGCGGCTCGCGACTCGGCCGAGCACCCGCGAGGCACGGGCGTGAGCGCCGTTGCGGGCGAGGATCTCCGCCCGCCGGATCCGCCACTTGGGGTTCTCCGGCTCGCCCTCGATGGCCCGGCCCACGGCTCGCTTCGCCGCCGCGTGGTTGCCGAGCTTGGACTGGACGAGGGCGAGCGTGTCGAACATCGGCGGCTTCGGCTGCAGGTCCGCGGCCTTCCTCGCGTGCTTCCACGCCTCGGTCCCTTTCTCCGGTGCGTGGCGGACCAGCGCCATCGCGAGGTTGTTGTGGGCCTGCGCGTGGTCGGCGTCCTTCCGCAACGCCCGACGGTAGAAGCGGATCGCCGGCTCCGGCCGGTCCGCCCTTTGCAGGACGAGGCCGAAGTGGAACAGCGCGTCGGCCGGCATGTTCTCCGACGGGTCGACGCGGCGGGCCACCGACGCCGCCTGCTGCCATTCCGACGCTTTTCCGCTCCGCTCGGCGAGCGTCGACCACGCCTGGGCCACGGCGAGCGAAGCGCGCCACGACGGGTCCTCCGGGATCGCCGCCGTGACCGTCTCCAGCCAGCGTACCCGCCGCGGACGCTCCTCGAGGGCGTTTTGCACGACCCTCTCCCACTGCACCCGCCAGGGCGGTCCCTCGTCGAGATGGGGCTTCAGGAGCGTATACGCCTTCTTCGGCTTCCCGGCGGCGAGGAGCGAGCGTGCATGGCTGAAGTAAACACGCAAGCGGTCCCGCTCACGTAGGTCGCGGTCCAGATAAGGAGCCGTCCGCTCCAGCGCCCGGCTGGCCTCGTCGACGCGGCGACGGGCCTTGGCGAGGAAGAGGTCCGCCGGGAGAGCGGAGCCGTCCGTCCGTCGCCGCCAGGCCTCGGCGGCGTGGAGGGCGTCCCACCACGCGCCTTTCTGGCCGAAGGCGTGGGCCGCCAGCCGGGCGAGGGCAGCACTCGTCGGGAAGCGCTCCATGGCCCGCTTGGCGAGCGTCGCCGCCGCGTCCGTGGCTCCCTCGGCGAGGAAATGCTCGGCGATGACCTGCTGCAGCGGGCGAACCGCTCTGTGCTCGTCGGCGAGCGTCTTGAGCCGTTCCTTGGCGCCTGTGTCCTTCCCGCCCACGCCGCCGTCCCGGAGCAGGCGAAGGACCTCCGCCACGGCCTGGCGAACGTCGGGCCGTTCGACGAGGGCCACGCCGAGCCGCCGCCAGGCGGGCGTGGACGCGGCCGCCTCCAGGAGCGCGGCGTTCTCGTGAAGACGGCCGATCGGCGCGGACGACGGGAGCCTTTTCTTCGCCGCGTCGAGGGTCGGCTGAAGCCGCTCCGTACGACCCTGGCGGACGAGGTGGGCGAGACGGGCTCTCCAGTTCGCGGGGTCCTCGGGCGCCGCTTCCGTCGCGGACCGGAGGGCCGCGAGAGCACGCGAGCCGTCGCCGTGTCGGGCCAGGAACGCCGCACGAATCCGATGTCGCCGCGCCGGGGAAGCGTCGGTCTCGGAGAGGCGGGAGAGGACCTTGCGTGCCTCCTCCCGCCGGCCGCTTTTCGCCAACGTGTTCGCGAGGAAGGCCACCGCGGTCGCCCGTGGGGTCTCGCCCTCCACCGCCTTTCGCCCGATGGCGATCGCCTTCTCTCGCTTGCCGAGCCGTCGGTAGCACCGGGCGAGGAGGAGGCCCGCTTTCGCGTCGGGAAGGGAGCGGAGGACACTCGCCGCCCTTCGCGGCTCGCCGAGGCGGAGCGACAGCGCCGCCGCCCGTCGACGTTGGGCGGCGGTCGCGGCGTCGCTGGAGACGACGGTGTCGATCGCCCGCTGGGCGCGGGTCCGCCGACCGGCCGCCAACGCCAGCTCCGCGATGCGGAGGCGGACGTCGAGGGCGCGCGGCCGTCTCTTCGCGACGGTTGTGAGCTGTTGGAGCGCCGCGGTGGGATCGTCCATCCGCTGGAGAGCCCGGCCCAAGAGGAGGCGGGGACGGGTCGCGTCGGGGGAGACCTCCACCACGGGACGGAGGAGGGTGGCAGCCTTGGCCGCGGCGTCTCGCGTCTCACGATATCTCAGCAGCCAACGCGCCCGGGCGATCCGCCACGTGGAGCTGCCGTCCTCGCTGATCTTCTCGAGCCGGTCGATCGTCTTCTTGCAGAAGCCCTTGTTCTCCCAGGTCAGCGGGCGGTCGAGGATCTCCTGTTGCACGCGGCGGTCTTCCGGATGGTCCCGGGCGATGCGCTTCCACCGCTCTATGGCACGGGACGGGTCGGTCCGCTCGAGGAAGCGGGCCTTTGTCATTCGCCAGTCGAGCCGGGCCGAGGACGAGGCGTCCTCATCGATGACCTCGTCTTCACTGCTCTCGAGGTACTCGACCGCCCGCTGCGGCCCGTGGGTCTTTCCCAGACGCTCCGCCCGGGCGAGGGCGAGCGGGGCGCTGAGGCCGTGGGCGGCTTTGCATCGGGCGAGACAGGCGTCGGACAGGCCGAGGTCCGCGCTTCGGCTCACGTTCGACAAGCGAAGAAGCGTCCTCGCGTCGTGGGGCGGCTTCCGCTCGACGGCGCGCCGCACCGCCTTCCGCGCCGCGTCCTTTTCTCCGGCCCTCGCGAGCAGGGCGACGTGGATGGGCAGCGTCCGCGGCTCGCCCGGACTCACCTCTTGGATCATGCCGACCAGTTTCCGAAGGCGCCTTCTCGCCTCGGGAGGACGATTCTCCAAGTCGGCGTACAGCGCTTCCGCGAACAGGAGGACGGCGGCGTTGCTACTCGACGGCCGGGCGAGCGCCCGACCCGCGAGCTGGACGGCGGTGTCGGTGTTGCCTTCCCGCATCGCGGCGGCCGCCGCCCGGTGGAGGGGAAGGCCCCAGACGGGCGCGATCTCGGCGGCCCGACGCCACGCGGCGGTCGCCCGGGTGTGCTCCCCGCGGTCCGCTTCCGCGATCCCGAGGGCGTAGAACAGCACCGGCTGCTCCGGCTCCGCCGCGACCCCGCGTCGGACCGCCTTGGCGAGCCGCGCGGGCTCCACGGACGCGCCGCTGATCCGCCGGATCGCCGCCGCCCAGGCGTCGGCGACCGCTCCTCGGCCGTCGGACAAGCGGCCCACAATCTCCATGGCGCGGTCGCGGCGGCCCGTCCGAAGGAGGGAGAGCGCCTTCAACCCGCGAATTTCGGCCGCGATCTCGTCGCCCACTCCCTCCTGCTCCGGGTCCTCCGGGCGGGGCGTGGTCCCGATCCGATCGAGCAGCTCGCCGTCGCGGCCGAGCAGGGCGAGCCGGCGAAGGAGCCGGCACCGCAGTTCCGGTGACTTTCCCTCCGCGACGGCGGTCCGAAGGCTCTCGAGGGCGGTCTCGAACAGCCGAAGCCGGTCGAGCGTCTCCAGCAGAGAGCGGACGAAGTCGTCGTCGGGCGACGGCTGCTTCGCCGCCTTCTTCGCCCACTTCTTCGCCGCGGACCGTTCTCCCACGGTGAGATGGGTCATCGCTCGGAGGAGCTGGAAACGCGGAGCGCCGGGATGCTTCTGGAGCAGTCTCTTCGCCCGCTGCACCCGCTCCGTCGGCGGCCGGCCGAGCGCCTCCAGGATCCGCATTGTCCGCCGGTGTCCGTCGAGGTCCTTCGGCGCCACGCGGTTGTAGTGCTTCGCGACGGGGAGGGCCTCCTCAAAGCGCTCCAGGTTCTCCAGGGCCGCGGCCTGGACCCGCAGCGCGAGCGGATCGTCCGGATCGGCGTCGAGGGCGGCCCGGGCCGCTTCCAACGCCTTTTGGCCGGGCTCGATCTTCTCGTAGAGCTTGAGAAGACGGCGGCGGGCCTTCTCCCGTTGGGGCGCGAGCTCAAGGACACGGTGCAGCACGCGCACCGCCGTCTTGATGTGGCGTCGCCCCGGCACCGGGACCGCGGCGCGGGCGTCCGCAAGCTTCTCGAGGATCGCCACGTCTTTGGGCGGCTTACCGAGGTATCGGCGGAACTGGCGGATGGCCGCTTGGGGCTCGCCCCGCTCGTACGCCGCGAGGCCCCGCTTCTTCGCCCGCTGCGCCTCCGCGTATGCCTCATAGGCTCGATAGGCATAGGCCCCGCCTACACCCGCCGCCACGAGAGAACAGGTCGCGAGCACCACCAGCAAACGCACACGGAACGACCCGTGCCGCCCATGGCTCCTGCGGCGAAGGACCTGCCCCAAACCTTGCACATGCGGGAACCACACAGCGCCCTCGTCTGCTTGAGTTTCGCGATGACCCCGCTCCGTCGCGAGCTCGCAACGGATTCTCGGTGGCGTCGCCCGCCCGTTCAAGCCAGTGGCGTGCAGAACCGTCGGTCTCGAGCAGCCGGCGGTGTCACGGCGCCCCGCCTTACTGCCGGACCGTGCCGCCCACCACCATCGCGGCCCCGATCACCAGGAGATTCTTGACGATGGATTGCCCCTCGAGGGTCAGCGCCCACGGCGAGCCGTCGAAGGCAACGCCTAGCAGGAGGACCAGCGGAAGGAAGGTCCTTAGCGTCTGCGGGGCGAGCAAGAGGATTCCCAGCCCGATCAGAGGGCGGTAGAGGAAGCAGAGGTCGATGGCCACTTCTCACAGGCCGATGGCTGGAACGAACCACACCGGATCGAACCAATACACCGTCTTGGCCACAAGATCCTCCGCGGGGCTTGCGCCCAGCGGCTTCAGGGCGCCGAACCAAATGAAGACGAGCGCAAGGCCGTACCGGAGCACCGCCACGCCTTCCGTTCGGAGAAAGGCGGCGATCCGCCGGTCCACGCGGTCGAATCGCTCCCGGACCTCGCCCCAGGTCATAAGGGAGCTTTCATCCAGGCCGCTGATGCGGCGGCCTCGTTGCTGCGGACGATCCGCAGCGGCGCTCACCACCCCATCCGACCGCCGCGAGGAACGACCCATCTGAACGGGTCATGTCTTCAGCCGATGCGGCGCCCGTTCGAGCGCTGCCGTCGAGCGGCTCGCCGCTGAGCGCTTCCCTCTCGAGTTGTCGGCCGGACGACGCTTCCAGATTGCGTCCTTCTCCACCCGGATGAGCCACCGCTTGCCGGCTTCCTTCTCGGCCGTCGGCCTCAACTCCGCCGGGGCGACGCCTTTCATGACGATGTCGAGATCGTCGCTTGCCCTTCTTGAACTCGGCACAGCGGCCTACGCGCCCGTGCTTTGCCGCGACGCCCGCCGACGG
>CAZQQP010000092.1:0-14514 GCA_964595475.1 uncultured Planctomycetaceae bacterium | reverse complement strand
GACGGGCCCGACGCGATCGCGTCCCCGCGTCAGGTCACGCCCGCCATGCCCGTGGAGATCGGCTCCGTGACGTATTCACGGGGGTCCGTGATGTGTCCGGTGAGCGCCGACGCCGCCGTGGTCAGCGGCGACGCGAGGTAGACGGCCGCTTCCTTGTGCCCCATGCGTCCCGGGAAGTTGCGGTTGGTCGTGGAGATGCACGTCTGCGGCTCGTTGAGCCGGCCGAAGGTATCCGGCGGACCCCCGAGGCACGCGGCGCAGGAGGAGGCGCTGAGCCGACAGCCGGCCGCGCGGAGCACCTCCTCCACACTTCGCTCGCCGGGCTGTCGCGGCAGCCCGTAGATGTTGAGCCGCTGCATGTCCGCGTGGACCTCGGTGGAGCCCGGCACGACGTAGGTGGGAATGCGGACCTCCTCGCTGTCGAGCAGACGAGCCGCGTAGATCATGTCCGTGATCTTGCCGCCCGTGCACGAGCCGATGTAGGCCTGGTCGAGCCGGATGTCCCGACAGTTGTGGGCCGTGTCCCGGTTGTCCGGGCTGAAGGGCTTGGCCACCAGCGGCTCCAGCGTGGCGAGGTCCCAGGTGTGCTCGTAGATGTACTGGGCGTCGGGGTCGTCCTCGAAGACCTCCCACTCGGGGCGGTTGGACCGCCGTCGGACGTAGTCGAGGGTCTTCTCGTCCACGTCGCAGACGCCGTTCTTCCCGCCCGCCTCGATCGCCATGTTGGTCAACGTCATCCGGTCCTCGAGGGAGAGGGAGCGGATGCCGTCGCCCGCGAAGTACATCGTCTTGTAGGTGGCCCCGCTGACGCTGATCTGGCCGATGACCGCGAGGATCAGGTCCTTCGCGGTGAGGTAGGGGGGCATCTCCCCGTCGAAGGTGAACTTCATCGTCGGGGGCACCTTCATCCAAGTCTTGCCCGTGCCGAGGACGAAGCCCGCGTCCGTGTTCCCTACGCCCGTGGCGATCTGGCCGAAAGCGCCGGCGGTGCACGTGTGGCTGTCCGTGCCCAGAAGGATCTCCCCGGGTCGCACGTGCCCTTCCTCGGGCAGCGCCTTGTGGCACACCCCCTTGTAGGTCGTCCGGGTGGGATCCTGGTAGGGGCTGGGCATCCCCGGCTCGTTCTGGACGAAGTCGGGGTCGTAGTAGTACTTCAGCCCCTGCTCGCGGACGAAGTCGCGGAGGATCTGGATGTTCCGGTGGCACTTCTGATCGGCGGTGAAGATGTAGTGGTCGGGGATGATCACCACGCGATCGGGATCCCATACCCGGGCGCTCGGGCCGAACTGCTCCTTGAAGATGCCGATGGTGCCCGGCCCGCAGACGTCATGGGTCATCAGGACGTCCACGTCCACCCAAACGTTCTCCCCCGGCTCCACACGCGTCCGCCCCGCGTGCCGGGCGATGATCTTTTCGGTCATCGTCATGGCCATGGCGATCTCTCGTCTGATGGGCCCCGGCTCGGAAGGAGGCGATTCTACGACCCGGAAAAAGCCCGGCCAAAGCGCCGGCCCGGTGCCCGGTCACGCCGCGACGAATCCCGTCCATCCACCTCCGCTGACGGCTCACGACGCGGCCGCGGCGGCCGTGGGCTCCTCCGCCTTGGACGGACCCTCCCGCGGCAGGTGGACCACGAAATCGCTGCCCTTGCCGAGCTCCGCGCTCACGTCGATGTAGCCGCCGTGCTCCTCGAGGATGCGTCGCGCCGTCGGGAGGCCCAAGCCCGTGCCCCCCCTTCGCGTGCTGAAATACGGCTGGAACATCTGGGAGCGGGTCTCGTCGTCGATGCCCGGCCCGTTGTCCACGACGTGGATGTCCACCTCGTCCCGCAGGGGGCGTGTTCGGATGGTGAGGGTGGACGCACCGCCGTGGGTCTGGTTGTGGTAGCGGGCCGCCACCATGGCCTGCGTGGCGTTGATGAGCAGGTTGAGCAGCGCCTGCTTGAACAGCGTCGGGTCGAGGAGGACCTCACCGGTGTTCGGGTCGAGCTCCGACCGGAGCTCGATGCCCGAGGCGGCCGCCTGCGGACGGTAGAAGTCGATCACTTGCTCGATGACGTCGGTCAGGTCGAGCGGCTGGGGAGAGAGCTGCACCCGTCCCGCGAAGCTGAGAAAGTCCTGGAGGATACCCCGGAGACGCTCCGTCTCCTCGATGACGGAGTCGATCCGCGCCGTGGCCGAGTCCGCCTGGTCCTCGGGCAGGTCGCCGAGGCGCTCGCGGAGCAGCTGAAGGTTCAGCCCGATGGTGGAGAGGGGATTCTTGATCTCGTGGGCGAGGCCGCGGGTCATCGTCCCGAGCTCCGCGAGCCGCTCCGCGGCGCGGGCCCGCTGCTCAAGCCGGCTCACCCGTCGGGCGGTGCGCCGCGAGGCGAACACGATCCACGGCACCGTGACCAGCACGCCCACCGCGACACCGGGGAGAAACCACCACATGGGCCCGCCCGTCGTCGGCAAGATGGCCGCTAGACCTCGCCTTCCGCTTCCTCGGCGGTCTCGGTCGTCTCTTCCTCCGTCTCGAGCGACTCCTGCGGCTTGTCGGAGACCACCCAGAGCTTCACCTCGGTCTTCAGGTCCGAGGCGAACTGCACGGGGATGTCGTAGCGGTCGAGATGCTTGATCGGCTCCCCGATGCGGATGTTTCGCGGCGTCACCTTGAAGCCCTCCGCCTCGAGCGCCTCCGCGATGTCCTGCTGACCGACGGAGCCGTAGAGCTGGCCCTGCTCGTTGGCCGCGGCGGAGAGGGTCAGCTCGTAGCCGCTGAGCTTCTGCACCAGCGACTCCTGGTCGGCGCGGCGGGCCGCCCGCTGACGCTCCGCCTCGGCCCGTCGCTCCTCGATGGCCTTCATGTTGCCGGGCGTCGGCAGCGTGGCGACGCCCATGGGCACGAGATAGTTGCGGGCGTAGCCCGGCCGGACGTTCACCACGTCCCCGACGATGCCGAGGTTCTCCATGTTCTCCGTCAGGAGGACTTGGACGGTTCGCTTGCGTGCCATGAGGGGTCCTTAAAACGGGATGTCGTCGTCTTCGCCGGGGCCCGGTGGCTCCTCCTGCGACGCGGCCGGAGCGGACGGCGACGAGGGAGGCGGGGAGGGCGACGACGAGGGTGGCGTGCTCGTCGGTGGCTCGCTGGAGCCCGACGGCGTGCCGCCGCCCATGAACTGGAAGTTCTCGATGATGACCCGGTGCTTCGACCGCGGGTTGCCCTCGCGGTCCTGCCACTGGCTCAACTGGAGCCGCCCCTCGATCATCAGCGGCGAGCCCTTGCTGACGTAGTTGGCGAGGATCTCCCCCTGCCGGCCGTACGCCCGGCAGTCGATGAAGAGCGTCTCCTCGCCGGACTCGCCGTCCTGGCGGCGGTAGCGCCGGTTCACCGCGATGCCCATCTCCGAGACCGGCGTGTTGCTCGGGAGGTACGACAGCTGCGGGTCCCGGGTGAGGTTGCCCATCAGGATGACTTTGTTGAAGTTGGCCATGGCCCACTCCTGACGCGCCGGGGCGATCGGTCCACTCCGCCTCAGGCGGACGGCTGGTCCGAGGAGGCGGTCGCCTCGGTCGGCGCCGTCTCCTCGGTCGTCGACGCGGGCGGCTCACCCTCGGGCTCCGTCGAGGAGCCGGCGGGCGGCCCTTCCAAGCCCACCGCCGCGAGCGTCTCCCGCTGCTGCTGACGGGCCTGGTCGAGCTCGGCCTCGCCGATGTGGTCCGCCCGGAGGATCAGACACCGGAGCATGGACTCGGAGAGGTTCACGTCCCGCTCGATGTTCGGGATCTGGGTTCCCCGGGCGTAGAAGTGGGTCAGCAGGTAGAGACCCCGCTTCTGCCCGCCGATCGGATACGCGAGCTTGCGATCGTCCCACTTGTAAATGGCCGCGGCCTCCGCGTCGGCGCGGGAGAGCACCTCGCGAAGCTGATCCACCGCCGTGCGGAGGTTGGCGCTGATCGCCGACGGGTCGAAAAGGAAAAAGCCCTCGTAGAGACGGGGTCTCGTGTCGGACGGCATGGTCTGCTCCTTCGTTCGGTGGTGTGGGAATTCCGCTGCCGCGAAACTCCGAACGAATTCGGCCCACTCCGGCGCCGGAGAAGGATTCGGGATCTTTTACCGCCACCGGACGCGTGACCAGTCGCCGCGGCTCAGGTCCCCGTGCTTCGCTCACGCTCCCCGTCGACCGCGCCGTTGAAGCGGCTCATCGCCGGCTGGATGCCCTCCTCCAGCCAGCACTCCAGGGCATCGGCGGCGACCTCCAACGCGGGGACCACCGCCCGCCACTGTGTCTCGGAGAACGGCCGGAGGACGTACTCCCGCTGGGGCAGGCTCTCGCCCGCCTCCTTCGGCGACCCGATGCCCACCCGGAGGCGGGGGTAGTCGCGTGTGCCCACCGCCGCCTCGATGTCCGCGAGGCCGTTGTGCGAGCCCGCCGACCCGCTCGGCCGAAGCCGGATCGTGCCGGGTGGGAGGGCGGTGTCGTCGACCACCACCATCCACTGGGTCGGCTGAAGCTTGTAGAAGCGAACCGCCTCGGAGACCGAGAGGCCGCTTCGATTCATGTAGGTCGCCGGCCACAGCAGCGTGGTCCGCTCCGCCTTGACATGGCCCTCCGCGACCCGCCCGTGGAACTTCTGACGGGCCGGCTCCAGGCTGTAGCGGCGGGCGAGCCGATCGAGCACCATGAACCCGACGTTATGTCGGGTGGAGGCGTGCTCGCGGCCCGGGTTGCCGAGACCGACGATGAGGTTCATGCGGACCCCCGGCTAAGCGGTCGCTTCCTCTTCCGCCTCGCCGCCGCCGCGGACCACGTCGATGTGGGCCACGGGCGCGTCGTGCGGATGCTCCGTTCGGACGCCGGCCGGCAGGTCGAGCTGGCCCACGGTGATGGCGTCGCCCGCGGCGAGCGACGAGATGTCCGCGTCGATGCGCTCCGGCACGTTGGTCGCCTCGCAGATCACCTCCAGCTCCGTGACCGGCTGCTCGAGGACCGCGCCCGCCTGCTTCAGCGCCGCGCAGCCGTCCTGGTTGACCACTTCCACGGGGATGGAGACCCGCACCTCCTCGTGGAGGCTGACCCGCTCGAGGTCCGCGTGGATGATGTCCGTGCCGAAGTTGTCGTACTGGAGGTCCTTGACCAGACAAGTCTCGGACGGCCCGTTGCCGTGGTCCACCTGGATCACGTGGATGCCGTGGCCGACCTGCGAGAGGATCTTCTCCCGATCGAAGCACACGTGGGTGGGCGGCTCGTGATGGCCGTAGATGACGGCGGGAAACTTGCCCTGGCGACGCAGCCGGGCCGTGTGGCGCCGGCCGAGCTTCTCCCGCGGTTCCGCCGGGACGGTGGGTGTTGCCTGGGTCATGTCTGCTCCTCGTTCACTGCTTTCCGGCGACACGCTGACGGAAGAGGGCGCTGACGGAGGCGTTCTGGTGGATGGCCCAGATGGCCTCGCCGAGGAGCTTCTCCACGGAGAGCTCCACGAGCTTGTTCCGGATCTTCTCGCAGCGTTGGCCGCAGGGGATGGTGTTGGTGACGACCACCTGGCTGATCGGCGCTTCCTGCAGTCGCTCCATCGCCAGGCCGACGAGGACGGGGTGGGTCGCGGCCGCGATGACGTCCCGAGCGCCCCGGTCCTTCACGATCTTGGCGGCCTCGCACATGGTCCCCGCGGTGCTGATCATATCGTCGAACATGAGGACGGTCTTGTCCTCCACTTCCCCGATGAGATTGGCGGAGACCACTTCGCTGCCGCTCTTGCGGCGCTTGTCGACGATGGCGATGTCGCCGCCGAGCAGGCTCGCGAACATGTTGGCGGTCTTCACGTTGCCCACGTCGGGGCTGACGAGGACCAGATCGCCGAGCTGGTCGCGTATCCGGCCGATGTACTCCACGAAGACCGGCGCCGCGAGGAGGTGGTCCACGGGGATGTTGAAAAAGCCCTGGATCTGGGCGGCGTGGAGGTCCACCGTGAGGACGCGGTCCGCACCCGCCGACGTGATCAGGTCCGCGACGAGCTTGGCCGTGATGGGGACGCGCCCCTCGTCCTTGCGATCCTGGCGGGCGTAGCCGAAGTAGGGGAGGACCGCCGTGATGCGGCGGGCGGAGGCGCGCTTCAGGCAGTCGATGTAGATCAGCAGCTCCACGAGGTTGTCGTTGACCGGGGAGCACGTGGATTGGACCACGAAGCAGTCCCGGCCGCGGACGTCCTCCTCCACCTTCACGGACAGCTCGCCGTCGGGGAAGCTGTCCGTGTGGCCCTGGCCCATGGGCAGGTTCATCGACTGGCACATCCGGGCCGCGAGATCGCGGCTCGCCCCGCCCGCGAAGATCTTCAGGTCGTGGGTTTCACGCAGGTTCATCGGGCCACCTCCTCGCCGAGCCGGTCATCGCTCGCGCCGCTCGGTCAGGATCGAATCCACGGCGTGGAGTTGCTGCGGCGTGTTGACGCTGAGCACTTCGTCCGAGGGGACCGTGGGGACGACCGATACCCCCGCCCCTTCCCGCGCGAAGATGCCCAACGTGTCCGTGAGGTAGTACTCCCCCTTCGTATTGTTGTTGTCCACCCGCTCGAGGGCGCGGAACAGCGAGCCCGCGGCGAAGCAGTAGTAGCTCGGGTTGATCTCTCGGATGGCCCGCTCCTCCTCCGTCGCGTCACGATCCTCCACGATGCGCTCGAAGCGGCCGGACGCGTCCCGCTTGATTCGGCCGTAGCCGGTCGGGTCGTCGAGCCACGCCGTCGCCAGCGTCGCGTCACACCCCGCGTCGCGGTGGGCGTCGACGAGGCGCGACAGCGTGGCGGGGCGGATCAGCGGACCGTCGCCGCAGAGGACGAGGAGGTCGGTCGGGGCGGCGTCCTCGTATAGCGGCCGCGTGACCCACACCGCGTGGCCGGTTCCGAGCCGTTCGGTCTGCTCCACGAAGGTGCAACGCGGCCGGGCGGCGGCTTCCCGGACCCGCTCCGCCTGCTCGCCCACGACGACCACGGCACGCTCGGCGCCCGCGCCCAGGGCGGCGTCGATGACCCAGTCCAGCATCGGCCGCCCCGCGACCGGGTGGAGGACCTTGGGAAGGTCGCTGTGCATCCGCGTGCCTTGGCCGGCCGCGAGGATGAGCGCTTCCAGACGTCGGTCCGCGGACATCGGGGCGAAGGTCCCAGCTGG
The DNA here is from genome assembly GCA_964595475.1 of uncultured Planctomycetaceae bacterium. Lineage (GTDB taxonomy): Bacteria > Planctomycetota > Phycisphaerae > Phycisphaerales > Zrk34 > CAZQQP01. Next base: position 7,374 of record CAZQQP010000092.1, on the reverse strand, counting down.
AGATCAGGGTCGGCGGCCGGCGGCCACGACGAGACGAGCAATCGGCACGGTGGCGATCGGTGGAGCCGCGGGAGCGCCCCCGGACGCGAGGCGGGATTGGCCCGCCCGGACTCGAACCAGGACCGCCAGGACCAAAACCTGGTGTGCTACCGCTTACACCACGGGCCAACGGCGACAGGCAGCCGATCCGCACCCCCACGACAGCGGCGAAGTGTAGATGCGGGGCCCAGCGCGTCAAACCGAATATCGGCCGCCGCGGCGGCACGCGTGAGACGAGCGTGAGGAATTTATTCCCCCGCGGCGGTGGGTGCTTCCGAAGGTCCGTCCTCCGCGAGCACCTCCGCGAGGTGGAAGGTGTGGCGGTTCGTCTGCTGGGCGATCTGCTCGCGACAGGAGAAGCCGTCCGTGACGAGGCGGGTCTCCGACGAGGCCTGGCGGGCGGCGGGGAGGAGAGCCCGCTCGCCGATGCGGACGGAGATGTTGTAGTGGGCCTTTTCAAAGCCGAAGCTTCCCGCCATGCCGCAGCAGCCCGTCTCGGGCGTCTCCACCTCCAGGCCGGTGCGAGAGAGCAGCGCAGCGTCCGGGTCGAGCCCCATGATGGCCTTGTGATGGCAGTGGCCGTGGAGGATCGCGTGGCCGCTGCGGGCGGGAGGCTCGTAGCCGCAACGCTGGAGCAGCTCGGCGAGGGTGTGGGTCGCCTCGCGAAGCCGCCGGGCGCGGGGGTCGTCGGGGAAGAGGTTTCGCAGCTCGTCCCGGAAGACGGCCGCACAGCTCGGCTCCAGCGCCACCATCGGGGTGCCGTCGGAGAGCACGGGGTCGAGGACGGCGAGCGTGCGCTCGAGGGTCTGCTCGGCGCGGTCGAGCATGCCGTAGTCGTAGAGCGGGCGGCCGCAGCAAAGCGGCTCGGGGGGGACCACCACGCGGTAGCCGGCGCTTTCCAGGACGGAGACCGCGGCCTTGGCCGCTTCGGGGCGGAAGTAGTTGTGGAACGTATCCGGCCAAAGGACCACGCGAGGGCGGTTCTCCACGGGACCGCGACGCTTCGCGGCCCAGCGCTGGAACGGCTCGGAGGCGAACGGGGGGATCTGACGGCTCGGGGCCATCCCCGCGGCGGCCTTGGCGAGGCCGGAGAGGCCGGGCGTCTGGGTGAGGAAGTTCGCGACCGAGGGGGCCCACGCCACGACGCGGGCCACCCAGGGGATCAGGCCGAAGGCGTAGGCGTGGCGGGGGCGCCAGCGGCCCTCGTAGTAGTGGGAGAGGAACTCGGCCTTGTACGTGGCCATGTCCACGCCGGCGGGACACTCCCGCTTGCATCCCTTGCACGCGAGGCAGAGATCGAGGGCCTCCTTGACGCTCTCGTTACGCCAGCCGCCGGGGAGCTCGCCGTCGATCATCTGGGTGAGGAGGCGGGCGCGGCCGCGGGTGGTGTGCTTCTCCTCCTGCGTGGCCATGTAGCTCGGGCACATGGTGCCGCCCGACATGCGGCGGCACTTCGCGGCGCCGATGCAGCGGCCCGCCGCCCGGGCGAAGCTCCGGTCGTCGTCGGGATACTGGAAACGGGTGGACGGGCCGCGGGTGGCGGGCCCGGACCAGATGTCCTCGTCGAGGCGGCGGGGGTCCACCACCTTGCCGGGGTTCATCTGGCCCGTGGGGTCCCAGAGGCCCTTGAAGCGGCGAAAGGCGTCCACCAGGGAGGACCCGTACATCCTCGACAGCAGCTCCGCGCGGGACTGGCCGTCGCCGTGCTCGCCGGAGAGCGAGCCGCCGAGGCGGACCACGAGGTCGGCCGCTTCCTCCACGAAGGCGCGGTACGTCCGCACGCCCTTCTCCGTAGCGAGGTCGAAGGTGGTGCGGTTGTGAACGAGACCCTGGCCGAAGTGGCCGTAGAAGGTGCCGCGGTAGCCGTACTTCTCCAGCAGACCACGGAGGCCGCGGAGGTAGTCGCCGAGGCGGTCGGGGTGGACCGCCGCGTCCTCCCAGCCCTCCCAGGTGTCGGTTCCGTCGGCCAGACGGGCGCTGCTGCCGAGGCCGGCTTCGCGAGCCGCCCAGATGGCCCGCTGGGCGCGGGGCTCGCGGAGGATGGTGGAGGTGGGGGCGGAGCCGTCACGCGAGCGGACGGAGGCGACGAGCTGTTCCGCCGCCGCGTCCGCTTCCTCTCGGCTCCAGCCGCCGTGCTCCACGAAGAGCCAGCCGCGGCCCTCGGGGAGGACCTTGAGGCCCTCCGCCTCCACGCCCTTCGCCCGCATGTTCTCCACGAGAAAATCGTCCATGCCCTCGAGGCCGACCGGGCGGTGCTCGCGGAGCGCCGGCACGTCGTCGCCGGCGGCCGCGATGTCCGGATAGCCGAGGACCACCAGCGTTCGGACCGGCGGATCCGGGACGAGACGGAGCGTCGCCTCGAGCACCGTGACACAGGTGCCCTCCGTGCCGACCAGCGCCCTCGCCGCGTGGAAGCCGCGCTCGGGGAGGAGCTCGTCGAGGTTGTAGCCGGAGACGCGGCGGGGGATGTCCGGATAGCGACGGCGGATCTCCTCCGCGTGCTCGTCCCGGAGCCGGCGGAGACCGCCGTAGATCTCGCCCACACGGCCGCCGGCGCCCACGAGGCGGTCGAGGGTGTCGTCCGACGTCGGCCCCACGTCCAGGCGGTGGCCGTCGTAGGTGAGCACATCGAGACGCTCGACGTTGTCCGACGTCCGTCCCGCCATCATGGAGTGCACGCCGCAGGCGTTGTTTCCGATCATCCCCCCGACCGTGCACACCGCGTGCGTGGAGGGGTCGGGGCCGAAGGTGAGGCCGTGCTCGGCGGCCGCGGCGCGAAGATCGTCGAGGACCACGCCCGGCTGGACGCGGGCGATCCGACGGTCCGGGTCGATCTCGAGGATGCGGTTGAGGTGTCGCGAGGTGTCGATGGCGACGGCGGCGTTGCACCCCTGGCCCGCGAGGCTGGTGCCGGCACCCCGCATCAGGATCGGCGCCTCGTGCTCGCGGGCGACCGCCACGGTCTCGAGGATGTCCTCGGTGTGCCGCGGGGCGACCACGCCGATGGGCACCTGGCGATAGTGGGACGCGTCGATGGCGTACATGGCGCGGTCGCCGGGGTCGAAGCCGATCTCCCCGTCGACCCGACGGCGCAGCGCCCGCTCGAGGTCGCTCCAGTCGGCGGTGGCATGCGGAGTGGCGGTCTTCGCGGTCGCGGACATCTTCTCGCTCCGTTGCGTCGGGGCGCTCGGATGACCGGCCGACAGTGTACGGCATCGACCGGGTGGCTTGGCGCTTCACCGGTGTGAGAAGCGAGCGGAGCTCCAACGCCGCCAGCGGACCAGGCGTCGTCACGCGGCGTCCTGGCACGCAACGCCATCCGCGGCGTCGGCCGTGCTCGCGGGTCCGGCTCGGCTGCAAGCATACGTCCGTCGAGTCCTCCTCACGGAAACCTCGCCAACGGGAGACGCGACAGGGAGGCAATGCACGGCGTGGGACGGCACTGGAGCTCGTCTGCCGGCGAGGGCGGGGGAATCCAGTCCGATCGGAGCGGGCAGGTCTCGAGCGACCGCAGGCCGCCGGCACGGAACTCGACGGGGTCACGCCGCCACGAGCGGCGCCCGCCCGATGCGGTCCGGCGGGACACCTCCGGCCGACGCGGAGCGGCGGTAGGACGGCCGACGCTCCTTCACGCGACCGTCGTGGTCGCCCTGCGAGGAGAACCCGACCTCTCGCGGCCGGCCCGCGGCCCCCTCGCAAGAAGCGGACGAGTCACCGTCCGTCCCGTCGCTCGCCGCGACGCGAAGGCCCGGACAGACGGACTGGAGCAGGCGGTTCACCTCCTCGAGCTCCTCACCCACCGCGGCGTCGAAGTGATCCGCCTCGACCCGCAGGCGAAACCGAAGGCCGAGGGCGGCGCCGGCCCGCACCACCTCGTGGACGCGCTCGCCGAGGTCCTGGATCTGGTCCGCCGCGAGCTCGGTCTCCGCTCGGGCGGGCGTCCCCTGTGGGGTCGTCCCGCCACGCGTCCGACCGGCCCGCCGCAGCGGGAAGCGGTCCGCCTCCTCCGCGGAACAGGGCCACGGCGGTCGTCCCTGCGCCGCGTCGAGCGGCTCGACGAGGTGGGTGTTGAACGCGTCCGTCAGCGCCTGTCGGACCAGGCCCCAGGGCAGCGGCTCGCCCGAGCGCTTGCGGACCGCGTCCGCCACCGCGGCCGCGGTGGTCGTCCCATCGTGCCAAGCCTCGGGGATCGACTCGGGGAGCACGTCCGACGGGGCCAGTCGTGGCGGCGGCGGGTGGAGCGTCGCCGCCTCCGCGAGCGTGCCCTCCGGTACGGGCTCGTTCCAGACGCTCGTGCCGTCGGGCCCGCTCACCCAGAGCCGGCCTTCACGGACCGCTTCCGCGACCGCGTGGTCGACCACGCTCGGGGCGGCGGCGGGCACGCGAATCGTCTCCGCGAGCGTCGACGGCCCGAGCGGCGAAGCTCCCCCCGGACGGGAGATCTCCCCGCCGCCCGCGAACAGCGCGTGGAGGTCACCCAGGGTGGGAGCGCCTCCCTCCCACAGCTCCGTGAGCTCACCCGGGTCGAAGACAGCCGGCGTGAGCTGCGTGAGCCTCGCCCGGTCCGCGAGGACCACCTCCGCGGCGGGCTCCCGCAGAGCCCGCTCCTCCGGCGGCTGAGCCCACCAGGTGCGAGCCGCCCCGTCCGGCGACGCCAGGCGGAGGACAAAATGGCCTCGCTCCACGCCGCGGGCCACCGTCTGGTAGATCGTCTCGCGGTCGAGCATCTTCGGGAGATGGGCGAGCTCACCGAAGGCGCCGACGAGATCCCGCACCCGCCGCACGGTCCACTCGCCCCGCCACAGGTCGTAGGGGCCGCCGGGGAGGAGGGCGGCCTCGTGGAGCGGCCCCCGCTGCACCCGGAGACGCGGGTCGGCCTGGATCTGATCGAACAGCGGCCGATCCTCCGGCACGAGGGCGTAGGCCTGCGGTGTGCCCTCCTCGTCCAGCGTGACCGCCGTGGCGTAGGCGTGTCGGATCGCCTCCGCGGCTTGGTCCCGGGCGGTCTGGAGCTGGGTGCGGAGCAGACGGCCCCGCTCCGCGTCCACCTCCTCGTCCCCGAGCCGAGCGGCCACTTCTTCCCAGCCGAGCCACCGGCGGACCTGGTCGCGGGCGACCTCCAGTCCGTCCGGGGTGGGCACGGCCAGTACCATCGCGTTGCAGGCGACCCGCGGCCGGTCCGCTCCGCCGGCCTCCGCGAGAAAGCGCAGCGCCGGTTCGCTCGGCTCGCCGCCCCGACTGGCGGCCTCGGGGCCGAGGAGGACGAAGTGGAAGGCTCCGTCGTCGGGAACCTGACGCGGCGCGGTGGGGAGGGAGTGCACGCGGCCCCCCGTCGCGCCCGCCCCCTCCGTCAGCGGCCGACACCGGCTGATCTGGTTCCGCAGCCGCTGCTGCACCTGGCCGTCCGGGACGCGGCGGCAAGCCTCGGCGTGCATCTGGTTCAAGTTGGGGCGGTTGCCGAGCCGCCACGCGCTCGGCAACGCCGTCTCCGCGACCTCGCCGAGATACCGGTCGTCCAGCCAGTAGCTGGTCCACGCCCACGCCTGGAGCCCCTTCGTCAGCTCGATCGGGTCCGGCTGTGTGGGGCCGATCAGCCGAAGGAGATCCTCCGTCATCGCCCGCTGGCCCACGGGCTGCGAGTGGAGGAAGGTCGCGACCACAGCCTGCTCGATCTCGCGATGGGCGAGGCCGCCGTGGTGGGCCTGGATCTGCCGTGCCTTGGTCAGCTCGCTCTCGAGGATGCCGGCCCACGCCTGCTTCTTCGCCTCGTACAGCTCCGAGGCAGCGATGTTGGTCAGCTCCCTCGCCGCGTCCGGAAGGCCGACCCGCTCCGGCGGCGCCAGGAAGATCGTCGGCCCGACCACGGGGCTGTCGTCCCACGGCTCGGCCTCCCGGAGCGCCAGCGCCAAGACGCGGAGCACGCCCCGCGTCCGCTGGAAGCCCTCCAAGCTGGTCCACTTCGCGTAGAGCACGTCGAGGAGGTCGGGGTGGAAGGGATAGGTCTCGAGGAGGCGCTGCTCGAGGGTCCGAGGGCCCACCTCGTCCTCCGGCTGAAGGCGCTTGACACCCTGGGCCGCCGCGAGCGCTTGGGGACGCACGCCGCCGGAGCCCTCCGCGGACGGCCGAAGCAGCCGCCGCCGCAGCAGCTCCGCCACGTCCTCCTTGACCACGGGGAGGACCGCTTCCTCCCGCTGCCGGCGGAACACGCCGTAGAGCTCCTGCGTGATCTCCTTGCCGAGGGCGTCGCTCTTGGTGACGTCGGCCGCGAGCAGCGACGCGACCACCGCGCAGCGGTCCACCTTGGTCGCCGCCTGGGTCAGATACTGAAAGAAGTCCACCAGCCGGCCTCGCCACACGCGATCCGCCGCGGCCTTCTCCCGCGCGTAGGTCAGCACCTCGTCGAGCAGAACCAGCGTGGCGTCGGCCGACGCTTGCGGCGCCGCGAGCAGCGACCGCAGCAGGTTCTCCGCGGGCGCGGTCTCCCGCTCCGCGTCGGAGCCGTCCGCGGAGATGCGCCGGAGGCCCTCACGCCCGGCGAGCTGGAACGCGAGCACGCTCCACGGTGCGGTCAGCTGCCGCACTTCGCCGTCCGGCGCCCGGACCGCCATGCCACGCTCGACGTCCAGCTTGTCCAGACACAACGTCGCCACGCGAGCCGCCGGCGGCTCGATGGCCGCGTGCACCTTGAACTCCGAGACAGCGGGGAGATCCGGCAGCTCCGCCGGCGCGCGGACGAGGTGGTACAGGGCGAGGAGGGTATGGGTCTTCCCCCCGCCGTAGGTCAGCTCCAGCTGGTGGACCGCCTTCTCGCTGCGGCCCGCGAGCCGGTGGAGCACCTCCCGGACGAGCTCACGAAGGTTGTAGGTGGGGTAGGTGAGGGAGAAGAACGCCGCAGGCTCGCGGTACATTCTCCGTCCTCCGCCCCGCTCGGCAGCAGAAGCGGCCTCGCCGTCCGCGTCCTCGGTGGGATTGGCCACCTCGTCGAGGTCCGCGGCGAACAGGTGCATCGGAAGGGTGCCGTCCCGCAGCTCCTCGCGGAGCTGCACGACCCCGTGCCACGGCGTCCAGGAAAGCGGGTCCATGGCGATACTCCCGCTGAGCCCCGAAGACGGCCCGAGGCGCCGGCCCGGGCCTCGATCCGTCGGGTATCCTAACGGAATGTTAACCACTGTCAACGGGCGACCCGGCGCTCACCGGGCGATCGTCTGCGACCGGCGAGCTCGGCGCCGCCCATCCGGCGAACCGCGACGGCGCGGACGATCCAAGCACCATGACCCCCGCTAAGGAGGCGGAAAAGAATAAGTTGAGCCTATTCATCGGTGCCAAGGCGGAAGT
>CAZQQP010000091.1:12366-14555 GCA_964595475.1 uncultured Planctomycetaceae bacterium | reverse complement strand
TCCGCCTTGGCACCGATGAATAGGCTCAACTTATTCTTTTCCGCCTACTTACAGCAACTATGGCTCTGAAGCGGTCACCGACCCGACGGGACCCGACAGCGGCGACTACCGGGTGACCCGCGGCGGCACCTGGAGCGATTCGCCGAACACCTGTCGGTCGGCCGCCCGGTCCGGCGTGTGGGCCCCTTTTTCCGGAAACGATCGTGTTGGGTTCCGGGTGATCATGGTTGAGCCGGAGGAGGGGAGCGGCTCGGCCGACGGTTGACCCTGTCTCGGGGCTCGGGATCCGGCGGCGTGCGACGGACGCTGCGTCGGCCTCGATCGGTTGGCCGCGCGGAGATCGGTCCGAGCGTCCACTCCCTCGTCGGCGATGAAGACCGTGCCGGAGCTCACCGTCCGGGGCGCTGCGTCTTCCAATCAGCCAGCTCCACCGGTGTCATCAGCAAACGGCCCCGCCGAAACCTTCGGGTCTCATTGCTCCGCATTGGTCCGCTCCGCCGACAGGTCCGCGCAGACGATCCGCTTGTCGTTTCTCGCGAACACGTGCTTGTAGGCGAACGCGGGGTGGGACCAGGTCACCCCGCCCCGTCGGGAGAGCTGCTTCTTGGTCGGCGACAGCAGCTTCGCCCGGTCGATCTCCTCGTAGCCCTCCCGGGTGAGCCTCGCAATGATCAGCTCGCCCCGCTCGTTGAACAGCCAGCAGCGGTCGCTGTTCGGTCGGCCCACGATGTGGAGGGTTGACCACATGGCGGGCGGCACCGCCTTCGTGGTCTGCCAGATCCGCTTCCCCGTCGTCAGGTCGATGCAGCGGAGCTTGCCCTCCTTGTGCACTCCGTAGATGGCGTCGCCCTTGATGTAGGGCGTGCACATGAGGCTGTTGAGGCCGTCCGTCGCCTTGGCCCGACCCTTCCGCCGCCAGACCTCGTCCACGGCCGGCGGGTCCGACCGGAGGCGGAAGAGGACGGCGCCCTCGTGGATGCTCGTCGCGAAGAGATACCGGCCGTGGCGGACGGGCGAGGGGATGGCGATGGGCCACTTGGGCCGGTCCATGTCGTAGGACCAGTACAGCTCGCCCGTGAACGGGTCGACGCCGACCACGCGGTCCGCCGTGAAGCAGACGACCACACGCTTGTCCCCCTGGTCGATGACGATGGGCGCCGAGTAGGAGGCGGGGTCGGAGAGGGCCGTCCAGATCTCCTCGCCCGTCTTCTTGTCGAGGCCGATCAGACAGGCGCCGTCGGAGCCGCCGATCTGAGTGATCAGGACGTCCTTCTCGATGACGGGCGACGCCGCGACGCCCCATTTGGGCATCCGGATGTCGTAGATGTCCTTGAGGTTCTTGTGCCAGCGGACCTTTCCGGTGGCCGCGTCGAGGCAGTAGAGACGGCCCGTCGCGCCGAGGCTGTAGGCGCGATCCCCCTCGATGAGGACCGACGCCCGCGGGCCCGCCTGATGGCTGAACTCCTCGTAGGGGCAGGCGTACTTGTGGACCCAGATCTCCTCGCCGGTCTTCCGGTCGAGGCAGAGCACCCGCTCCGCCGGTCGGGGGCTCTCCACCCGATCCATGACGTAGACGCGGCCGTCCGCGACCGTCGGGCCGGTGTAGCCGCTGCCGATGGGGACGGACCACTTCAGCGACAGCCGCTCGCCGTCCAACTGGTTCGTGATCCCCTTCTCCCGCCACACGCCGTCGCGGCGGGGACCCCGCCACTGGGGCCACTCGTCGGCGAGGACCGGGTGGACCAGGACGCCGGCTACCAGGACCAAGGCGAGCAGAAGTGGGCCGCGTCGCGCCATGGCTCGTCTCCTTCTCTCACAAGCTCTCGCGGTGCCTCTCTCCCGGTGGGCGATATCGTACGCCACGGGGCGCGATCACGGAACCACCCGCGCCCGCGGGGCCGTGCCGCGATCCGCGAGGCCTGACGCGTGGGACGCCACGCCGTGAACCGAGGCCGTGTGCGACCTCCGTTCCGTGCCGAACCGCCCGTCTTCGGAATCCGCAGGGAATCGGCGCGGGGTCCGTCCGGTGCCCGACGGATTGGCGTGAGGTCAACGGATCGACCCGACCCCATACCACGGACAAGGCCGCGGACGGCCTTGTCCGTGCCACCCGAGCGCGGAGCCAGTCGAGTTCGCCGACGGAACGTCCGCGGCTTGTCCGAGGGGCTCGTCGGCCCAACGCTCACCGA
>CAZQQP010000091.1:6618-12356 GCA_964595475.1 uncultured Planctomycetaceae bacterium | reverse complement strand
CTCGGAGCCTTCGTCACCCTCACGGGGATGGAGATCGTCCTGGGGATCGACAACCTCGTGTTCATCGCCGTCCTCTCGGAGAAGGTGGAACACGGCAAGCAGAAGCTCGCCCGGCGGACCGGCCTCCTCCTGGCGCTGTTCGGGCGGGTGGCGCTGCTCTGCGGCATTACCTTCCTGATGGGGTTGAGCGAGCCGTTGTTCCACATCTTCGAGGTGGGGATTAGTCCCCGTGGCCTCATCATGATCGTGGGGGGCGGCTTTCTCATTTACAAGGCCACCCACGAGATCCACGACAAGCTGGAGGGGGACCGGGAGACCATCCACGAACCGCGCGCGGCGGCGCGGTTCGGCTCCGTCATCGCCCAGATCGTCGCCCTGGACCTCGTCTTCTCCATCGACTCCGTGGTGACGGCGGTGGGGATGGTCCGACAGGCGCAGGACGCCCCCTGGGTGCCGCTGACCATCATGATCGCGGCCGTGACCATCGCGATCGCGGTGATGATCTTCTTCTCCGAGCCGATCGCCCGCTTCATCCAGCGCCACCCGACCACGAAGATGCTCGCGCTCGCGTTCCTCCTGCTCATCGGGGTGATGCTCGTCGTCGAGGGGCTCGACAAGGAGGTACCCAAGGGCTACATCTACTCGGCCATGGCCTTCTCGCTGTTCGTCGAGTTGCTCAACCTGCGGGCATTCGGGTCGCGAGGGAAAAAGGCGGCGAAGAGCGAGGGGCAGGCGGCTCCGGGGAGTTGAGGCCGAACGGCGGACGCGGTTCAGCCTTTTCTCCTTGACGGCCGAGCACTGTCAGACGAGCTGACAGGGGCACCCGGCGGTGGGCGTCTCTGCTCGTGGGTGCCACTGGCAGCTCGCCTGCCAGGGGCCGAGGAGGGAAAGGTCGACCGTTCCTGGTCCAAGCGCGGAGCCGCGGCGAGCGCACACCTCTTGCGAGCCGCTGCCACGGTCACGACGAGGAAGCGGACTGCCAGCCGGTCGGGAGGATGCGCGGCGACTGGCCGCCAAGGGGCACTGGCAGGCAAGCTGCCAGTGGCACCCAGCACGGAGGGCACCGCGGGCAGCGTTCCTCAGCGTCGGCTGCTCCGCGGTGTCGTCCCGACCAGCTGGAGAAAGCGCCGGGCGTCGTCGTTCATCGCGTCGTTGTTGAACATGCAGTAGGTCGTCCCGCGGCCGCACCAGCCGTGGAGCCGCTCGAGGTCGTCGTCGGTGTACTTGTAGCGGTAGCCGCCGATGCCGTGCATGCGGTAGTAGCGGGGCGTGCCGTAGACCGCCTTTCGCTCGAAGGGGTCGACCACGTGGGTCAGCGAAAGCTCGCGGCAGAGGTCCCGGACGAGGGCGTCGGTCCACGCCTTGCCCCGCGGCTCCCACCCCACCTTCATCCCACCGCGGTCCGCCCAGCCGAAGAAGCTCCGGAGGTTGGCGATGTGCTCCTCGGTCGGCTTGAAGGCCGCCGGACACTGGAAGACGACGAAGGTCGCGTCCACGGCGCGGGCGATCTCCAGGGTCATCCACCACGCCTCGCGGACCGTCTCCGTGTCCGCGAAGAAGCCGCACCCGGCGCGTTGGGCGGCGGTGAGCTTGCTCCGGCGGAAGGTGGGGCTGTTCGGCGGATGCGTAATGGCCTGGAAGGCCTTCAGGGTGAACTCGAAGCCCTCCGGAGCCTCCTCTCGCCACCGCTCCGCGGTCGTCCGCTGCGGCGGCTGGTAGAAGGGCTTTTGCAGCTCGATCACGCCGAAGGACTCGTAGTACGCCCGCTGTCGGAGGCGGAAGCCGCACGTCCCGACGCGGATGTCCGCCATGGCATGACCTCCCTTTCCGCACGCACAGGGATCACCACGAAGTCTATCGGGCGTGGGAAACGTGTCCGGAGGTACGTGGTATTTCGTGGCGGGAGCGGCATGGGGCGTAACGCATGGAGCCGGGCGGACTGGATCGCGCCCCGTCGTTGCCTCATCGCCCACGGGGCGAGCGGGAACGGCCCGAGCGTCGCCTCTCCTGCCGAGCGATCGACGGCCGGTCGTCCTCGCTGTAGCGTGAGCCGGCCACCGGAGCGTCACGTGTCTACGAGCCTGCCGCCGCAGTTCACCCCGGAGCGAGCGCCATGCCACGTTCCCTTCCTGCGCTGTCTCTCTTCGCGATCCTTCTCGGCCCGTGGGCCGTTTCCGCTCAGGACGCGGAGCCGCCCAACGTCCTCCTGATCATGATCGACGATCTCGGCTGGATGGACGTGGGCTACCGCGAGGGGTCGCCGTACGACACGCCCCGCATCGACCGGCTCGCGAAACAGGGGATGCGGTTCCCCAACGCCTACGCCTCGCAGACCGTCTGCTCGCCGACCCGCGCCGCCCTCCTCACGGGCAAGAGCCCCGCCCGGCTGCACCTTACCGCCCACATCCCCGGCCGCGCCTCCGGCGAGCACAAGAAGCCCGAGGGCAAGCCGCTTCCCGCCCGGTCCGTCATGCAGCTTCCCCTCGACGAGGTCACGCTCGCGGAGCGGCTCCGGGACGCGGGCTACACGACCGGCTTCTTCGGCAAGTGGCACCTCGCCGGCGAGGCGTGGGTCGCCGGCGGCGCCGAGCCGAAGTTCTACCCCGAGCACCAGGGGTTCGACCTCAATCTCGGCGGGTGGGCCGCCGGCATGCCACGGAGCTACTTCTCGCCGTACAAGAATCCCCGCCTCGAGGACGGGCCGGAGGGCGAGTACCTGACACGCCGCCTCGCCGAGGAGGTCGCCCGTTTTATCGGGGAAGAGGCCGACTCGCCGTTCTTCGCGTGCTACTGGCCCTACACGGTCCACATTCCGATCCAGCCGCCGAGCGAGAAGCTCGTCGAGAAGTACCGCGGAAAGGAGGGCGTCAAGAACGCCGGTTACGCCGCGATGGTGGAAGCGATGGATACCGCCGTCGGCCGCGTCCTCGACGCCCTTCGCGAACACGACGTGGAGGAAGAGACGCTCGTCGTCTTCACCTCCGACAACGGCGGGTTCTCCCGGGTCACCGACAACTCGCCGCTGCGTGGGGGAAAGGGCCATCTCTACGAGGGCGGCCTCCGGGTGCCCCTGGTGGTGCGGTGGCCCGGCCGCGTTCCGGCGGACACGGTGGAGCGAACGCCCGTGGTCACCCACGACCTCTACGCCACGCTGTTGGATCTCACCGGCGTGGGCGTGGAGGACGCGGAGAAGCGGGACAGCCACAGCATGGCGCCGCTGCTGACGGGAGAGGGTCGATTCGGCCGCGAGGCGGTCTACTTCCACTACCCCAACTACTCGAACATGGGCAACCGCCTCGCGTCGGCGGTTCGCGTGGGCGACCACAAGCTGATCGAGTTCCTCAACGAGGGGACGGTCGAGCTCTACGACCTGACCGAGGACCCGGGGGAGCAGCGGGATCTCTCCGAGCGCCGGCCCGAGAAGGCCGCGGCGCTTCGCCGACGGCTCCACGCCTGGCGCGACCGCGTCGGAGCGCTGATGCCGCGACATCGGAACGGCTCATAGCGGAGCGCGGCATCGGCTCTACATCGATGAAGACGCTCAGGATCGTCGTGCGTCGTGCTTGGTGCTTCGTGCCGAGGCGGCATGGGGCATGGGGCACGGACCTTGGGGCATGGAGCTTGGGGCATGCGCCAAAGACGTCGCGGGACGCGGTCCCTTTCTGCTCCGAGCCCCGTGCCCCATGCTCCATGCAGCTGCGCCCTCCGGAACGAAGCACGAGGCACGACGCACGAAGGACTGTTCGCCGGGACGATCGGCCCGTGCGATCATGTCCACCGGTGCTCGTGGATTCGCGACCAGGGGAGCAAGGTCGCGTCGGCCCGTCGCTGCTCGTTCTCGCTACCGAACGCCACGCACGCGGCGCATTCCCGGATGGCGGAGAGCACCCCTTGGGCGCGCCGGATGCCCTTGAGCAGCTCGCCGGTCGCGGTCTGTGCCGCCTTGGCCTCGACGAGCGTCAACCGATCCGGATGCTCGATGACAAGGTCGGCCTCGACGCGGCTCTGGTCCCGGTAGTGATAGAGGCCGCCAACCTCCCCGGCATTCGTGCGGTGCTTGAGGATCTCGGAGACGACCCACGTCTCGAAGATCGCCCCGCGGAGCGGGTGGCTCCGCAACTGCTCGACATTCCGGATGCCGAGCAGCCAGCAGACCAGGCCGGTATCGTGGAAGTGGAGCTTCGGCATCTTCGTCAGCCGCTTCCGCACGTTTCCGCTGAACGCGGGAAGGCGGAAGGCGACGAAGCTCGTCTCCAGGACGGACAGCCACGCCTTCGCCGTCGGCTGAGTGATCCCGCAGTCGCCGGCCAACGCGGAGTAGTTCAGCATTTGGGCCGTCCGCCCCGCGCACAGCTCGACGAAGCGCTGGAAGGTTGTCAGGTCGCCGATGTTCATGAGGCGGCGAACATCGCGCTCCACATAGGTCGCGACGTAGGAGCGAAGCCAATCCGTCGAGTCCAGCTGGAAGTCGAAGATCCGTGGATAGCCGCCGGTCAGGAGGGTCTCGTCGAGCGTGGAAGGATGTCGCGCAAACCGCAGCACCTCGCTCCTTGCCAGCGGAAGCAGATGGAGGATCGCCGCCCGGCCGGCGAGGGACTGACTGATCGTCTCCAGCAGCGCGAGGTTCTGCGAGCCGGTAAGGATCCACCGACCGGGTGAGGGATCTTCGTCGATGAGCCCCTGAAGGTACGAGGGAAGGTCCGGCGCCCGCTGGACCTCGTCGAGGACCGCGCCCGCCGGATACTGGGCGAGAAAGCCCCGCGGGTCCTCGATGGCAAACTCGCGGACATCCGGCGCTTCGAGGCTCGTGTATGGATGGTCCGGGAACATCGCCCGGCACAGTGTGGACTTTCCGCTCTGCCGCGGCCCGGTCAGGATCACCGCGGGAAACTGCCGGGCCACTTTCTTCAGACGGGCTTCGAGGTCACGCTCAATCATCCGGGAAGGATAGGCCGTCTTTGCGCAGATTCAAAGTGTTGGTTTGAATCTGCGCAAATGCTCGAATCCTCGGGATGCGGAGGTGCGTCGTGCTTCGTGCCTCGTGCTTGGTGCTTCGTGCCGAGGCGGCATGGGATATGGGGATGGGGCACGGACCTTGGGGCGTGGAGCTTGAGAACGTGTGTGAGAAGCGGTTCGCCGGCCCGAGCCCGTCCGGAAGCCGCGGCTGGCAAGGAGGCCGAAGCAGGCGATGCCGGCCTGTGCATCGTCGATACAGGCCGACGCCGACCAGCCGCGGCCGCAGCAGGGCGAAGTCAGAACCGCTTCTCACACACGTTCTGAGGCATAGGCAAAGACGTCGCGCCATGCAGCCCGTCTTTGCTCCGAGCCCCGTGCCCCCTGCTCCATGCAGCTCCGCCTTCTGGAACGAAGCACGAGGTACGAAGCACGAAGCGGCGGATCGTCGGCCTCTATCAAATGGGCGAGTCCTCCGAGGCGATCGCTCGGCGGATTGACCACCTCACCGGTGACGGTCCCTCGAGCATGAGACCGCCTCGTGTAGAGGCCGCGGACCCGGCTCTTGCTTGGCCGCCCCAACTCCGAGTCCATAGCGTGGGTCAGCGGGCAGCGCCTCGCGTTTTCGAGGAGCTTCCGGTATGGCGGACAAAGAACGAGTCAAGACCGCAATCCACCGTGCATTCCAAGATACACCGTTGCCGAGAGGGCGCATTCAGCGGGGCGCCGACTCCGGAGACGACCCCACCGCGATCGACCGGGCCTTTTCCGGCCAGCGAGATTGG
>CAZQQP010000091.1:0-6608 GCA_964595475.1 uncultured Planctomycetaceae bacterium | reverse complement strand
CGTTCGTCTCGAAGCGTTGAGATTTTTCTCAGACGACGCCTTCAGATTCTATTTACCGGCGTACCTGCTCGCAGATCTGGAGAAAAGCCTAGAGTATGCGGATCTCGGGCATGTCATGGTCTACCCCTTCTCCAGTGAGAGCCTGGAAAAAGAGGCGAAACACCGGCGACGGATCGCGAAAAGAAATGGAATCGCGCTAACGATGGAAGAGGCGGCGCAGCAGGCATTCGACGAGGCTGCTAGGCGGTTTGATCTTTTTGACCGGGAACAATCCCGAGCCATTGTCGAATACTTAAGATATAAGCGAGATAATGACGCCGAATTCCCACTACCAGCGTCGGCGTGGATCGATGATGCGCTGACGAAAAATGAGGCGTTGGATCGGTTCTGGCTTCGGAAGGCGGGGCTGACACAATGATGTCTGTCGCCGGGCGGGCCGCCATCGATCCATTGTGGCCTTCTCATGCGGGAATTGTTTGACCTTCGCGCTGGTCTGCCGCCCCGCCTGGTATTGAAGGCGCGATCACGTCCTATGGCTCTCATGAATGCGTGACCACGGGAGCAATGTGGCGGCGGGGCGTCTCTGCCCGTTCTCGCCACCGAACGCCACGCACGCGGCGCATTCCCGGATGGCGGAGAGCCCCCCTTGGGCTCGCCGGATGCCCTTAAGCAGGTCGCCGGTGGCGGTCTGTGCCGCCTTCGCCTCGACCAGCGTCAACCGAGGCTCGTGTACGGATGGTCCGGGAACATCGCCCGCCACAGTGCGGACTTTCCGCTCTGCCGCGGCCCGGTCAGGATCACCGCGGGAACTGCCGGGCCGCCTCCTTCAGACGGGCTCCGAAGTCACGCTCAATGATCCGGGGAAGACAGGCCGGCCTTGCGCAAATTCAAATGCTTTTTTTAAATCTGCGCAAACGCCCGAAGCCTCGGGACTCGGAGGTTCATGGCCGGCCATCTGGGTTCGGAGTCAGGCGGCCGGCTCGTCCAAAGCCGGACCGGTGCGAGGACCGGCAATCCGCCGCGACGATGAGGCGGTCGCACTTCCCCGGTGGAGCACCGGGTGACCGACCGCGACGCGGCTCCGAAAAGACGCCGCTGCCCGAGCCCCTCGGGACCGGGCCGCCGCAGCGCGATCGGCTGTTCCGCCACCAACGGGTGAGGCCCCGGGCGACTTCCTCGGTCGTGAGGCCCGATCGCCCAGTGAGCCACTCCCGTGTCGGAAAGAGAAGAGCCGCAACGAGGGCCAGTGCGCCGAGGGTGCCGCAGAAAGCGAGGCCGAGCTTTCCACCCTTCAACCTTCGGTCGGCCCATGTAAAGCGGCACAGAGGCGGTTACACGAGGACCTTATCCATGAGGTGGCCGTGGACGTCCGTCAGGCGAAAGTCGCGGCCCTGGAAGCGGAACGTCAGCCGCTTGTGGTCGAGGCCGAGGAGGTGGAGCATGGTCGCCTGCAGGTCGTGGACGTGGTAGGGGTCCTCGACGACCGTCAGGCCGAAGGGGTCGGTCTTCCCCACCGTGGCGCCCCGCTTGATCCCCGCTCCCGCGAGCCACAGGCTGTACGCGTCGATGTGGTGGTCGCGGCCCGTCTTCTGTCGCTGCTCGCCCATCGGCGTCCGGCCGAACTCCCCGCCCCAGATGACCAGCGTGTCGTCGAGGAGGCCCCGCTGCTTCAGGTCGAGGATCAGCGCGGCGGAGGGCTGGTCCGTCTGCCTGCACCGGATGTCCAGCCCCTTGCCCAGCGTGTTGTTTCCGCTGCCGTGGTGATCCCAGTCCGTGTGGTAGAGCTGGACGAAGCGCACGCCTCGCTCCACCATGCGGCGGGCGAGCAGACAATTCTTCGCGAACGACGGCTTGTTCGGGTTGTCGATGCCGTAGAGGTCCAGCGTCGACTGGGACTCGTCGGAGAGGTCCACGAGGTCCGGGGCGCTGGCCTGCATGCGATAGGCCATCTCGTACTGGGCGATGCGTGTGGAGATCTCCGGGTCGCCGACGACGTCGAGGTGCTGCTGATTCAGATCGCCGACCGCGGAGACGAAGTCCCGCTGACGGCGGCGGTTGAAGCCGGCCGGGTTGGAGAGGTTCAGGATCGGCTCGCCGCCCGACCTGAATGCGGTGCCCTGGTGCGTGGTCGGGAGGAAGCCGCTCGACCAGAGCGCCGACCCGGCGCGAGGGCCTCGCGGGCCCGACTGGAGGACGACGAAGCCGGGGAGGTTCTCCGACTCCGACCCGATGCCGTAGGTCACCCACGATCCGTCGCTCGGGCGGCCGGGCCCCGCGAAGCCCGTGTGGGTGAACAGCTTGGCGGGCCCGTGGTTGAAGACGTCCGTCCGCATGCTCTTGACCACGCAGATCTCGTCGGCGATGCGGCGGTGGTAGGGGAGGAGCTCGCTCAGCTCGATGCCCGCGTCGCCGTAGCGGCCGAAGGAGCGGCGGGAGCCGAGGAGCTTGGCGTCCTTCCCGATGAACGCGAATCGCTTGTCGTTGATGTAGCTGTCGGGCGCCGGCTCGCCGTCGTACTCCCGGAGCTTGGGCTTGTCGTCGAAGAGCTCGAACTGGCTCGGCCCGCCCGCCTGGTGGAGGAAGATGACGTTCTTCGCCTTCGGCGGGTAGTGAGGCGGGCTCGGCGCGAGCGGACGCTCGCTGGCCCTCGCGTAGCCCTCCTTCGCGAGCAGCGACGACAGACCGATGGCGCCGAGGCCGACCTGGCAGCGCTGGAAGAAGTGGCGGCGGGTGATCTCCTGGAGACGCCGTTGCTCCATCTCGTGGATTCGGCGGTCGCTCATCGGCTCACTCCCGGGTAATGAACTCGTCGAGGTTGATCAGGACCCGCCCCACGGCGGTCCACGCGGCCGCCTCGACCGTCTCGGGGCCCTTCTTCTCCGTCCCGGCGGCCTCGGCCGCGGCGGCGGGGGCCTTTTCAAACCGTCGGCGCTGCTGATCGAGGAAGCTCTTCATCCGGCTCAGCTCCTCCTTCCGCGGCGGGCGGGAGAGGGCCAGCCGGAAAGCGTGGCGGATCTTCCCTTCGTCCCCCGCCGACGGGGCTTCCCGCAGGATCCGCCGACCGAGGGCCTGAGCCATCTCGAACATCGCCTTGTCGTTGGCGAGGGTCAGCGCCTGCAGCGGAGTGTTGGACCGCGGCCGTCGCGTGCAAGTCTTGTTGAACCGCGGCGCGTCGAAGGTGGTCAGCATCGGATACGGGGCGCTTCGGTAGAAGAAGGTGTAGAGGCCCCGTCGGTAGCGGTCCGCCCCCTGGTCGGTCGGCCAGCTCTGCTTGCGCTGCGTGAAGGCGTACACGCCGTCGGGCTGGGGCGGGTAGACGCTCGGCCCGCCGATCCGCTCGACGAGGAGGCCGCTCGCCGACAGCGCGAGGTCGCGGACCACTTCGCCTGCCACGCGGAACCGGGCCTGCTTCGCGAGGAGCTTGTTCCTCGGGTCCTTCTTCCGGATCGCGGGGCGGCTCCGCGACCGCTGGCGATACGTCGCGGACGTCACGATGAGGCGGTGGACCGCCTTCATGGACCAGCCCCGCCGCATGAGCTCCGCCGCGAGCCAATCGAGGAGAGCGGGGTGGGTCGGCCGCGTGCCCTGGGTTCCGAAGTCGTTCTCCGTCTCGACGAGCCCACGGCCGAAGTAGCGCATCCACATCCGGTTGACCCGCACACGCGCCGTCAGCGGGTTGTCCTCGTCGACGAGCCAACGCGCGAGGTCCAGCCGATTGGGCCGGCCGCCGTCGGAGTTCTCCAGGTCGTGGAGGACGTCGGGGACGCCCGGCTGGACCTTCTTCCCCTTGTCCCGGAAGCGGCCGCGGATGTGGACGTGGGTCTCCCGCGGCTCCTTCCGGTCCCGCATGATCATCGTCGTCGGGATGGAGCTCCGCAGCTCCTTCTTCTTCTGCTTGAGCTCGTCCACCCGCTTCGCGAGCTTCACCCGCTTCGGATCCGACCGCTTGAAGGCCTTCTCCACCTTCTTCTTCTGCTCTTTCGACCGCTCCTCCTCGGGCATGCGGAGGATCTTCCGGATCGGATCCTCCTCGCCGAGGTGGGGATACTCCGCGGCCGTGACGGAGAGGCGGAGACGGCCGATCTGGTAGCTCGACGGACGGGGGCCGAAGTGCAGCTCCACCGTCACCGTCGCGCCGGTCTCCAGCTTCAGCGGCTCCTTAAGGACGAAGACCGCGGTCCGGTCCACGTTCATGTCGCCGTCGCGAACGTTGATCGCCCAGCCGGACTTGGTCTCGACCTCCCCGTCGATGGCGCGGCCCACCCCGTAGTTCGGCTGGGAGTGGTCCGCCATCGCCCTCGACCACGGGAGGCTCTTCCCGTCCGGCCCGCGGAGGGTGATCTGGTTGAGGACGAAGTTGCCGTTGCCCGCCCGACCGGGTCCGCCCTTGGGCAGGCTCTCGTGGGTGAGCGTCTCGAGGCGGACGGCCGTGATCGTCTTCTTCGGCGACGCCGCCCGAATGGTGTAGCGGTCCGCCTTCGCGTTGGTTCCCTTGGCGAGCAGCGAACGGTCGTCGAGCTCCTTCAGCGTCGCGCCCGCTTTCGAGCTCGCGTGATCGGGGTCGACGACGGTCCAGTCCGTCGGCCTCGCGTAGCGCTTCTCCCACGTCTCCCGCCGGTCGGCGATCGCCTTGTCGCGTGCCTTCAGCGCCTCCTTCGCGTCCGCGAGCTTCTTCTCGAGCGTCCGCATCCGCTTCTTCTGCTTCGGCGACGGCAGGCGGATCTTGGGGGAGACGCTGTTGCGGTCCTTCGCGTCGTTGAAGAAGGCGTAGAGCTGGTAGTACTCCACCTGGGAGATCGGGTCGAACTTGTGGGAGTGACACTTGGCGCATCCCACCGTGAGCGCGAGCCACACCTGTCCCGTGGTGTTGACGCGGTCCACGGTCGCCTCGACGCGGAACTCCTCGTCGTTCGTCCCGCCCTCCTGATTGATCAGCGTGTTTCGGTGGAAGCCCGTCGCGACGAGCTGCGAGCGGGAGGGGTCGGGGAGGAGGTCGCCGGCGATCTGCTCGACGGTGAAGCGGTCGAAGGGCATGTCGCGGTTGAACGCGTCGATCACCCAGTCCCGCCACGGCCACATGGAGCGCGGCGAGTCGATGGTGTAGCCGTGGGAGTCCGCGTAGCGGGCCTGGTCGAGCCAGTGGCGGCCCCACCGCTCGCCGTAGTGGGGGTTGCTCAGCACGCGGTCCACCAGCCGGCGGTAGGCGTTGGGGCGGTCGTCGTGGACGAAGCGGGCGACCGCCTCCGGCGGCGGCGCGAGGCCGAGGAGGTCGACGTAGAGGCGGCGGATGAGCGTGCGACGGTCCGCCGTCGGCGAGGGCTCGAGGCCGTTGGCCTCCAGCTTCGCGAGGATGAAGCGGTCGATGGGGTTTCGCGGCCAGTCGGCGTGGTCGACCGACGGCAGCTCGGGCTGCTCGATCGGCTGGAAGGACCAGTGGCGCTCCCACTCCGCCCCCTCCTCGATCCACTGGCGGAGCGTCGCAATCTCCTCGTCGGTGAGCTCCTTCCCCGAGTCGGGCGGCGGCATCCGCTCGTCGGGGTCGTCCGCGGTGATCCGGCGGATCATCTCGCTCTCCGCGGGCTTGCCGGGGACGATCGCCCGGTAGCCGCCGAGGTCCTTCATCGCCCCCTCGCGGATGTCGAAGCGAAGCCCCTTCTTCCGCTTCTTCCCGTCCGGCCCGTGGCACTCGTAGCAGTTCTCGGAGAGGATGGGTCGGACGTCGCGGTTGAATTGGATCTCGTCGCCCCGGGCCGTGTGGGAGCCGAGGAGGACGGCGAAACACCCGAGGACGGCGAGCGGCGCGGTGGGACGAAATCCCGTCATTGGTTTGAACACCCTCTCAAGTCGGACGCGTCCGCCATGCCGCGAGTATACCGCGCCACCCCGCGCTGTAAACGCGACAGTGGCCGGCTGACACTCACGCCGTTCTCTCCACGAGTCGCGCCCCGCGCCCTTTCTCCGGCCAGCCGCACGTTTCCGTCAACCGTTCGTAACCGCGGGTGTGATGGTGCCCCGCCCTTTCCCGCCGCGGACCCTTGCGGCGCGCAGGAGACCGAAGAGGACCGCTTAACCTGCATCCGACCGCGTCCACTTACCGGACGCGGCGGACACTCCCCCGACTGCCGGACCGTTCCGACCCGGAGTCGGGCGGACCTCCGTACCACCGCCGGTTCGACAGGGCCGGCCGGACAGGTGCTCGTGCTCGTTCCGAGCGATAACCGGCCGCAGCGACGGGGTCGTGCCAACGGTGGTCCGCCGCGCCGCGTTGACCCCCGGGGCAGGAGTACGGTGACCGGTCCGGGGACGGAGACGGTTCTTGTAAACGCGTCCCGCACTTCGAGGCGCGTCGCGGGATTTTGCGTGTCTCTCGGCTGTGCCCACCAAGAGCAAAAAGGAACATCGATGGGGAATATGACCACCGCTTGTCGTGTGGGGGTGCTTCCCGTCGCCTTGATTGCAATGGGGATGGCGCGGGCGGCGGAAGAAAAGGAGGGGTACGCCCGAGACGGCGACCCCGCGGCCGTGATCGGCAGCGGCACGGACGCGATGCATGCCCAAGGGAGCTTTCTCACGCTGGCCGCGGCATGGAGGGACGATCCGGTCCTTTC
>CAZQQP010000090.1:8886-14570 GCA_964595475.1 uncultured Planctomycetaceae bacterium | reverse complement strand
CCCGCTCCTCGCTTTGGCGTATAGGCTCAACTTATTCTTTTCCGCCTCCTTAGAACCGATCCGCGGGCTCAGGTCAATGTCTGCTTCGTCCTCTCGGAACGCGCTCACGAGGGACGACCGCCGGCGACCGCCGCCGAGGTGGGCGGTCACCAGGCCCGGCTCCCCCAAAGATCGATGACGCCGTTGATGACACCGTTCATGAAGGGAAACATCCTTGCGACCTGCACGTCCGTTCGATCATCCACATTCTGCGCCACCCTGTTGAGCTTGGAGGACCACCGCTGCAGATCTTCCGGCAACTGCTCCTCGAGACCCTCCACCATCGCCTGGATCGCTTCCAGCTCCGCCGCATCCATCCAGACGCTGTTACATTCCGGGCACCGGTCGATGATGATGCCGGTGTCGCCCCCATAGTTGAGGGGTCTCATGCCCACCCCGCACTTGGCGCAGCTCACGAGGCGGTGTTTCTCCTCCGTCGGCACGCCATGCGCCGGCTCGATCGAAGCGAGGGCCTCTTTCTCCTTTTCGCCGAACCGCTTCTGCCGCGCCTCGATAATGTGCTTCTGCTCGTGGGCATCGAGGAACTCGCCGCCACAGCCGTCACAGGTCTCCACCCGAATGCCTTCATAGTCGATGGTTCGCAGCGTGCTTCCACAGGAAGGGCATTGCATCGCCAGGCTCCTCGAGGACGAAACCAGACAAAGAAGTGCAAAACTTCCTGAACTCTAACAAACCGCCGCAGCCGGATCAAGGTCGTCCGCACGCCGCCTGCGATCCCGCGACGCGAGAAAAGCGGCGACGCGTGCGAACCCGCCCGCCCGTCGGGGAATCCGGCGACTGACTGTCACCAATGTCCGCGTACATCGGAAAAGCGACCTGGAGAAGGGCGGCGCGAGGGTCTGCGAGCCATGCGCCCGAGCGGAGGAGAAGCTCGCTTAGGCGCTGTCTTTCGACCCGCAGCGCCCGCTCTCCTCCTTGCAAGAGCCGACAAGACCGGAACTCAGCAAACGGCCAGTAAACCGGAGCCGCATCCAGAACGGCCGGAAGAGGGAGGCGCGGGGTCGCCGCATCGCACGAGGAGCGACGCCAGGTCGGATCCGGAGTGTGCCGAGCTCTCTCACCTACTCGAGTCGGATCATTCGGTGAACTGGAGCCACGGTCTCCGGCGGGTCGCCCGTCGAGGTCGCGGACGTAGCCGGGCTTTCGGCCGTGCACGCAGACGGACGCTCGGGAATGGCGGAATTTCGCCCGAGTGGAGAAGTGAGAGCCCGTCGCCAGCAAGCTCCGAGACACGCTGCTCCACGTCCGAGGCCCCCGGGGCGGTCCGGGGCTGCCCGGTCGTGGCTGCGGGCGGGCGGCCCGAGCCTTTGTCGCGTGCTTGTTGAGCGGCCGACCGGGATGGGTTAGCGTAACAAGCATTTGCTCGAAGGAGAACGGAGACACCCACGATGCCAGGACGCTTCTTTCTCGCGCCGACGGCCGTCGCGGCCACGGCGCTCGTCTTCGCCGCTTCGCCGGCGGTGGCCGACGAGGGAGCCGACCGGCCGAACATCCTCTTCGCGATCTCGGACGACCAGTCGTATCCCCACGCCGGCGCCTACGGGACGGACTGGGTGCAAACGCCGGGGTTCGACCGCGTCGCCGAGGAGGGCATCCTCTTCACCCGTGCGTACACGCCGAATGCGAAGTGCGCCCCTTCCCGCCTGTGCATCCTGACGGGCCGCAACTCCTGGCAGCTCGGCGCGGGGGCCAACCATGTCCCGATCCTCCCCGGCGACTACAAGGCCTTCCCCGTCGCCCTGGAGGAGAACGGCTACTTCGTCGGCCACACCGGCAAGGGGTGGGGCCCCGGCCGGGCGGGCCGGCCGATGGTCGGGAAGGACTTCGGCGGGGACCACACGAAGGCTCTCGAGAAATTCCTCGAGAAGCGGCCCGATGACAAGCCCTTCTTCTTCTGGTACGGGGCCCACGAGCCCCACCGCGGCTATCGCTACAAATCCGGCGTCGAGAGCGGCAAGGCGCGATCGGACATCGATCGCGTCCCCGCCTACTGGCCAGATACGAAGAAGGTCCGCAACGACATGCTCGACTACGCCGTCGAGGTCGAGCAGTTCGACAAGCGGCTGGTCCGCATGCTCGACATGCTGGAGGCCGCCGGCGAGCTCGGTGACACGCTCGTCGTTGTGACCTCCGACCACGGGATGCCCTTCCCCCGCGTGAAGGGCCAGGCGTACGACGCCGCGAACCACGTGCCGCTCGCGATCATGTGGCCCGAGGGCATCGCCAACCCCGGTCGGACCGTCGACGACTACGTCAGCTTCATCGACTTCGCACCCACGTTTCTCGCCGTGGCGGGAGTCGACTGGCGGGAGGCCGGGATGAGCCCCACGCCCGGGAAGCCGTTGACCGACATCTTCGAGTCCTCGGAATCCGGCCAGGTGAATCCGGAGCGGGACCACGTCCTGATCGGGAAGGAGCGCCACGACATCGGCCGGCCGTACAACTGGGGCTACCCGATCCGGGGCATCCACAAAGACAACATGCTGTACCTCCGCAACTTCAAGCCGGAGCGTTGGCCCGTCGGCAACCCCGAGACGGGCTACCCCAACTGCGATGGCAGCCCCACGAAAACCGTGGTCCTGAATACCCGGACCGACGCGCAGAACCGTCATTATTGGCGGTGGTGCTTCGGCAAGCGGCCGGCGGAGGAGCTCTACAACGTCGAGAAGGATCCCGACTGCGTGAACAACCTCGCCGACGATCCCGCCTACGCGGAGAAGAAGCGGGCCCTGAAGGCCCAGCTCTACCGAGAGCTCAAGGCCCAGGAGGACCCCCGGATGTTCGGCCGGGGCCACGTCTTCGATGAATACCGATATGCCCAGAAACGGTACCGAAACTTCTATCGCAAGTTCATCCGCGGCGACCTCGACGTCCCGGGCTGGATCAACGCGTCCGACATCGCCCGCGACCGCCGGCCCCACTGGGGCCCACCCGAGAAATAACCGCAGCGCCCGGCCGTTCGACCGGAGCGGCGGTCGCGTGTAACCCCGGTGCCCAAATGGTCCCTCGCGGCCGGAGTGGACCTCACCCCTCTGTGCGGGAAACGCGTCGTCGAGGGTGGGCTCGTGTCCCGCGAGCAGCGAGCCGCTGTCCCACCTTCAGCAATCCCGAGTCCGGGGGCCGGAAACCGAGCGAGGATCCACACCCGCCCCGGTGGACCCCCGGTCGATCGTCCCGGCCGCACGCGACCGGACGGTTCAGGGTCACGCGGACCGGTGGCTCGTCGCGCTACGCGAGCTCGACCGCGACGACCTCGGGCGTCTCGAGGGTCAGCTCGAGGTAGGGTTCCTCGGCGTCCGCTTCAAGCCGGCCCGCGTCCTCGGTGATCGGCTCGAGTGTCAGGCTCGCCGCCCATCGGTCCGCGTACCCGTCCCACCGCTCGCCCACGAGGTGCTCGCCGTCGTCTCCCGTCGTCATCTCGCGGAGGCGGCCGAGGCGGTCCGGCCGCTGCCGGTAGGCTTCCTTCAGCAGATCGGCCTCGGCGAGGTCCCGGCGGATCCGGTCGTGGACGGCCGTCTCGCGGTTCAACCGGCAGATGCGGGCTTCGAGATCGGCCAGCTTCAACGAGGTCTCGGGCAGGCGGAAGCGCACGCGGTGGCTTGCGTGCCGTTCGATCGTCGGGTTGTAGGCCGAGGCGAGGAGCAGCGCTTTCTCGTCCTTGAAGGAAATCGCCGCGAGGTGTCGCGTGCCGTCGTCGGCGCGCTCGGCGGGCGGCAGCAGATAGCTCCGCCCGCCGACCATGGCATCCATCACCGAATAGAGCCACGCCTGTCCGGTGGGCAGGCGACGCAGCTTCCCTTCTCGATCGCGGAACTTGTCGAACACCGACCAGTGCCACAGCCGGTCGAGGCCCGCCCGGCGGAGCTTCCAGCTCATCTGACATTCCAGCGCGGCGCCCAGCGCTCCGGGCTCGGCGCTGACGAAGCGGTCTTTCTGGCCGAACGGCGCCACGCCGTACTCGTGCACCTCGCGGCTCAATCCGGCGAGCGGCGTCCGCTGCTCGAAGGCGTTCCAGATGTCCCAGCAGCCGTAGCCGCGCTCGACCGGATCGGCTCCCACGCTGAAGTATCGCGAGAACGCCACCCACGGGAAGGTCAGCCCGTGCCGCGCCGCGTAGCGCCCGAGGGCGAAGCTGTTGACGTTGTGCCCCTCCGCGATGCCCCGCACGCTGGCCCCGCTGATGTTGTAGGGTCCCACCGGCGCCTCGGGAAGCACCGCGTGGACGGCTTCGACGCTGGCCCGGTAATGGCGGAAATACTTCGCCTCGGACCCGTCGAATCGACGCGTGCCGTTCATCTCCGTGCCCACGCGAAAGCGAAGGCGCTGGGCGTCCTCGCCGAGGATGTCGACCAGCTCCTGCGTGACGCGCTCGATGAAGGCGCGCCATTCCTCGAGGTCCGCCGGCGGGGCGACTTGGCCGAGGCCGCCTTCGTGCGGCGAGTCGGGAAAGCACCACGGCACGTTGTCCAGGACGAAAGTGAACTCGCGGTAGCCGACCTCGCGGTACGGCGTCAGGCGCTGGCGTAGGAGCTCGAGACGGTATTGCACCTGCCCGTTCCCATCGCGGTACGCCAGGTCCCTGCCCTTGTCGCCGCCGGGGTAGCCGCCGAGCGGGCGGACGATGCTGAGGTGGTCGGCGAACGGCGCTTCGCGCGGCGCGTCGCGCCCGCGGTAGGGAAAGTCCCCGCGCTGCATGGGGGCCGGGATCTCGATCAGGCCGTGGCCCTGCTCGAGATACGGACCCAGCGCGGCGGTGTGGCGCCAGAACGGCTCGAGCCATCCCAGCGGCAGGGGCTCATCGAGCGAGCGGTCGCCGGCCGCGAGCCCGCCCCTCGCCGGGATGAGCCAGGGGCATGCGAATCCCGCGGCTCCCGCCAGAAACTGCCGCCGGTCCGGGCCGATCGGCGCATGTCCGGGGCTGCGGTCTGACTGCATTGTGGTCTCCTTTCTCTGCGTGGCTGGAAAAGGAGAAGTTCCCTCTCCCGCGCCGGCACGGATGGCCGGCCCGGGTCGGTCACAGGTGGCGGACGGCCGCGATCGGCATCCGCCAAGCCTCGCCTCCCACGTCCGCCCCGCGACGCGGCCCGGCGACCGGAAAAACGGTCATGGTCCTTCGTCGTCCGGTCTCGGGATGCGGTTCAGGGTGTAGTACGCGTCGGGGTGCCGGAGGGAGGCGCCGTCCGCGGCGCGGAGCCCGTCGGCGTGGAGCTCGTGGACGTAGCCGCGCTTCCGGCCGTCCACGCGAAGACGAACGCTGCGGCGGTCGGTGCCGATGTCGACCGCCTCCACGGTGAGCCGCTTCTTGTTCACCTCGGGGCTTCCGTAGCTCGGGTGGTACTTGTAGGTGTATCGCTCCATGCGATATGCGGCGGGCTCGCGGGCGGTGGCGGGGTCGACCGGCTTGGTGAAGGTCAGCCGGAAGCCGTCGGGCGTCACCCGCATCTCGCGGATCGCGAAGGGTCGCCGTCCCGTCCACCGCACCCGCTGAAGGCCGTAGGAGCGGCCGCCGAGAGAGTTCCACCCGCGGTTCGACTCGCCGACGAAGAGCGTGCCGTCCTCGCCGAACGCGAGGCTGAGGACCGCCGACTGGAAGCCGCGGCGGAAGGGGAAGCACGCTCCCTGGT
>CAZQQP010000090.1:3953-8876 GCA_964595475.1 uncultured Planctomycetaceae bacterium | reverse complement strand
TCGCGGCGGGCCTCCGGGTCACAGGTTGGATCGACCCGCTCGAGGAAGACGCGGCTGATCATCGCCATGGTGAAGTCGCCGACGAAGAGCTGACCCGCGAAGGGGCCGAACGCCCCGTCCGTGTTGTCGCAGACGATCTGGGTCGACCCCTTCCCCACCTTTCCGTAGGGAAACCAGACGGCCGGAAGCTCGTACACGTCGATCCGCTCCGCGGCCTCGGCCACGGTGAGCCCCTGGGGCAGCTTCCCGGGGTGGGTCACGGGCGAGCCCGGCCGCTTGGCGTCCTTCAGCGCGGCGGCGTGGCCGTGGAAGACGCCGCGCTTCAGCCGGACCAGCGCACAGGTTCCGAACCAGTTGCCCTGATGGTCCGTGGCGAAGACGTCGCCCCGGCAGTTCAGCCCGATGCCGATGGGCGACCGAAGGCCCGCCGAGACGGGTTGAAGGGCGCCGTCGGGCGGCTTCCTCATGGACCACCCCCGCCACCGCGTGTCGTCGGTCGGAGCGTCGCCGATCGTCGCGTTCAGCGTCACCCACATCCTCCCCGACGGGTCGAAGACCGGCCCGTAGGCATACTCGTGGTAGTTTCCGGAGACACCCCATCCGGTGGCCGCGGTGGCGTAAAGGTCCGCCCGCCCGTCGCCGTCCGTGTCCTCGAGGCGGGTGACCTCGGCGCGTTGCGTGGTGTACAGCGCGCCGTCGTGCCAGGTGAGCCCGAGCGGCTCGTGCAGGCCGCGGGCGAACCTCGTGAACTCCGCCGTCGTCGGCGTCCCGTCGTACAGCCCGGAGGCGACCCAGACCTCGCCCTTCCGGATCGCGATCGCCATCCGCCCGTCGGGAAGCCTCGCCAGGCCGCTCGCCTCCAGCTTGATGTCCTTCGGCACCGAGACCGTGATCACGCGATAGAAGTCCGCGGGGTCGACGGCGTGGACCGCCACGGGCCATAGCACCGCGAGCAGCGCGCATCGAGCGGCGTGGGTCTTCACCATTGGAGCTTCTTCCTGATCGTCGCTTCGCCCCCGTCGAGCCCGACCGGTTGGCGTTTGCCCCGGAGGCCCCGAAACCACAGGTTCTCCGCGCGGCCCCGGACCTTCACGATCCGGATCAAGCCGGTCTCCTTCGCCGGCTTCAGCGTGTCTTCGACTCGGAGGCCCTTGTACCGGTAACGCATCGTCGGCACGCCGCCGTCCCCGAGGCGATAGCCCCGGAACCGATAGCCCGCGTCCCGGCCCGTCTCCTCGGGCCACGGGACGTCCCGCGACGGGAGGATCGCGAACGCCCCCACTTCCTCCCAGGCGTGGGCTTCCTCGCCGAGCGGCTCCAACGGCGGTTGGAAGCGGTCCTGCCACTTTCCCCGCATATCGAGGAACGCCCCCCGCCACCGGAGCGCCCAGCGGACCTGCTTCGCGTCGAAGGCGACGTGGATCTTCGCCGGATAGCCGACCGCAATGGCCTTCGTCCCGACCCCCTTCAGGAAGCATCGGGCGACGACCGGCCGATCCTCCGGCGTGACCACGAAGTGTTCTTCGGCCATCCCCTTCGGCAAGGGCATCTGCTCCGCCTCCCGGAGGTAGATCCAGATCTGCTCGATCTGCTTGCCGGGCTCGCGGCCCGAGAGCATCGCCCGGACGGGGCTCTTCCCGTCCTTGAACAGTGGCGGCATGGTGGTTCCGGGATTCACCTCTTGGGGATGAAGCAGCAAGCGCTTGAAGTAGGCGGGGCGGAGCCGCTCCGGAGCGTGGGCGAGATCGACCGCGGGCGGGCCGAGGGACCGGTGGCCGCGGAGCGCGTGACAACTGATGCAGTTGAGCTTGTCCGCCCCGATGAGGCGACGGCCGATGAATCCGCGGTGGTGGGCCTTCGCACCGCTCACGTCGATTCGCACCCCTTTGTTTGCGGCCTCGTCCGCGGCGGCGAAGTCGTCGACGAGGTGGTCCGTAGCCTTTCCGAAGACGGGCATCCGCGTGGCGAGATACGGCCGGACGTCGCCCGTGCCTCCAAAAACCTTCCGAAGCCACGCCTTCCTGAGCTTCGCCCCGACATCGGTTAGCGCCGGCGGCACCCGGGCCTCGCGGCCGAGGGCCTCCGCCCGGGCGTCGGCCGGGCGGAAATAGGGGAGGCGTCGTGCGGTCGGCCCGCCACGGTCCCCACGCTCGTGGCACGCGTAGCAGTCGAGCGAGAGGAGCGTCCGGCGGACGCGCTCCGCCGGATCCGTCGGGGGGTTGCCCCCGAGCCCCTCCACCGCGGCGACGATCGCGGCCTGCTGGCGGTCGCTCAGCCGATAGCGGGGAGCACCCTCGGGGGGCTTCTCGGCGAGACAGCCGACCTCGGCGGAGGGAAGCGCACCGAGCGGGGGCGCCTCCAGCGTCGGCTCCACCCCGTCGCCCGTGGGATGGCAATTGGCGCAGCCGACCGCCGCGAACGCCCGCCGGCCCTCGTCGGCGCCGCCCGCGTCCTCCGCGGTCGGGCCACCCTGCTCTCCGCCGAAGCGGGTGCGGAGATAGGCCGCCAGGTCCCTCGCCGCCTCGTCGGCGAGGTGCATGTCCGGCATCCGTCCCGACGGCCGGACCGAGAGGGGATCTTGGAGGAAGTCCGCGAGGGCGGCGGGTTCGTAGAGGCCCGCAAGCGCGATGGGGACGGACCCTTCGGGCGGCTTCAGCTCCACGCTGTCGGGGACGCCCGCCGGCCGATGGCCCGGCTCGGGCGCGTGGCAGGCAACACACCCGACCCGGTGGTACAGCCGCCGGCCCCGTGCGGCGTCGCCGGGCTTCCGCTTGGGAGGACCTGCGTCGCCGTCGGCCAACGACCTCAGATATTCGACGATCGCGCCGACGCGGCCGTCGGGCGTTCCCTCGTGGAAAAGACCCGGCATGGTCGTTCCGGATTTCACCGCGGCGGGCCGCCGGATGAACCGGACCAATGCTTCCCGCGACAGCCGCCGTCCGACCCGATCGAGGCGGGGCGACCGCCGGATGCGGAGCCGCTTCGCCACCCGGTCGGTCGGCCGATGACAGGCGACGCAGTTCAGCTCGCCGAGAAGGAGCTCGCCGGCGGCCGCGGACGGTTCATTGGCTTCCCCATGAAAGCGATCGAACCCCGCGACCACGGGAGGGGCAGGATCCGCGACCGTCGGAGCGCCCATCGCTCCGACCAGGATCGCCGCTTCCACCACGGGCCATCGCCGGCGGACGGAATGGGTCAAATTGCTTCCAGACATGCCTCGAGATGGCGTCGCGCTCGGTTGATCTCGGCCGTCACCCGCTCGGCCGTCGGGAGGATCGGAACGCCCCGCGGGACGGGGTGCATGAAGATCTCGGTCCACCCGCGGTAGCCGATCGTCTTCAGCGCCGCGACCAGCGGCGTGAAATCGAGCGGCCCCCGCCCCGGCATCTGGAGGAGGAGATCCTCGGTCGGCATCTTCTCCATGCAACCCTTCCCGTGCTGCCAGGCGTAGAAGAGGAACAGCTTCGGGCCGAGATCCTCGATGAGCTTCGCGAGTTGGGCGGCGTCCTGCGGGAGGTGATACGGCGCCAGGGCCACGCCCACCGCCTCCGGGACAGCCTCGGCGAACCGGCGGATCGCGTCGAGATCCGCCCCGTGGTTCTCGATCGACAAGCGCACCTCGCGCGAGGCGGCGAGGTCGATCCGCGGCTTCATCCGCTCGACCCATCGCTCCGGCGCCTCCTCCGGGACGAAGCCCGTGACCACCTGGTCGCCTCCCATCGCGTGGACGAACCGGATCTCCTCGTCGACACGATCGTCCCAAAGGGTGGCCATCCCCATCGAGACGTCATGCTTGCCGAGCAGCCGCCGGAACCGCTCCCGTCCCATCTTCTCGACCTGCTCCCGCTGGTTGGCATGCGGTCGCCGCCAGATGTCCACGTGGTCGGCCCCGGTCTTCGGGACATGTTCCAGGACCGTGGCGACCGGGAGCTTGCCGTACATCGCGGACGCGGTGATGTGCCGAAGCTGAAATCCGGCATTCGCCGCGGACGCCAACGGCGACGCGGCGGCCGCGAGGGCGGTCCGGCAGAAGGCCCGTCGGCCGAGCGTGGTCATGGCTGTCCTCCTCTTGGCAACCGTCCGTGTCGGAAGGCGGCCGAAAAATAGCCCGCCCGCCCATTCCCGTCGACGCGGCTCGAGGGCGAGCCGCCTCCGCTCTGCCGGGAAATAGGAATCGGATCGCTCCGACGGAGCCCCGCCCGGTTCCCTACCGCGCCGAGATCTCGAAGATCCGCACGGAGACGGGCGGGAAGCGGGAGTGACGTCCCTCGGGATAGACGCGCGGCTCGGAGCCGTCGGCGGTCAGCTCCCTCACCTTCTTCCCGCCGGCCCACGGAAGCGGGGCCGTGAACGCTTTCTTGGACGAATGATTGGTCACGGACACGCAGAGCTTGCCATCCCGGCGAGCCCGCCGCACCTCGAGCTTGGGGACCGGCATGGTGAACGAATCGCGGCCATGAACGCCGGACCACCACCAGAAGCGCGCCCGCCACACGTCGGTAAACGGCTCGGATAGCCCGGAGGTCGGGTCCAGTACCTTGTTCAGCTCCTCCCAGCCCCCGATGACCGCGGCCCGATTCCCGAGCTTCTTTACGGCGCGGCTCGGCAGGTCCTGCCCGTACTCGTCCGTGGTCGGCAACTCGCCCACCACGATGATGCGCCGGTCAGAGGGAAGGTCGTTGATCTTCTTCACGGTCTCCGGCAGCAGCCACGGCGCATCCACAATGAGCGTGCCGGTGCAGTGCTCGGCGGAGACGTCCCGGTTGAGCACGTATTTCCAGGGCTTGCCCAGGGCGGTTGCATATGCGTAGCCCTTGATTGCGCCGCCGAGCTCCGGCCGGCTCGGGCCTTCGGGCAACAGGTTCCAACCGGGGTTCCCCTCGGTGACGATCCACGCTTGCAGGTGTGGCCGCTCAACGACGG
>CAZQQP010000090.1:0-3943 GCA_964595475.1 uncultured Planctomycetaceae bacterium | reverse complement strand
GAGCACCGCGATCTCCGCGTCCGCCCGGGTCTTCAGGAAGGCGCGGAAGGCTTCCGCGAGCTTGCGGATCTGCCACCGAGCCGTGACGGCCGCCCGGTGGCGCGGGCCCCGTTTCGCGGCCGTGGTGCGGATCCGGTTGTAGACGCTGCTCTTCAGCTGGCCCATCAGGAAGGTTTGCAGCAGGTGGTACCTCACGCGGCGCGGCGTGGACTTCATGTGGTTGTACAGGTGGTGCTCGCTGTTCCACACCGGCCAGCCCAGCGCGATCTGCAGCGTGTCGACCGGAACCTGGCTGAACTGCGGCGGCATCTTGCAGGCCGGGTGGTCGTAGCTCGCGGCGTTGAACTCCTCCACCTCGCGGAACATGAACGGATTCGGGCGGCTCTTCGTGCAGTAGAGGAAGCCCTTCTCCAGCATGGGCTGGAGCTTCTTCGCGTGGTTGGTGAACTCCTCCTTCCAGAAATCACGGGAGTGGAGCGCCTTGTATTTGCGGCTCCACACCTGCCGGAGGAAGCGTCCGAAGTCCAGAAGCGCCGGGTGCTTCGCCATGGCGTGGTAGCGGAGGGGGTCGTGGAACAGCTTGTAGATGAGCGTCTCGGTGAAGTCGTCGCCCTCCTGCAAACGGTATCCCGTGGCCGAGCAGACCTCTTCGACCCACTCCAGCGGCAGCGGGGGCAGTCCGATATCCTCCCACGAGCCGTAGTCGGAGCCCCACCGCTCGTTCAGCGTCGGAAGGTCGCCGTACCTGCGCCGGAGCCACTTCGGGAACTGCTCCCTGACCGCCTTCAGCCCCTCCGTCTTTTTCTCTACGCTTCCCTTCTTGATCCGGTGCCGACGCCTGTAGAGCGGTCGGAACACGCGCGCCAGGTGATCCTCGTTGACGAAATACATGCCACGGACGACCGAGACATCGAGGGCGTTCCGCACGCGGGTCACGGTCTCATCCTCCGTCCCTCCGGAGCCCGTTTCGTTCTCTTGCAGTGACGGAAGACCCGTCAGCATTATCCCGTGGTCCTCGGCCCATTCGTAAATCGGCTGCGTGTGATAGGTGCCCTGCACCTGGTTGTAGCCTTGCATCCATAGCTTCCGGTACTCCGCCAGCACGGTGCTGTGGTATTCCCTCTGCCCGACCTGGCAGACCCCGTGCC
Organism: uncultured Planctomycetaceae bacterium; assembly: GCA_964595475.1. GTDB lineage: Bacteria > Planctomycetota > Phycisphaerae > Phycisphaerales > Zrk34 > CAZQQP01. The sequence continues at coordinate 2,795 of CAZQQP010000090.1, read as the reverse complement.
ACATCGTCGGCCGAGGACCCTTCCACGGCTTCTTGCGGTACCACTCGGGCGGGGTGAACTCCGGCGGATCCACGTCGAGCGGCACGAAGGAATAGGGATCCGGTTCCTCCAGGGCGGCGCGGCCGGCTGCGCAATCGACGAAATCGAGGAACAACTGCGCCGCGGGGTCGGCTTCTCGCGGCGAACGGCGACGCCGTATTCGACGCTGCCAACCGCCTTGTCGCCCCGGCGCACGAGCTGCTTCGCCACGGGCACGTAGCGGAGCTCCTTCTCGTCCTCCTCGTCGGCCCTGTCATTCCAGTCCTGTCGTGAGGTGAAAAGCAGGTCCGTGCCCTTGCGGCCGCCCACCACATGGTTCGTGCTCGCCTCCCAGTTGCGTCCGACGCGGTACGGGCTCCAGAGGCGCACCGTCGTGCCGCGCTTCTCCTGGAAAGCCCTCGCGAGGTCCTTCAGGAGTCGGTCCTGCTGGGCGGTGGGGGCCTGGATCACCACTTCCGCCGGCTTCTCTCCCGCTTGCGCGGTGGCGGGCACGAGAACCGCCGCGCCACCCGTCCCGAGGAGCCAGACCAGCCACCCGAGAGCCCTCCTCATCCGAGTGTTCGGGCACCGTCGGAGCATGGGACTCCTTGTTTCTGGAAACGGCAAACCGACCGCGCGGGCCGTCGGGGGACGCAAGCGGGATTGCATCGAGCGAACAGCCACGGTAAGGAATAAGGTCCGCCGGTGCAAAGAAGACGCCGGAAGGTATCGGCGGAGGTGTCAGCCACCTTGCCCGTCTCGGGCCAACCGAATGACCGGAAGTCGAGGCAGGCGTGCGGCGCGAGGGGAAGAGCTCGCGATGGCCCGGAATCGACGGCTTTGCCTGACGAGCGACCAACGGGCGCCTCGCCGGCGAGCATAGGACGCATCCGCAGCCGGGATCGAGCGACCCGATCCGTGGGTCCTGGCAGCGCCGCTCCGCCCGGAAAGGACCGAAGGCAGGGGGATGACCGATTGGAAATGCCATACCCTCCGTCCACTGAGCGACCACGCGACGCGTTTCACCGCTCCTTCCTTGTCCTCTCCCCTTCCCCTTCGCTGTTCGGCGGGCGCTCCACGCAATAAACTACCCATGCTGCCGGGCCTGTGAGATGTTTCAGGAGACCGCCCGGCGCGAGAACCTACGCCCCTTCTTCGCCGGCTCTTGTGTCGAATGCATCCCGACCCGTCCGGAAGGCTGACGGGATGTGAACAGCGCGGTCCTCGCGGGGTGGGCGGGTGAAGGGGACTGATCTCGAAACGGAGGCTTGGCTTTGTCGAAGCAGGAACCCGAAGCACTTCGCGAGCGGTTTCGGGGGAGCGGCCGCAAGCACGTCCTCATGATCACGAACCACGGCGTGCACGAGTGGGAGGTGACGCCGGGTCTCACGGACACGGGCGGACAGAACGTCTACGTCAATCAGTTCACGGCGTCGCTGGTGGACCTCGGCTTCCGCGTGACGATCGTCAACCGCGGCGGGTATCCCCATCCCGTGACCGGCGAGCCGCAGCGGGGCGAGCGGTACGCCCACTCGGGCCACGCCCGCATCTGGTATATCGAGGACTCCACGGGAGTCTTCGTCCGCAAGGAAGACATGAACGAGCGGCTCCCCGACCTCGCGGACGACCTCCGTCGGCGGCTCCGCGACGACGGGCAGCCGGTCGACCTCATCATCAGCCACTACTGGGACGGCGGGAAGCTCGGCACGCTGATCAACGGGGCGGACGGTGAGAGGCGTCCCCATCTCTGGGTTCCCCACTCCCTCGGGACGCTGAAGAAGCGTCGGGTGGACCCGTCCACGTGGGCGGACCTCCGCATCGACGAGCGCATCGGCCACGAGCGGGAGCTCCTCCGCCACGTGGACGGGGCCGTGGCCACGTCCTCGGCCATCCGCGCCTCGCTCCGCGACGACTACGGACACGAGCCGCACGCCTTCCTCCCGCCGTGCATCGACGAAAAGCGCTACTCCCCGAGGAGCGGCGAAGCGCTGGAGCCGGTCTGGTCCTTCCTCGCGGCCCACAGCACACGGTCGGCGGAGGAGATCCGCAGCCGTCCCATCGTCCTGGAAGTGAGCCGGACCACGCGAACCAAGCGGAAGGACGTCCTCCTCCGCGCCTTCGCGGAGGTCTGCAATCGCGTGCCGCAGGCGCTGCTCGTCGTCTCCATGGACGAGGGCCAACCGGAGCTGTACGCGTCGCTGACGAGCCTCATGAAGGAGCTGGGCCTCTCCGAGGACGTGATCGTGGTGGGGTCGGTGCAGGAAGAGCTCCCCTTGCTCCACGCGGCGGCGTCCGTCTACTGCACGCCCTCCGTCATGGAGGGCTTCGGCATGTCGGCGCAGGAGGCGGCGGCGGCGGGGACGCCCGTGGTGGCCTCGGATCTCGTCCCGTTCGCGGTGGAGCACCTCCTCGGCGGGCATGTCGAGGAGGTGCGTGTCGGGAAAGCGGCGGACCGCCCGCCGGTGCGCTTCGGCGACGGTGGGGTGGTCGTCCCCGCGGACGCCCCGGATGCTTTCGCGACCGCGCTGGTACGCCTCCTCGAGGACCCGACCCGCCGAGACCGGATGGGGCGGCGTGCCCGCGAGATCACGGTTCCGGAGTTCACCTGGCACCGGCGGACGCGGCGCCTCCTCGCGGAGGTGGGGATGGCCGCCGAGGCCGAGACAGGAGACGGGACCCATTCCTACTGAGATAAGGAGGCGGAAAAGAAGAAGTTGAGCCGATTCCTCGGTGCCAAGGCGGAAGTCGGCTTCCGCCTTGGCACCGAGGAGACGGCG
>CAZQQP010000089.1:14369-14594 GCA_964595475.1 uncultured Planctomycetaceae bacterium | reverse complement strand
AGGCCCATTCTCGATCCGAGTCTCGTCCATGGTCACATGGTGGCCTTCTCTTCCACGCCCTCTCCCGCCCTCTACTGCAGCCGCCCGAGTGCGCCTTAAGCGTGTGGCGTACGCAATCCCCTCCTTCCCCTCTGCGTACCTCGGTGTCCTCGGCGGTTCATCCTCCGAATCCTTTGAGGGTGGTGCCGCGCGGTGCGATTGGGCTACGAGACAGCCCGCCGGGAA
>CAZQQP010000089.1:0-14359 GCA_964595475.1 uncultured Planctomycetaceae bacterium | reverse complement strand
GACGCCGGGCCGCGGGTATGACGTGGACTTGGTTCACGGTATTGCGTGGCACCTAAGCAAGGACGACGCGGAGTTCGTTCGCGGCGTTGGGTGGCACGGACAAGGCCGCGGGCGGCCTTGTCCGTGCGCTCCTCATCGCAGCGTCCGCTTGGTGCGCTCGGTCCGCTCCTCGCTGTCGCCGACGGTGGGTGGCCGGGTCGGGTCCTCGGGCCGGGGATAGCCCGTTGCCTGCGGGTCCGCGTACGCCTCGCGCCGGAGCTGGGCGAGCATGTGGTGGCCGCGTCGCCGCTGCCGTTCCTTCCGAAGCGCGGCGACGTCCACGGGCCCGACCACGATCTTCTCGCCGGGGCCGGGGTCCGCCTGGCTCAGAACGCGCCCGTCGAAGTCGACGATCATGCTTCCACCGGGCCAGCTGAACGGCGGATAGTTGCTCAGGCTCGCCGCCTGGTTGGACGCGACCACGCACGCCATGTTCTCGATCGCCCGCACGCGGTTGATCGTCGTCCACCAGTCCATCGGCGGGGCGGTTCCCCACGGGTCCATGTACGCGGAGATCCGGACCAGAACCTCCGCACCGGCGAGGGCGAGCGTCCGCGTCGCCTCGGGGAAGAGCCAGTCGTAGCAGGTGGCACACCCGATGCGACCGATGGGCGTGTCCGCGACCGGAAAGTACGGCTCGTCGTAGCTCGGGAGGTCGTGCGGAGACGTGTGGACCTCCCACGGAACCCACGTCTGCACCTTGCGGTATCGGGTGAGGAGGCCCTCGGGGCCGATCAGACAGGTCGTGTTGAAGACGTGGCCGGGCCACCGCTCGTCCCGCTCGAGGAAGGAGCCCGTCTGGATGTAGACGCCGAGCTCGCGGGCCTTCTTCTCGTATCGCTCCGTGTCCTCGTTGGGGATGGGAACGGCGAGCTTCTCGTGGAGCTCCTCCGCCGTCGGATAGATGGGCGCCGCGTGGGCGAACTCGGGGAAGACGACGAGCTTCACGTCGAAGAAGGGCTCGTAGCCGCGGACCGCGTAGTCGGTCATCTCCAGCATCTTCTCGACCCGCGGAGCGATCTCGTCCTTGTGGGTGGGGTTCGGAAGATCGATCTGGCAGGCGGCGGCGTAGTAGCGGTCGGGCGTGGACATGGGGGCTTCCGTGAACCTTGCTCGGTTGGCGGCGTAGGATAGGATGTCTCGGATTTGCACGTCAGGCTAGGTCGAGCGCCTCTCGTCCTCTCTCGGAATTGGCCGGCATGACCGGCGGAACGCCCCACCGATCGCGACCCACGACGCCTCGGCGGAAGACCTTCCGGCCGGGCAGCTGTTCGCCGCTCGCCTGGCTGGCGTTGCCCCTTCTTCTCGCGCTTTCGCCGTCTCTTCGGGCCGGGTGCGGCGACTACGTCGTGATCCGGTCGGACGGCTCCGATGCCGCGGAGGCGGATGCCTCGTCGCCGACGATGTCCACCTTGGGGACGACCGACCCCCGCGACCGGGTGCCGCGGTCCACCTGCGTCGGGCCGCAGTGCCGGCGTGATCGAGCGCCGACGCCCCCGCTCCCTTCGGAAAACCACGTCACGCGCCTTCCCCAGCGGGGCGTCGGCCCCGATGCGGACCTCGACCCGGCACCGCTCGTTTCCTCGTCCGTGGCCGAGGACTGGTCCGTTCCCCCGCCGGCCGCCGCCGATCCCATCTCCCCGCCGCCCCGCACGGCTCCCGTCGACCGGATCATCTGATCTCGACTGTGCGGGACTCTCCCGCATCGCACGCGGCTGCTCCGGCGGCTCGTCCCGACGGGACGGGGCAGCCGCTCCGGACGCCATCCAGATCGGGGAGCCGACGGCTATGACAAGCGATCCGAGCTCCGCCACGGGCGGTCATCCCTCGGCCGGCCGGCAGGTGCCGCCGGTCGTCGGGCCGGCCCTCAAGTACGTCCTCGCCGTCGTCTTCGTCCTCTTCGCCCTCCTCGGCGCGAACGCGTTGTACCTCGCGGGGATCACCTTCGCCGAGTGGGTCACGGGGAAGACGTACCAGAACTATCTCTTCCAGTACATGTTCCTCGGCCACCTCGTCCTCGGCTTGCTCCTGGTGGTTCCCTTCCTGGTCTTCGCGGGCGCTCACATGCGACGGGCCCTTCGCCGGCGGAACCGCCGCGCCGTGCGGATGGGGATGGGCGTCTTCGTCGCGGGGCTGGTGCTCGTGGGGACGGGCCTCCTCCTCATGCGTCTCGGCCCGCTGCAGCTGAAACAGCCCACCGCCCGCTCCGCGATCTACTGGCTCCACGTCGTGGCGCCGCTGATCGTCGCGTGGCTGTACTGCCTGCATCGGCTGGCGGGCCCTCGCATCCGGTGGGGACTGGGCGTCACCTACGGCGGCGTGGTCGGCGTGGTCTCCGTCGGCCTGGTGGCGCTGCACACGCAGGACCCCCGCCAGTGGTATCAGGTGGGGCCCGACCGAGGCGTGAAGTATTTCAAGCCGTCGCGGGCGAGGACCGCGTCAGGCAAGTTCATCCCCGCGGACGCGCTGACGCAGAGCGAGCGGTGCAAGCGTTGCCACGCCGACGTGCACACGGGGTGGAAGAAGAGCGCCCACCGGTTCGCCTCCTTCAACAACCCCGCCTACCTCGCGAGCATCCGGGAGACGCGGAAGTTCTCCATGAAGAAGGACGGCAACGTGAAGCGGTCCCGCTGGTGCGCCGGCTGCCACGACCCCGTCCCGTTTTTCAGCGGCCAGTTCGACAACCCCAACTACGACCTGGTGAACGGCCGGGGCGCCCACGCGGGGGTGACGTGCACGGTCTGCCACTCCATCACCAACGTGAACAGCGTGAAGGGCAACGCGGACTACACCATCCAGGAGCCGCTGCAATATCCCTTCGCCTACAGCGACAGCGAGGCGCTCCGGTGGGTGAACCGCCAGCTGATCAAGGCGAATCCCGCCTTCCACAAGAAGACCTTCCTCAAGGACTTCCACACGAAGGCGAACTTCTGCTCCACGTGCCACAAGGTGCACCTGCCCAAGGCGCTCAACGACTACAAGTGGCTCCGCGGGCAGAACCACTACGACTCCTACCTCCTCAGCGGCGTGTCGGGCCACGGCGCCCAGAGCTTCTACTACCCCGACAAGGCGGTGACCAACTGCAACAAGTGTCACATGCCCCTCCAGCCCTCCGACGACTTCGCCGCGGAGCGCTTCGGCGATGCGAAGAAGCCGAGCATCCACTCCCATCTCTTCCCCGCGGCCAACACGGCCGTGCCGTACATGGTGGGCACCGAGAAGGGGCTGCTTTCCCCGGCGGCCGGCCGTCAGGCCGTGCGGAAGCAGAAGGCGTTCCTCGAGGGCTCGCTCCGCGTCGATATCTTCGGCGTGCGGAAGGGCCGGAGCGTCAGCGCTCCGCTCGTGGCGCCCGTCCGCCCGGAGATGCCCACGCTCGAGCCGGGGCGGCAGTATCTGTTCGAGGTGGTCATCCGGACGCTGGGCATGGGTCACCACTTCACCCAGGGGACGACGGACTCCAACCAGGTCTGGGTGGACGCCAAGGTCACCAGCGAAGGGAGGGTCATCGGCCGGAGCGGCGGGATGGACGCCGCGGGCCGCGTCGACAAATGGGCCTACTTCATCAACAACTTCGTCTTGGACCGACAGGGGAACCGCATTGCGAGGCGAAACCCGCAGGACATCTTCACAACGCTGTACAAGCACCAGATCCCGCCGGGGGCCGCCCGGGTGGTCCACTACACGATGCGTGTGCCCGAGGACGTCGAGGGGCCGCTCCGCCTCCGCGTGAAGGTGAAGTACCGCAAGTTCGACACCCGCTACATGCGGTTCGTCCGCCGCACCGCCAAGCCGGGGGACCCGGCCTTCCGCGGCATCGAGAACGGGGAGAACACGCTGCCCGTGACGGTCATCGCCAAGGACGCGGTCACCTTCCCCGTGAAAGGAGTCAACGGCGATGTCGCCAACGAGCCACGGGACATCCCGACGTGGGAGCGATGGAACGACTACGGCATCGGCCTCCTGCTCAAGGGTGACAGCCAGCTTCGCCAGGCGGCGAGCGCCTTCAAGCGGGTGGAGGGCCTCGGCCGGCCGAAGGGGCCGCTGAACCTCGCGAGGGTCTACTACCGCGAGGGCCGGTTGACGGCCGCGGCCGGAGCGCTGCGCCGGACGGATCGCGTGGGCTCGGGGTCGACCCAGCCGTGGACGGTCGCGTGGCTCAGCGGCCTCGTGAACCGCGAGCGGGGGGACCTCCGGCAGGCGACCGAGAACCTCGAGCAGACGCTGACCATGCAGACCCAAGCGATGGCGAAGCGCGGCTTCGACTTCTCCAAGGACTACCGGGTCATCAACCAGCTCGGCCGCACGCTGTTCGAGCGGGCCAAGCGGGCGGAGGAGGGCTCGAAGACGCGGAAGAAGCTCCTCCGCGGCGCCGTCGAGCAGTTCCGGAGGACCCTCGAGCTCGACCCGGAGAACCGCTCCGCCCACTACAACCTCCAGATCCTCTACGGCATGCTCGGGAGGGCGGAGAAGTCCGCGAAGCACGCACGGCTGCATCAGAAGTACAAGCTCAACGACAACGCGCGGGACCAGGCCGTGACCAAGGCGCGGCAGAAGTATCCGGCGGCCAACCACGCGGCGGACCCGCCCGTCCTCTACTCTCTCCAGCGCGACGGGGCGCCGGGTCTCCCGGGTCCCTCCGTCGCGAAGACCCGAACCAGCGGAGCCAACGATGGCCGAGCACCCTGAGACGACGGAAGGGGACACCGGCGACGACGCGATCATCGGGCGGGCGTTCCGCTGGTCTCTCGTCGTCCTCGCGGGGCTCGGCGTCATCGCCGGCGGAACCGCCCTCGGCGTCTGGTGGCTCAAGAAGGACGCCACCGCCAAGCCCGTGAGCAGCGAGCCGGTCGCCGCCCCCGAGGTGGAGACGCAAAAGAAGGTAAACATCCCCACCGTCCGCTTCACGGACGTGACGAAGGAGGCGGGCATCGGCTTCGTCCACGAGAACGGCGCCTACGGGAAGAAGCTCCTTCCCGAGACGATGGGAAGCGGGTGCGCCTTCTTCGACTTCGACAGCGACGGCGACCAGGACATCCTCTTCGTCAACTCCACCTACTGGCCGTGGCGGGAGCACGAGAAGGCGGACCCGACGATGGCGCTCTACGAGAACGACGGGACGGGACACTTCAAGAACGTCACGGAGGGATCGGGACTGGGCGTCAGCCTCTACGGCCAGGGCGTCTCGGTGGGCGACGTGGACAACGACGGCGACCCCGACGTCTTTGTTACCGCGGTGGGGAAGAACCGCCTGTTCGAGAACCGCGGCGACGGACGGTTCAGGGAGATCACCGAGGAGGCCGGCGTCGGCGGGGACCCCGACGGGTGGAGCACCAGCGCCGCCTTCTTCGACTCCGACGACGACGGGGATCTCGACCTCTTCGTCTGCAACTACGTCAAGTGGTCGAAGAAGATCGACCTCTCCCAGAACTTCGAGCTCGTGGGCGTGGGGCGGGCGTACGGCCCACCCAAGGCCTTCGAGGGCACGTTTCCCTACATGTACCGCAACGACAGCGAGGACGGAGAGGTCCGCTTCACGGACGTGTCCAAGGAGACCGGCGTACGCGTCCGCAACGACGCGACGGGCGTGCCCGTCGCCAAGGCCCTCGGCGTGATGCCGGTCGACGTCGAGCGTGACGGGGATCTGGACCTCATCGTCGCCAACGACACGGTGCGGAACTTTCTCTTCCGCAACCGCGGCGACGGCACGTTCGAGGAGGTCGGCCAGCAGGCCGGCGTCGCGTACGGGTCCAACGGCCAGGCCCGCGGTGCAATGGGCATCGACGCGGCGCGGTTCTCGAGCGGCGAGCAGCTCCGCATCGCCATCGGAAACTTCTCCAATGAGATGACGGCGCTGTACGCGCGGCCCAACGACGACGTTCCCTTTACGGACGTGGCGATCCCGGCGGGCGTCGGGGCGCCCACCCGCCTCGACCTCACGTTCGGTCTCTTCTACTTCGACTACGACCTCGACGGCCGGCTCGACCTGTTCTCCGCCAACGGCCACCTCGAGCAGGAGATCCACCAGGTGCAGAAGTCCCAGCACTACCGACAGCCCGCCCGCCTCTTCTGGAACGCGGGGAGCGACCACTCCCGGCAGTTCGTCGACGTGCCGAAGGCGAAGTGCGGGCCGGACCTCAAGCAGCCCCTCGTCGGACGCGGCGCCGCCTACGCGGACATCGACGGCGACGGCGACCTGGATATCCTGGTGACCCAGGTCGACGGCCCACCGCTGCTCCTCCGCAACGACCAGGAGCTCGGTCACCACTTCATCCGGCTCAAGCTCGTCGGAAAGCGGTGCAACCGGGACGCGGTCGGCGCCCGCGTCGCGGTGGAGACGGAGGAGCGCACCCGCTGGCGGACGCGGATGCCCGCGGGAAGCTATCTCTCCCGGATGGAGCTTCCGGTGACCGTCGGCCTCGACAAACGATCCTCGGTCGAGCAAATTACCGTCCACTGGCCCGACGGAAGTGTGCAGCGGGTGAGCGACTATCGCCTCGACGCGACCACGCGGGTGGTCCAGCAGAGCGGCTCGGGGAAACCGGAAGCGAACTGAGGCGAGCGATACGAGACGGGAGCGACGCATGCGGACGTGGATCCTGCTCTGGCTCGCGACGACGGCGGCCGCGGCGCACGCCACGGACAACTGGCCCGGATACCGCGGCCCCGGCGGTCAGGGCCACGCCGCGGCGACGAATCTGCCGGTGCGCTTCGGCGGGAGGGATCACGTCGTCTGGAAGACCGCGATTCCCCACAAGGGCTGGTCCACGCCCGTCATCTGGGGGAAGCAGGTGTGGCTCACCACGGCGACGCCCGACGGCACGGAGATGTACGCCATCGGCGTCGACCGGAAGAGCGGGGAGGTCCTCCACCGGCTGAAGGTCTTCGAGAACGAGTCGCCCAACCCGATCAACGAGATGAACAGCTACGCGTCGCCGTCGCCCGTCATCGAGCGCGAGCGGGTGTACGTCCACTTCGGCACCTACGGCACGGCGGCGATCGACCGCGACACGGGCGACGTCGTCTGGACCCGGCGAGACCTGAACCTCGAGCACAAGGAGGGTCCCGGCTCCTCGCCGGTCCTCTTCCGCGACCTGCTCATCGTCCACTGCGACGGGATGGATGTGCAATACGTGGTGGCGTTGGACAAGAAAACCGGCGAGACGGTCTGGAAGAAGGAGCGACCGTTCGACTACTCGGGGCTGCGGGAGGACCTTCGCAAGGCGTACTGCACGCCGCTCATCGTCCGAATCAACGGGCAGCCGAGGATGTACTCGCTCGCCGCACAGGGTCTTGTCACGTACGACCCGCGGACGGGCGAGGAGCTCTGGCGGCTCCGCTACGACGGCTTCTCCAACGTCGCCCGCCCCGTCTTCGGCCACGGGATGGTCTACATCAACACGGGCTTCATGTCGCCCGAGCTGTGGGCGGTCCGCGTGGATGACGGGTCGAGCGGCGATCGCGTCGCGTGGAAGCACACCCGCCGCATCGGCGCCAAGCCCAGCCCGCTCCTTGTCGGGGACGAGCTCTACGCGATCAACGACGGGGGCATCCTTCTCTGTTTCGACGCCCACAGCGGCGAGGTCGTCTGGAAGGAGCGCCTCATCGGCGACTACTCCGCCTCGCCCGTCTACGCCGACGGGCACATCTACTTTCTCTCCCAGCAGGGCCACGTCACCGTCATCGAGCCGGGGGAGGAGTATCGCGAGGTCGCCGTCACGCAGATGGGCAGCGGCTTCATGGCGTCGCCCGCCGTCGCGGGCGACGCGCTCTACCTGCGGAGCAAGAGCCACCTCTATCGGCTGGAGAAGTAGGTCATGCTCCGGCAGACGTTCCGCCACCTGCCGGGCGTCGGGCCGAAGGGCGAGCGTCGGCTGTGGGAGCGCGGGGTGGACACCTGGGAGGTCCTGCTCGACGGCGGACGCGAGCCCTTGTCGCCGCGCCGGTTCGAGCGGGTGCGGCCGTGGCTCGACGCCTCCGTCGCCGCAGCGGGACGGCGGGACGCGACTTTCTTCACGCGCCACCTGCCCTCGCGTGAGCACTGGCGGCTGTTCGACGCTTTCCGCGACACCGTCGCGTATCTCGACATCGAGACGACGGGCGGACCGATGGGGAGGGGCGCCATCACGACGGTGGCGCTCTACGACGGCGTGCGCGTGCGTCACTACGTCCGTGGGGCGAACCTCGACGCCCTGCCGACGGACCTCCTCGATTACGACGTCGTCGTGACGTACAACGGGCGGGCGTTCGACGTCCCGTGGATCGAGCACGCGTTCGGCATCCGCCTCTCCCACGCCCACATCGACCTTCGTCCCGTCCTCCGGAGCTTGGGCCTCCGCGGCGGGCTGAAGCGGTGCGAGCAGCAGCTCGGCGTGGGACGGGGCCCGCTCGACGGCGTGGGAGGCGACGACGCGGTGGTCCTCTGGAAGGCGTACGCCCGCAGCGGCGACGAGCGGGTTCTCCGCACGCTCCTCGCGTACAACGCGGAGGACGTCCTCACCCTCGAGGTTCTCCTCACCCGGGCGTACAACCGACGGGCGAGGGAGACGCCCTTCTCCCACCGCCTCGCCATCCCCGAGGCCCGCCCCGTGCCCAATCCGTTCACGCCCGACCCGGACGTGGTCGCCCGCCTTCGCCATGGGGAGCGGCCGAGCGAAAGGGGCCGGTCGCGGCGGAGCACGTCGACGCGGGCTGAGGAACCCGCCGCTCGTCCGCGTAGACTCACCCCCTCACGGAACGACACGGATGCCGCATCCGGACCCACTGCCCATCGAGCCCATCGGCGGATTCGACCGGCGCGTCCGCCCTCCCGGCTCCAAGAGCCTGACGAACCGGGCGTTGCTCGCGGCGGCGCTCGCGGAGGGCCGGTCCGAGCTGTCCCACGTCCTCCTCGCCGAGGACACGGAAGTGATGGCCGAGGCGCTTCGCTCGGTGGGCGTCGGCGTGGAGCTCTCCCGCGAGACGGAAGCGGCGACGGTCGAGGGATGCGGCGGGCGGTTGACCGGCGGAACCGACCACGCCCCACGACAGCTCTTCCTCGGCAACGCCGGGACGGCGTATCGGTTTCTCACCGCCGCCTGCTGCCTCGGCGAGGGCACCTTCGCCCTCGACGGCGTGGAGCGGATGCGACAGCGGCCGATCGGCGAGCTCGTCGGGGCGCTTCGGACGCTCGGCGGCGAGGTGGCCCCGGTCGACCGCCCCGGCTATCCGCCGCTGCGGATCCGCGCCCGTGGCCTCGCCGGCGGGCGGCTGGACATGTCCACCACGGTGTCCAGCCAGTATCTCTCCGCGCTGCTCCTCGCCGCCCCGCGGATGGGACGAGGCTTGGATCTGAATCTCTCCGGCCCGATCACCAGCCTGCCCTACGTCCGCATGACCGTGGGCGTGCTCCGTCAGTTCGGCGTGGCCGTCGACGCCGCGGAGGACCTTTCCCGCGTCCGGGTGGAGCCGTCCGGCTATCAGCCGACCGCCTACGCCGTGGAGCCCGACGCGTCCTCCGCGAGCTACTTCCTCGCCGCCGCGGCCATCCTCCCCGACAGCGCCTGCACCGTGGAGGGCCTCGGCCGCGACAGCCTGCAAGGGGACACGCGGGTGGTGGACCTTCTCGGGCGGATGGGCGCCGACGTGACCACGGCGGTGGACCGGCTGACGGTGGCGAGCTCCCCTCGCCCGCTGGAGGGGGTGGACGTGGACCTGAACGAGACGCCGGACCTCGCCCAGACCCTCGCGGTGGTGGCGCTGTTCGCCCGGGGCCCCACGACGCTTCGGAACGTCGGCAACCTCCGGGTGAAGGAGACGGACCGCCTGGAGGCGCTGCGACGGGAGCTGAGTCGGCTGGGGGCGTCGGCCACCGTCGACGGCGACGATCTCACGGTGGAGATGGCCACGCCCGGCGCGCTCCACCCCGCGACCGTCGAGACCTACGACGACCATCGCATGGCGATGAGCTTCGCGGTGGCCGGCCTCCGGGTGTCGGGCATCCGCATTCGAAATCCGTCGTGTGTCGACAAGACCTTTCCCCGCTTCTTCGACATGCTCGACGCGCTCCGTCGGGACGGTTGACGGCCCGCCGGAATCGTGTCTTCCGGCCCTATCCGCAGCGGACGAGCGGTCAACCCTGTCGGCGGGCGTACGGCGTGATGCCCCGGTGGGCGGCCCGGACGAAGGTGGCCACCTCGGCGCAGAGCGGATCGTCGCCGTGGCGTCGCTCGATCTCGTCCGCCGCCCGTGCCAGAGGGAGACCCCGCCGGTAGAGCAGGTCGAAGGCCTCCCGAAGCGGACCGACGTGGGTCCGGTAGCCCGCCCGACGAAGGCCCACGAGGTTGAGGGAACCGACATGCCCGGACCGATGGACCAGGAAGAACGGCGGGAGGTCTTTCACGACGGGCGCCAAGCCGGCCACCATCGCCAGCCGCCCGAGCCGGGAGAACTGCTGCACCGCCGCGTTGCCTCCGAGGGTCACGCCGTCGTGGAGCTCTACGTGGCCGGCGAGCAGTGCGCCGTTGGTGAGGGTGCAGCCGTTCCCGACATACGCGTCGTGGCCGGCGTGCGTGTTCACCATGAAGAAGTTGTCGTCGCCCACGGTCGTCGGCGTAGCGCCCGTCGCCCGATGGAGGGTGACGCCCTCGCGGAAGAGGTTGCGGTCGCCGATGGACACGCCGGCGCCGCCGTAGGACGGGTCGAAGTTGAGGTCCTGCGGCGGGAGACCGACGCAGACGTTGGGGTAGAAGACGTTGTCCTCGCCCACGACCAGCGGACCTTCGAGCGTCACCCGGTGAGAGAGGCGCGTGCCCCGACCCAGGCGGACCCCCGCCTCCACGATGCATCCCGCACCGACGGTCGTGTCCTCGGCGAGCTCCGCGGAGGGATCGACGATGGCGGTCGGGTGGATCGCGGGCATGGCGGCTATCATACGACCGCCGGAACGCGTACCCAACGGAGCGAACCTTGCCTACCCGCGAGGACCAGCTCGTCTTCGAGACCCTCGGCCGGCGGGCGTTCCGCGCCGCCTGGGAGGAGCAGACCCGCCGTCACGAGGAGGTCCGCTCCGGCACGCGTCCGTCTACGGTGCTCTTCGTCGAGCACGACCCGGTGGTCACCCTCGGCAAGCGTCCCTCCGCGTGGGCGAACGTCCTCGCCGACGACGCCAAGCTGCGGGAGCGGGGCATCGACGTGGTCCGCATCGACCGCGGCGGGGACGTGACGTATCACGGGCCGGGTCAGCTCGTGGCCTATCCGATCGTCCGGCTCCACGACGTGGGCGTCGGCGTTCGCGACTACGTCCACCTGCTCGAGCAGGCGATCATCGACACGCTGGGCACATATGGCGTGGCCGGCCACCGCGACCCCGGCGCCATCGGCGTGTGGGTGGAGCGCCCCGCGGGAGAGGCGGCCAAGGTGGCCGCGATCGGCGTGTCCGTGCGGCGATGGGTGACCATGCACGGCTTGGCCCTCAACGTCACCACGGACCTCGACCCGTTCTCCCTCATCGTGCCGTGCGGGCTGTCGGGACGGCCCGTCACCAGCCTACGGGAGATCCTCGGCGAGGCCTGTCCCCCGCTCGAGCAGGTCCGGCGGACGCTCGCCGCGGCGCTCGCCCGTCGGCTCGCCGGCGAATGAGCGTCACGGGCCCATCCGGCGAGCGCGCTGCGGCTCCTTGACACTCCCGAGCGTGAACCAGTTGGCGCCCCGGTCCGAGCTCGCCCAGATCTCCCCCGTCGCCGTGTCGATGACATGGAAGTCGCCGACCTTCCCGCTCGAGGCGCTGATCTGGTAGCGGCCCACGCGGGGCGCGTTGCCGCCCGCTTGCCCCATCACGACGACCGCGACCAGCGTCACCGCGAGGAGCCCCGCGGTCCACCAGCCACGGCGGGCCACCCGCTCCAACCGCTCGACGCGTTGCTCCAGTGTCATGAGAGAGCCTCCTTCGCTGAGAAAGCGAAAACATAGGTTTACCCCGTTCCCTTGTCACAGCGGCCGAGGAGTCGGCCAAGTCGGCTCGGGTGTCTCCGCCGCTCCGCGGACGCCCCACCCGCCGGAATCCGCCAGTGACGAGGAACGCTCCGTCTCTCCTGCAGAAGCAGGCGGAGCGGCGCTAAGGGTGCCCGACCGATCCGAACCCAAAGATCCCGCGGATTGACCCCCGTGGACATGCCACCCCGCGCGACGAGAAGCGCCCCACCGACGATCACGAGCAGAGGAGCGTCCCAATCGGCACCCCCCGCACCGAACCGATAGCCAGCCCCACGGTCAGCAGGAGGGCTCCCCCCACCGTGAGCCGAGACCCCATGAGTCCTGCGACTCCCGGCAGACCCCGGGTCCACCGGAGCGGATCCCCTCGACAGCGTGGGCTCATCCTCCGACGAGGACGACGCCTCCGCTGCTTTGGGCGCTGTCACCGGCCCGGCGGGCCGCAGCCACTCCAGCCGTGCGCCCACCCGCTGGCTTGACTCTTGCATACGGCAGAGTACTCTGTGATACAGAGTGATCGGAGGTGCACCATGCAGATCGATTCGGACGCCGCCCGGGCGGCCCTCGAGGACATCGACGCGGTCATGGCCCGAACACGCAAGGCCGTGCAGGCGCGGGGGACGGATCGGATCCTCGTCCTCTGGGGGATCATCTGGGCCGTTTGCTACGTCGCGACCCATCTCTGGGGGGTCTACGGGGCCCTTCAGTGGGTCTCGCCCACGTGGTGGGTCGCCGTCGCGCTCGGCATCGTGGGAACGGTGCTCACCGTTCGCCGGACCCAGCGGGACGCCCCCGTCCGGAGCGAGCGGGAACGCCAGCTCGGAAGGCGAGTGGGGTGGTCCTGGCTCGTCCTGGCGTTCTTCGCGGGCGTTTGGCTGGCGCTGCTGTGGCCGTGGAAACCGCTTCAGATGAACGCGTTCCTCGTTACCCTGATCATGTTCGCGTACGTGATCCTCGGGCTCTGGACGGCATCGCGCTTCTTCATCGGGCTCGGGCTGGTTGTCGCGGCGGCCGCCCTGGGTGGCTGCCTTCTGACGATGCACGTCGGGTTTGCGTATTACAACCTCTGGATGGCCGTGATGGGCGGCGGGGCGCTGATCGGAAGCGGCATCTACATCGGAAAGGCGTGGAAGTAGTGGCCGACCTGGATCCGGTGATCCACCACCCCGTGCGGCTGCGGATGATGGCCGCGATGGCCGCCTTGGAGGACGACGCCGAGGTCGATTTCGGCTACCTGCGGCGGCTGCTCGGCCTGACCGACGGGAACCTCGGGTCGCACCTCGCTCGGCTCGAGCGGGCCGGATACATCCAGCAGCGGAAGACGTTCGTCGATCGTAAGCCCAAGACGCTGGTCCACCGCACGCGACGCGGCAAGCTCGCGTTCGAGGAGCACGCCGAGGCGTTGCAGGCCATCGTCAACCAGGGAAGGGCCGACACGAGCGAGTAGGGCGCCGTGCCCGAATCGTTTCGTCCACGTCTTTCCCAACCCTTTTGCGTCGGACTCCGGCGACGCCACGCCTTTCTTCATCCAGGAGTTGTCGGTTACATTTGCGACCGGGTGAGTCGTTCCGGGAAACGAGCTCGACCCATGGACGCGGGGGCTCTTCACCCCGGCGCAGGATCCACACCCTCTTGGCGATCCATGCCTGGCCGAAGGCGATACGGGGCGTTGGGAAAGGATCCCGCGGCCCGCTTCGGGAGCGGGAAGCGGGGACGAAGCGACGCGTGACGCGGCGGCGTTCCAAAGGTGAACCAGAGGTGACGAGCTTTTGTGAGGAGGCGCTGCGATGTCGAGAAAGCGAGGTCTGCCGATGCTTCTCCGGCGGCTGACCGTCCTGATGGTCGCGTCGTCGGGACGGGCGGCGGACGAGCTTCCCCGTCGTGGATATCTCCGACGAGAAGGACCCCTGTGAGCCGTACGCGTTCCGGTCGCCCGACGGGGACGAGCTCTGCTGTCTGATGCGGGAGAACACCCACGAGGGCCGCAGCCTGATGATGTTCAGCGAGGACGAGGGCGAGACCTGGAGCGAGCCCCGGCCGACACCCTGGGGGCTTACGGGGGACCGGCACCGGGGTGTGTATACGGAGGACGGCCGCTTGGTCGTCGCGTTCCGCGACCGGGCGATCGGAAGCTCGACGAAGGGCCATTTCGTCGCGTGGGTCGGAACGTACGACATCCGGAACAGCCGGCCCGGCCAGTGCCGAATCAAGCTGCTCCACAGCTACGCCGGCGCCGATTGTGGGTATCCCGGGATGGAGCGGCTGCCCGACGGGACGATCGCCGCGACGACTTACATCAAGTAAGGAGGCGGAAAAGAATAAGTTGAGCCTATACGCCAAAGCAAGGAGCGGG
>CAZQQP010000088.1:4894-14635 GCA_964595475.1 uncultured Planctomycetaceae bacterium | reverse complement strand
CTTCTCCGAAGCAGCCGGCACGGGGAGGAGAAAGCCCGTCAGGATGACGAAGATCGGGATGAAGAGGGCCGCCATCACGCCGCCGGCGGAGAACAGCGACCACCAGAATGCTTCACTGGAGCGGCTCACGGGGATCTCCTTTGCTCGACCGCGTCCCCCGTTAGGGCCATCCGGGCGGGAGGAGCCGCCCGTGGTAAGCGCCGAAGAGAATCACCATCGAGATCAATACCCAGGGCACGTAGCCGACGGCCAACGCGATCGCGACGTCCGGCACGCGGCGCGTGCCCAGGCGGACGGGCATGACCTGCGGCGTCAGGTTGAACCAGGTGACGCTGTGCCACAACGCCGCCACGAGCGCCACGCCGTGGAAGACCCGCCAACCCGGGCTCGCGAACGTGTCGAGGATGCTGTAGAACGACTCGCGGCCGGCTCCCAGCCGCGCGAGGAAGACCAGGAGCACGACGAGGTACGCCCCGATGAACACGGACGTCAGCTCGCGGACCAGGAAAAGAGACCAGTTCCGCCGCTTCAGAAACCAGCCCCGCGGAAACGGACGGTGGTAGGGTCCGCTCATTGCCCACCTCCTCTCGGGGCCAAGAAGCTGCGGAACCAGTCCTTCGCCGCGTCCACCTTGGCCTTCTGGATCGCTCCGGCGGGGTCCACGTGCTTCGGGCACACCACGGTGCACTCCCCGACGAAGGTGCACTCCCAGACCGCCTGCTCGTCGCTCATCGCCTCGAGCCGCGCGCGTGTGCCCTGGTCGCGGGAGTCGAGGTTGTACCGCTCGCCGAGCGCCAGGGCCGCGGGCCCCGTGAACTCCGGCTCCATCCCCACGACGGGACACGCGGAGTAGCAGAGCATGCAGTTGATGCACATCGAGTGCTCTCGGTAGGCCGCGAGCTCGCCGGGCGTCTGGTGGTACTCACCCTGGTCCGTATCGTGGAGGTCGTCGCGGATGATGTAGGGCTTGACGCTCGTGAGCTTCTCCATGAAGTCGTCGAGGTCCACCACCAGATCCCGCTCCACGGAGAAGTGAGCCAGCGGCTCCACCCGAATCGGCCCGGGCTGATAGTCGCGAAGGAACGCGGCGCAGGTCAGCTTCGGATCTCCGTTGACCATCATCCCGCAGGAGCCGCAGACGCCCATGCGGCAGCTCCAGCGGTGGGAGAGCGTGCCGTCGACGGTGTCCTTGATCCAGTTGATGGCATCGAGGACGACCCATTCCTCGCGATACGGAACCTCGTACTGCTGGAAGTGGGGCTCCGTGTCCGTCTCCGGGTTGTAGCGGAAGATCTCCAGGTCGATGGTTTCCATGGCTCTCTTCCGGTCTTGGCGACCGCCTACTTGCCGTAGACACGCTCGCCGACGGGCCAGCGCGTGATCACGACTTCCTTCGTCTCGTAGCGAGGTGCGTCGCCGGGCTGCTTGTGCATCAGCGAGTGCTTCAGGAAGCGCTCGTTGTCCCGCTGCGGATAGTCCGTGCGTTGGTGGGAGCCGCGGGACTCCGTGCGGGCGAGGCCGCTGTGGGCCACGGCCTCCGCCACATCCACCATGGACTCGAGCTCCAGCGCGTTCATGAGCTGCGTGTTGAACGCCCGGCTGCGGTCCTCCAGGTTCAGATCCTCCAGCCGCGACCGCACGCTCGCGATCTGCTGGCAGGTCTCCCGCAGCGACGACTCGTCGCGGTAGATCCCGCAGCCCGACTCCATGCTGTTCCGAAGGGTGTTGCGAAGCGTGGAGAGCCGCTCGCCGCCCGCGGGCCGGTTGTAATAGGACCGCTCCACCCGGTCCACCTCGTCGTCGCCCTGGGATCGGACCGCGTCGCGGTCGACGGAGGCCTCACGGGCGTGGTCCGCCGCGGCGCCGCCGGCCCGGGCGCCGAAGACGAGCAGCTCGGTCAGTGAGTTCGACCCCAGCCGGTTCGCGCCGTTGATGGAGACACAGGCGCACTCGCCCGCGGCGAAGAGGCCCGGAAGCGATGTCGCCCCGCGGACGTCCGTGTCGATCCCGCCCATCATGTAGTGGACGACCGGCCGCACGGGAATCGGCTCGTAGACCGGGTCGATGCCGCCGTAATCCCGGGCGAGCTCGCGGACGAACGGCAGCTTCTCGTCGACGTGCTTGGCGCCGAGGTGTCGGATGTCGAGTTGGACCACCTGGGCGCCGCTGCGCTCGTCATGCAGCGTGCGTCCGCTTTGCATCTCGTGATGGAAGGCCTGGCTGAGGCGGTCCCGCGGGCCGAGCTCCATGGTCCGCTTCTGAGGGTGGCGCGGGTCGTGGACGTCGAGCGGTTCGCCGAGGGCGTAGTCCTGGAGGTAGCGACGGCCGTCCCGGTTGACCAGGATGCCTCCCTCGCCACGGGCCGCCTCCGTGATGAGGATGCCCGTGTCGGGCAGGCCCGTAGGGTGATACTGGACGAACTCCATGTCCTTCAGCGGCACGCCGGCGCGGTAGGCCAGCGCCATGCCGTCGCCGGTCTTCACGGCGCCGTTGGTGGTGAACGGGAAGACGCACCCCGCTCCCCCCGTCGCCATGACCACGGAACGCGCCGCGAGGGTCTTCAGTTGTCCCGTACGCAGCTCCAACGCCGTCAGCCCCACGCAGCGGCCATCGTCCACGAGGAGCTTGGTCGCGTAGTGCTCGTCGTAGCGGGTGAGGTTGGGATAGCGGAGCGTGTTCTGGAAGAGCGTGTGGAGCAGGTGAAAGCCGGTCTTGTCCGCCGCGAACCACGTGCGCTCGATCTTCATGCCGCCGAAGGGCCGGACCGACACGCTGCCGTCGGGCTCCCGGCTCCACGGACAGCCCCAGTGCTCGAGCTGGACCAGCTCGCGGGGCGCCTCGTTCACGAACGCCTCGACCGCGTCCTGGTCCGCGAGCCAGTCGGCGCCGCTGATGGTGTCGTAGGCGTGATGGTCGACACTGTCGTTGGGCTTGCTCGCCGCGGCGGTGCCGCCCTCTGCCGTCACGGTGTGGCTGCGGACGGGGTAGACCTTGGAGACGAGCGCCACCGAGAGGTCGGGGTCGCGCTGCAGCACGCCGAGCGCGGTCCGCAGACCTGCGCCCCCGCCGCCGACGATCACCACGTCGTGCTCATGCAAATCCGCCACGGCATATCCTCGAAAGCTGGGACGTTCATCCCGGAACGACGCGTTCCGATCGGGATTGCCCGCCTCTGCTCGCCGGGCGTCCCGGAGATGTCCACCCGACCAGAAGATAGCAGCCTACTCGTTGGCACGGACGCGTCAACGCCCGGCCGGCCACGCCCGCGAGCGACTCGACGCTGTTCGGCCGGACGGCTCTTCCCCGTCCGGCCGGCCGCCGTTTTCGGGGGGCGGAGCCAAGCGCCGCTTGCGGGACGCCGCGTTAGAGCAGAGGCGAACGGTGGGCGGAGCCGCCGGCCACCTCGACGAAGCGGGCCACCAGCGAGCGGCCGAGCGCCGCGTCCTCCGTCTGTTCCGGATGCCACTGGACGCCGAGGTAGACCCGCCCCTCCGGCCGATCCACGGCCTCGACGAGGGCGTCCGGGCTTCGGGCGAGAACCCGGAGGTCGCCCGCGTCGGCCACACCCTGGTGGTGGCGGCTTCGGACGTCTCCTCGTGGCGGCAGGAGCGGATGGTCGCCGAGGATGCGGTCGACCCGGTGCGAGCCGTTCCAGTGGTCCCCCGCCGTCGCCGTGAGGGTGGGCAGGTCCGGAAGGTGTTGATGCAGCCGGCCACCGTGGTGGAGCACCATGAGCTGCATGCTCAGACAGACGCCGAGCACGGGACGGGTGGAGCCGTCGAGCGCCGAGAGGAGGGCGAGCTCGAAGGACTGGCGATGCGGGTCCATCAGGCGGGCCGCCGGGTGGAGGGGCTCGCCGAACAGACGCGTGTCGGGGTCGTCGCCGCCGCTGAGGAGGAAGCCGTCGCAGCGGGCGAGATACTCGCCGATCAAGTCGTGCTGCTGGCTGAGGAGGACGGGCACCCCGCCGGCGTCCGCGACCGTCTGGCAATACGCCGTCGGCAGCGACAGCCCGGCCGAGCCGTCGGAGCGACGGGTGCGATCCGTCGTGATGCCGATGAGGGGCTTCATCGCGTGACTCCGGCGAGCGGTCACCCCTCGCCGCTCGGCTTCCCCGCGGCCTTCAGCTCCTGTTCCCATCGTTTCAGCCGCTCGCCGACCTCCGGCGGGCTCGACGGGAGGTCCTTCGCCCGGCCGAGGGCCTGGACCGCCTCTTCCAAGCGGCCCGCGGCCTTGAGGGCCTTCGCCCGAGCCCGCCACCAGTCCAAGCGGTCACGCTCGAGCTGCAGCGCCTCGCGGTAATAGCGGGCCGCCGCGGCGTGGTCCCCGGCCTCCGCCTTGAGCGACGCGAGCCGGGCGAGCTGCTCCGCGGACGCCCCCGGCTTCGCGATCGCCGCTTCGAGCGCCCGGACCGCCTTCTTCCGAGCACGCTCCGCGAGCTGCTTCAAATCCGGTCGTCCGCGGGACGCCCGGTACACCTGCACGAGACGCTTGGGCTCGTCGCCGGCGAGCCGCAGCGCGAGGTGAGGCCGGCCCAATTGGTGGATCGCGATCCGGGCGATGGGCCGGAACCGAGCCGGGTCGACCCGCACCGCCCGTCGCCACCGTTCCATCGCCACGTCGTCGGAGCCGTCCCGCACCGCCAAGGCGCCGGCGACCTCCAGGAGCTGGGGATCGGCGCGGCTCAGCTCCACCGCACGCTCGAACCGCCGCATCGCCTTCTCGCGCTCGCCGAGGACCCACCGGATCTGGCCCTCCAGCTCCCACAGTCCCGCGTGGACGGGACAGACGCCACGGGCGTCGCGGATCTCATCCAGAAGCCGCTCGGCGCCGTTCGCCGCGGAGGTGCCGCTTCGGAACGGACCGGTTGTCGGGCTCTCCGAAGAGGAAGCGGGTCCCTCCTGCTCCGAGCCGACACCGGTCGCGGCGGCGGACAGGAGGATGGCCCGCCAACGCGCGCGGGCGAGGCGGTAGCGATGGTGGGCGGCACCCGGTGCGGCGCTGACGGCGTCCGCGAGCTTCGTGATGCGTTCCTTCTGGTCGGCCACCTTCGGCGGCTGCTCCTCTTGGCCGATGACGGCCGCCTCCGCACGCGACCGCGCCACGACGACGCTCGCGGCTTGGTCGATCAGCAGCCCACCTCCGATCCCCGCGACGACGACGCCCACGCCTCCCAGCGTCCGCACCCCGCGGAGGCTTCTCGGATCCGACGGCTCGTCCGCGTCCTCCGTCTCCTCCTTCCGGCGATAGCGTGCGAGCGACACGCCGAGGCCGGCGAGCACCGCCGCCCATACGGCGTTCGACGGAACGCGGAGGCCCGTGCCGAGGGCCGCGTGGATCACCGCCGCGAGAAGGCCGATCGCGAGGCCGTGGGCCGCGAGCGGAAGCACGGCCCGTCGCGTGGCCGCCCGCAGCAGCGCCACGGCGATCGCTCCGGCGAACAGCGCGGCCGCCGCCCCACCGAGTAGACCGGTCTCCGCGAGGAGGCGGACCGCGTCGAAGCCCTCCGCCAGTCCTTCCTCCTTGAGGACGTGCTGATACGCCGGGTAGAGGGTGTCCACCGTTCCCTGGCCCGCGCCGAAAAGCGGAAAGTCCGTCCAAATACGAAGCCAGTCGATGGAGACGCGAATTCCCTCGCCGAGCGGCCCGTCGCCGCTGCCGAGGGCGCCCACCACACGCTTCGCCGCGACCAGCACGCCGCCGGCCACGAGCACCCCCACCATGGTGACGCTCCGCACCTCGGGCGAGGGGTCCTCGTACGCCTTATGCTGCTGGCGATACCAAGTCCGCCCGAGCACGAGGAGGCCCCCCAGCGTCGCCCCCCACAGCGCCAGCATCCCCACGGCGCTGTCGGCGACGTAAGTGGCCCCCAGCGCCAGGAGGCCCACCCCCGTGGCGACGCCCGCCCACGTCAGCTCCGCGGGCTTCATCTTCCCCACCCGCCGCCAGAGCTTCTCCAGCGAGCTCGCCCGCCGCCCCCGCCGGTTGAGCTTGGTCAGCAGCGCGGCCACGCAAGCGCCGAAGCCCAGGCAGAGGAACAGCGAGAAGGCGGAGCGGCTCGCGAACGGGCCGTACGGCTCGCCGTCGACAGGAACCAGCCCGTAGATCGCGGAGGTCCCCATCCACCGCTGGTCGACGAAGAGAAGCAGGGCCGCGGCCGTGACGCTCACCATGAGCAACAGCAGCCGCTCGACCTGCTCGCGTCGGCTCACCACGTTGACCACGGCCACGAAGGCGACCGACGCCACGAGGAGGAGCCGAAGGTCGCGCCACGTCGCGTGGGGATAGACCGTTAGCGGCGCCGCGCCGGCGTCGGGGAGGGCCCGGCTCCAATGCTCCGCCGCGGCGGGCGAGACGACGCCGGCGAGGAACGACGGCCAGGGAAGGAGCTGCAACCCGACCACCAGGAGGAAGAGGACGACGGGAAGATACGCCCACGTCCGGACGCCGCCGGCCTCCGGAGAGAGGAGAAGTTTCAACGTCAGGCTGACGGCGAGGAGGACGCCGAGGGAGACCAGGACGAGCTCGCCGACGGGACCGGCTCCGCCGAAGGCGGCCGGCGCGAACGCCACGAGCACACACAGCCACAGCTCGCTCAGCCCGTCGAAGAAGCTCGCCCGGCCCTCGGGGCGGAGCGCCTCGCGGAAAAAGGCGCCGACGTCCGCCATGCGGACGCCGTGGCGACGTTTCTTCCCTCGTGACCGTCCGCGGGAGCGTCCTCGCGCCTTCGACCGACGGGAAGTCTCGCCGTGTTCCGCCTCGTCCCTCTCCCGCTCGCGTCGACGCTCCCGTTCCGCCAAGGACTGCTCCTTCTCCGCCGCTGTCCGTGAACGCTCCGCCCCGGGCTCGCACCGGAGGGGCGACGAATCTAGGAAGGAGCGCCGTCGGCGGCAACTTCCGCGGCCGTGTCCGGACACGATGCTCTCCCTCGCTTGACTCGCCTCCCCCGCCCGATAAATTTGCACATGAGTCGAAAGGTCCTCGGCGACGGTTTGACGTTCGACGATGTGCTCCTCCTTCCTGGCCGGAGCGACTTCGTCCCGGCCGACGCGGACACCTCCGCTCAGCTCACCCGGCGCATCCGGCTGAACCTCCCTCTCGTCAGCGCTCCCATGGACACGGTGACGGAGGCCTCGCTCGCCATCGGGCTCGCCCAGGAGGGCGGCCTCGGCGTCATCCACAAGAACCTCTCCGTCGACGCCCAGGTGCGCGAGGTGGAGAAGGTGAAGCGCTCCGCCAACGGCGTCATCCTCGACCCGCAGTGTTTGCCCTCCGAAGCAAGTGTCTCCGCCGCCCGCAGCGTGATGCGGGACCACAACATCTCCGGCGTTCCCATCACGGAGGGCGGCAGCAGCCGCGGCCGAGTGGTGGGCATCCTCACGCGGCGGGACCTCAAGTTTCTCGACGACGGCGCCGACGACCGTCCCGTGACGGAAGTGATGACCGGCCACGGGCTCGTGACGAGCTCGCCCGAGACCACGCTCGACGAGGCCGAGCACATCCTCAACGCGAGCAAGGTGGAGAAGCTCCTCCTCGTCGACCCCGATCGTCGGCTCCGCGGCCTGATCACCATGCGGGACATCGACAAGCTGCAGCAGTTTCCCAGCGCCGACCGCGACCCCTGGGGCCGTCTCCGGGTCGGGGCGGCGGTCGGCGTCCACGAGGCCGACCGCGTCGAGGGCCTCCTCCGCGCCGGCGTGGACGTGCTTGTGGTGGACACGGCTCACGGCCACTCCGCCCGGGTGATCGAGACCGTGCAGGAGATCAAGCGGCAGCACGACATCGACGTGATCGCGGGCAACGTCGCGACGGAACAGGGCGCTCGCGACCTCATCGAGGGCGGGGCGGACGCGATCAAGGTGGGCATCGGTCCCGGCTCCATCTGCACCACGCGGCTGGTCACGGGCGTGGGCGTGCCCCAGATCACCGCGATCATGGAGGCGTGCCGCCCCGCGGACGAAGCGGGCGTGCCCGTCCTCGCCGACGGAGGCATCCGCCACAGCGGCGACGTGACCAAGGCCATCGCCGCGGGTACCTCCTGCGTGATGATCGGCTCGCTGTTCGCCGGCCTCGACGAGTCGCCCGGCGAGATGGTGATTCACAAGGGACGGCGGTACAAGTCCTATCGCGGCATGGGCTCCGAGGGCGCCATGATGGCGGGCTCCGCGGACCGGTACGGACAGGCGGAGGAAGAGGCCACGGACGCCAAGGGCAAGTACGTGCCCGAGGGCGTGGAGGGGCGCGTGCCGTACCGAGGGCGGCTGAGCGACTTCGTCTACCAGCTCGTCGGCGGCCTCCGTGCGGGCATGGGCTACACCGGCACTCCGAACCTGGAGGCGCTGCGACGGGAGGGCCGATTCACGCGGGTGACGACCGCGAGCCTCGTCGAGTCCCATCCCCACGACATCACCATCACCAGGGAGAGCCCGAGCTACTCCATCGGTCATCAGCCCGCCGAGGAGTGAGGCCGTGTCGGACGCCGAGCGGGTTCCTCACGTGCGGTCTCTCGCATCCGTGCTTCGCCGGTCGCTGGCGGTGACGGCCGTGGCTTACGCGCTGACCTTCGGCGTCGAGGTGGGCGCCTTCGTCACGGGCTCCTCCGCCGCGGCCACGGTCCTCTCCGTGATCTGGTGGGTCGTCTCCGTCCCGCTGTGGCCGACGGTCGGCCTGTTCGAGCTCGCGGAGACGATCCGTCCCGGCCGCGAGGCGCTGTGGCAGGTGGGCTACTACACCTCGAAGTGGCCCGCGGTGGGCTTGGGAGCGCTGCTCGTCAACGGAGCGCTGGCGGTGACGACCCACGCGGCGACGCGTGTCCTCAGGCGCCGATCCCCGCGATGAGCTTGAGCACGCCGATCAGCGCGAAGCAGATGGCGAGCACGCCGAGGAAGCCGAACAGGTCCAGCTTGGTCGGCCGCTGGATCTCCAGCCCCGTCCACCGTGGGAAGAGGTTCCGACGCCTCACGCTCTCCAGATCCCCATAGGCGGCGGCGAGGGCGGCCCGGTCCTCCCCCGGGTCGGCGCGGACGGGCGTCTTCATCTTGGCGAAGTATCGGTCGAGGGCGTCCTTCCGATTCCGCGGCGTGATGAAGCTGAGGAGGACGAGCACCAGGAAGGGCGTGACGAGCCGAGGGGGAAGCTTGAGCGTCTCGAGCATCGCCCGCGACCGCGTGGTCAGGTCCATGCCGGCGAAGTGGTAGAGCAGAAAGTCCACGCGGAAGAGACCCTTCCCCCGCAATGAGACGTCGTCCGCGTATTGCTTGACGACGACTGTTCGCTTGCCCTCCGCCAACGGCTCGGTTCGCTTGTCGATCCGCTCGTAAGCCGCCTTCTCCTCGTTGACCGGCTCCACGCCGCCGCTCCAGAAGATGGCCTCGCCGCCACGCGTGGTGGTCCGCGTGTAGGTATCTC
The DNA here is from genome assembly GCA_964595475.1 of uncultured Planctomycetaceae bacterium. Classification (GTDB taxonomy): domain Bacteria; phylum Planctomycetota; class Phycisphaerae; order Phycisphaerales; family Zrk34; genus CAZQQP01. Next base: position 5,227 of record CAZQQP010000088.1, on the reverse strand, counting down.
CGACCTCCACGGGCTCGGGCCTCTCGCCGACCTTCTTCCCCTTGGCCTTGTTATCCTCCCACAGCTCGATCCGTGCCTGCCGGCGGGAGACGTCCACCTTGGTCGCCGGCCGCCGGACCGTCACCTCCTCGACGGGCCGGGCGACGGTGAAGCGCGCGTCCGTGCGGAGGCCGTCGACGAGGAGCGGCGCCGCGACGGGCGCGATGAAGAAGACCACGAGGGTGAAGCCCATGGTCATCCACGCCGCCGCCCGACCCGATCGACGCCACCACATGCCGACCCAGAAGGGGGCGGCGAAGATGAGGGGCAATTGGAGGGCGAGCTTGAACTGAT
>CAZQQP010000088.1:0-4884 GCA_964595475.1 uncultured Planctomycetaceae bacterium | reverse complement strand
GACGTCCATCACCGCGAGGGAGACCAGGGAGGCCCCGAGGATGATGAGGATGCCCGTCAGCCGTCCCGCGAGGACGTAGGTGCGCTCCGACGCGTCGGGGTGGAGATAGGCGGCGTAGACGTTCCGGACGAAGCAGCCGGAGGTCACGATCATGTAGCAGTCCGCGGAGCTCATCAGCGCCGCGAGGAGACACGCGAGCATGAGCCCGACCAGCCCCATCCCGAGCGGGCCGAGGATCTCCCGGGTCGCGATGCCCCACACCTGGTCCGGGCTCTCGGCGAGCCGGACGTTGTCCGCGAGGAGGACGATCGCGATCAGCCCGGTGAGTCCCCAGCCGATGGTGCACAGCCGCTTGAGCAGGTTGCCCGAGACGAGGCCGACCCGCGCGTGCATCTCGGTCTTCGCCGAGCCCCCACCCGTCGCGATGAAGTGGGGCTGGACCACGATGCCGATGATGGCGAGGAGGATCAGCGCCACGATGAACAGCGGCGAGAACTCCCCGCCGACGGGCCCCTCGAAGATGCGGAAGTAGGCGTCGCTGAGCCGCTCGTGGAGGATCCGGAAGCCGGCGAGGAGCGTGTCCGATTCCGTGCCGAACCGCTCGACGAGCTTCTTCAGGCCGACGGGGATCAATAGGATCGACAGGAGGATGATGAACACGCCCTGCATCAGGTCCGTCCAATAGGCGGCCTTCAGGCCGCCGAGCACGCCGTAGAGGATGACGAAGACCGCGATGACGGGAACGAGGGCGTACTCCAGCTCGATCGGTTGGTTTAATAAGGGAGTGTTGACCTGCTCGACATCGACTACGGCCGCCGTCACCTGGCTGATGGCGGAGACCATCGGCGAGAGGTAGAACATGTAGAAGACGGCCGCGAAGACCGTGTAGGCGGCGCCCATCCCCTTCGACTCGTATCGCTCGACGAACCAGTCGCCGAGGGTCAGGTGCCGCATGCGGCGGTACCAGACGCCCGTGATCCAGTAGATGGGCGTGGCGAACAGCCACATCAGCGCGGACCAGATGCCGCTGAGGCCGCTGGTCCAGGTGGTGCTCCCCACTTGGACCGGCTCGTGGGCACCCGTTCCCGCGCCGAACGCGGCGAAGGTCTGAAGGAGACGGCCGAAGCGGCGGCTGCCGAGGAAGTAGTCCTCCTGGACCTTGATCAGCCGCATGCAGAGGACGCCGATGCCGGCCGTCACCAGGAAGTATCCGGCGAGCACACCCCAGTCGACCGCTTGCATGGGCGCGGCTCCTGTCGGCGGAAAACGCCGTCACCCTACGAAATGGACACGAGGCCGCAAGGGCCGAGCGGCGGCGAGGCCGCTCGTAGCCCCTCGCCCTGTGACGCTGTTTCGTCAGAAGGAGAACAGTGGAACCCGGTGACGGTGTGCACGAGCCACGGGCCGCCGAGCTGCGGCGATCGCGGTTGGTCCTACTCCACGATCCGGACCTCGCTGGCGCCGGGCTCGAGCATGGTGAACAGCCGCTCGATCGCGTCGGGGCGGAGGCGGACGCATCCCATCGATGCCTTCTTGCCGATCGTCTCCGGCTCGATGGTTCCGTGGAGGCCGTAGCCCTCGAGGTCCGCCGCGTCGCCCTTGCCCTCGAGGGCGATCCAGTGCTCGCCGATGGGGTTCTCCGGGTCGTCCGCCGCGTAGTGCTTGCTCGTCCTCGGGTTGGTCCACGAGGGGTTGGACACCTTTTCCTTGACGCGGAACGTCCCCGTCGGCGTCGCGGACTCCTCCTTGCCGAGGCCCACCGGGAAGCTGCGGATGTAGAGATCGTCGAGGTAGACGTCGAGGCGGAAGGCGCTCTTGTGCACCACCGCGTTGAAGGGACCGTTGACCACCTTCAGCTTCTCGCCGGCGGCGAGACGCGACGGCTCGAGGCCGCCGTTGATGCGGCGGAGGAATTGCCAGGGGACCCGGTAGCGATCCCCGATGGCGGCGAGGTTGTCCCCGGATTGGACCTTGTAGGTCTCCACGTACGGGTCCTTCTCGTGGATCTCCGAGGAGAAGATCAGCGTGCGGTTCACCTCCGCGAGGAGCTTCCGGCACGCCTTCTTCCGCTCCGAGGAAAGGTCCGCGTTGGAGAGGAGGTCGTTGGCGATGCGCCGGGCGCGGAGCGGCTGTCCGTCGTCCCGCCACTTCCGTGCCGCGGCGAGGCCGCGTTGAATCGGGTCGGACGTCTTTTCCTCCTCGGAGGGATCGGACTTCTCGGACCCGGACGGCTCGGGCTCACCGGTCGCTTCTCCGTCGTCCGGCTTGGGCCCGCCGGGTGGCGAGGCGTCGGTCGGGGTGTCCGCCGAGGGCGGGTCGGCGCCGTCCGACGGGGTATCGGACGGGCTCGGCTTCGGCGGGGTCGCGTGCTGCGGCTTCCGTTTTGCTCGGATCTTCCGCAGCGCCTCTTGTCGCTTCGAGCGCTTCGCCGGGGTGAGCTTCGCCGGGTCGATCTCTTGCAGCGTCGCTCTCGCCGCGTCCGGCCGCCCCTGGTCCAACTGCGTGAGACCCCGCTGGAGCCGAGCGTCCGCTCCGCTGGCGACCACGCGTTTCGACTCGGCCTCCGGCTCCTCCCCGGACGAGCGGGAAGTCTTTTCGCCGTCGGAGAAGGCCCACCAGATGCCGATACCGACCGCCGCGACGGCGGCGACGCCCATCACGTAGCGACCCCACCCGCCCCGAGACCGCCTCGTCCGTCGTCCGCGAAACAGCGGCGTGAACATCGCACCCATCGTTCGCCTCCTTGCTAAGGCTTATCGCGTGAGCCCCCGTCGAAACGAAAGACCTCCCGATCCGTTACGACCATGTCCATCGCCACATCCGAAGGGTCCGCGGGCACTTCCTCGACACGCTGAAGGTCGAAGGCGATGCCGCACACCCGCCCGCTCACGGGTTGCTCGCGGAGGAAGCGGTCGTAGTAGCCCCCTCCGCGCCCGAGCCGCCGACCTCCGTCGTCGAAGGCGAGGCCGGGCGTCACCACGAGGTCGATCGCGGCCGCGGAGACGGGGCGCCGTCGGGCGGGCACGCGAACGCCCACCGCGTCCTTCTCCATCGGCTCGTCGAGGCCGCGAAGCTCCACGGGGCGAATGCCGTGTTCCTGGCGATCCACACGCGGCACCGCCACCCGCTTGCCCAGCGCCCATGCCCGCTCCGTGATGGCGGTGGGGTCCACCTCGGTCCGCATGGGCAGGTAGAGGAGCACCGCCGCCGCCTCCGCGAAGGCCGGATCGCGGGAGAGCCGCTCCGCGATCGCCGCGGACCTCTCCCGCTGCATGTCGGCAGTCAGCGTGGCGAGCCGCGCCCGCACCACGCTTCGCAGGCTCTGCTTGCTGGGCGTCACCGCAGTCCCCCCGCTCATGCCGAGCCGCGACGCCGCTTCAGCGCGTCGAGGACCTCCCGGATGTGTGCCTCGTGCCCCCGGTCGGTCGGCTCATAGTAGGTGCGGTCCACCCCGAGGTAATCCTGGTCCACCCAGCCGCCGGGGGAGTCGTGGGCGTAGGCGTAGCCCTCGCCGTGGCCGAGCCGGGCCGCGCCGGCGTAGTGCGTGTCCCGGAGGTGCTTGGGGACCGGGAGGGTCCGCTGCTGTCGGACGTCGTCGCGGGCTCGGTGGATGGCCACGGTGGCCGCGTTGGACTTCGGCGCCGTCGCCATGTAGGTGACCGCCTGGGCGAGGGTGAGCTCGCACTCCGGGAGGCCGACCCGCTCCGTGACGGTGTACGCCGCCGCCGCGACTTGGAGGGCGTGGGGGTCGGCGTTGCCCACGTCCTCGCTCGCGAGGATCGCGATCCGCCGGGCGAGGACCATCGGATCCTCGCCCGCTTCCAGGAGCCGGGCGAGCCAGTAGGTGGCCGCGTCCGGGTCGCTTCCCCGCATGGACTTGATCAGCGCCGAGAGCGTGTCGTAGTGGGTGTCGCCGTTGGGGTCGAAGTCGATCGCCTTTCGCTGGATGGAGTCCTCGGCGACCCCCCGGTCGATGCGGATGGGGCCGTCTCCCTCCTGCGTGCCGCCGCTCAGCACGGCGATCTCCAGCGCGGCCAGCGCCCGGCGGGCGTCGCCGTCGCTCATGGTCGCCCAGTGCTCGATCGCCTCCTCGTCGATGCGGATGTCGAGCCGGCCGTAGCCGCGCTCCGGATCCTCGATGGCCCGGCGGACGAGGGAGCGGATCTCCGGCTCCCCGAGCGGCTGGAACTGGAAGATCTGGGAGCGGCTGACCAGCGGGCTGTTTACCGTGAAAAACGGGTTCTCCGTGGTCGCCCCGATGAGCGTGATGGTGCCGCGTTCCACGTCCCGCAGCAGAACATCCTGCTGGGCGCGGTTGAAGCGGTGGATCTCGTCGAGGAACAGGACGGTTCGGCCGCCGTTGTCGGTGAGCCGGCGGACGGCGTCGTCGATGATGCGGCGGATCTCCTTCACACCGATCGTCGCGGCGTTGGCACGCTCGAAGTGCCGGCGGGTGTGGTGGGCGATGATCTCGGCGAGGGTGGTCTTCCCGCAGCCCGGCGGGCCGTAGAAGATGACGCTGGTGAGCCGATCCGCCTCCAGCATCCGGCGGAGCAGCCTGCCGGGGCCGAGGAAGTGCTGCTGCCCGACGAACTCGTCCAGCGTCCGCGGCCGCATCCGCATCGGCAGCGGCTCGGCGGAGCGCAACTTCTCCTCCCGGCGCTCGGCCCAGAGATCGGACATGTCTCATTCTAGTCGGATGTGGCTTCAGCGCCGGCCGCGGCCGGTGTGCCTTCCCCGGAGTCGTCCGTTCCGCCCTCGAGATGTTCACGGAACCACGCCACCGACCGCCCCATCACCTCCCCGGTGGGGTCCGCTCCCGTGAGCACGTGACCGCTCATCTCCACCGCTACCAGCCGGCTGCGCTCCGGCGCCGCCGGAGCT
>CAZQQP010000087.1:9523-14866 GCA_964595475.1 uncultured Planctomycetaceae bacterium | reverse complement strand
GCTTCCGCCTTGGCACCGATGAGACGGCGAAGCCGATGATCGAGCAAGCGCAACGCCCGCAAATGCCGGGATCTGCCGCCGGCGGGGCATCGCACATGGTTCGAACCCCACGCCAAAGCAAGGAGGCTTCCCGCTCCGCGCTTTGGCGTATAGGCTCAACTTATTCTTTTCCGCCTCCTTACTCGACAGTCGCCAGGGCACCATCGCGTGCTCGGCACCACCGGCCGTTCCCGCTGTCGCCGCTCAGTCCGCGGCGGCGTCCTCCTCGCCCAGCGAGCTCTTCAGCTCGTGGACCATCGCCCGGGCCGCCCGCGTGCGATAGCGGTCCGGGTGCCACACGGCCGCGATGGTCCGGGCGGGCTCCGTGCCGCCGAGACGCCGCACGACCATGCGGCTCGGGTCGGGCGTCTCGCAGGCCATCCGCGGGATCAGCGAGATGCCCATCCCCAGCTCCACCATGCGGCAGACCGTGGCGAGCTGCGCCCCGTGGCAGACGATGTTGGGGCGGAGGTCCTCCTCGCGGCACAGGTTGAGCGTCTGCTGACCCAGACAGTGGACCTCGTCGAGGAGGACGAAGCTCTGGTGCTTCAGCTCCCGCAGCGCCGGACGCTGCCGCCGGGCCAACGGGTGGTCCGGCGGGACGGCGAGGTGCATCGGATCGTCGCCGAGCGGCTCCACCTGCATGAGCGAGTGGTCTACCGGCAACGCCATCACGGCCAAGTCCAGCTCGCCGAGGGAGAGGAGGGCGAGGAGGCGGTCCGTGAGATCCTCGCGGATGCTCAGGTCCACCTGCGGACAGCGGCGGCGGAACCGGTCGAGGACGGGCGGGAGGAGGTACGGCCCGACCGTGGGGATGGCGCCGAGGCGGAGCTCGCCCGTGGGCGTGGGCTGTCCGTCGAGGACGCTCCGCTGGGCGTCCTCGACGGAGGAGAGGATCTCCCTCGCTCGCTCGAGCAGCGCGGTGCCGGCGTCCGTGAGGAGCACCCGCCGCGGCAGCCGGTCGAACAGCGGCTGGCCCAGCTCCCGCTCGAGCTTGGCCACTTGCTGACTCAACGACGGCTGGGCCACGCGGCAGGCCTCGGCGGCCCGGCTGAAGCCCCCGTGCTCGGCGACGGCGACGAAGTACTTGAGCTGTTGGAGTTCCATGCGATTTTGGCCGACGGCAAGCGGATTGAAAGCGGTCCGGGCGGGTGGGAGCGAGCGTGCCCCGGCGACCGAGGTCTTCATTTCCCCGCCATCACGGCGATCAGCGCTATCAGGAGGACCACGTTGATCGTGAGGGAAAGGAGGGCCACCCAGAACAGCGGCTTCCGATCGGCACCCGCGTCGCCGACCGCGACGGGCTCCTCCTGTCCTTCCCCCGACCGCTCCACCTTCTCCAGCGTGCCGAAGTCGATGCTCTGGCGGGCCTGGATGGGCGGCTGACCCTCGGCGACCGCCCGGAGATCCTCGATCATGTCGGCGGTGGACTGATAGCGGTCGGACCGCTTCTTGGACATCATCACCTCGATCACCTCGCCGAGGCCCGTGGACAGCTCCTCGACGATGTGGTCCGGCGGAGTCAGCGTCTCCCGGAGGTGCTTGTGCATCACCGCCGAGGGTGTCTGTCCCTCGAAGGGCACCTGACCCGTCACCATGTGATACAGCGTGCCGCCGAGGCCGTAGATGTCCGCCTGGAAGTCGATGTCCACCTCGCCGCGGATCTGCTCGGGGCTGATGTAGTAGGGCGTGCCGAACGCCCGCCCGGCCTCCGCCTCGGCCGCCTTCCGGTCCGCGGCGGCGCGGGCGAGCCCGAGGTCCGCGAGCTTCGCCCGGCCGCCCTTGGTGATCATGATGTTCTTGGGCTTCACGTCGCGGTGGATGAGGCCGCGATCGTGGGCGTGCTGCAGCGCCTCGGCGACCTGCAGGACGATGCGAAGCGCCTCCTTCTCCGCGTAGCGGCTGTAGCTCTGGAGGTGGTCGAAGACCGTGTGGCCCTCCACGTACTCCATAACGAAGTAGTGAAACTCGCCGGTCTGGCCGACGTCGATGGCCTGGACGATGCCCGGGTGGTTGAGCTTGGCGGCGGCCCGCCCCTCCGCGTAGAAGCGCTCCACGAAGGTCGGGTCCGACATGTGCTTCGGAGGGAGCACCTTGATCGCCACGATGCGGTCGAGGCTCTGCTGGCGGGCCTTGTAGACCACAGCCATGGCGCCGGAGCCGATCTTCTCGAGCAGGTCGTAGCCCGGGATCTGGCGGGCGGAGCGTTGGGCCTCCACGAGCGGACGGAGGCGCTGGAGCTGTCGCTTGGTGATCACGCCCTGCTGGACGAGGAGGTCGGGCAGCGTGGCCTGGCCGTCGCGGTCCTGGCGCTGGAGGTGGAGACACTCCTCGACATCCTCGGTGGTTGCGAGCCCCTGGTCCACGACGACGCGACCGAGGGAGGTCTCGTAGTTGCTCGTCCGCTGCTGAGCCATGCGTGCGCGAGGTCCGTGGAGAGTAGCGTCGTCGGTCAAAGTTAGGCCACCGGGCGCGGGGCGTCAATGGAGCACGCCCTCGCTCGGGCCAAGTTCTTCGCGCGAGACCGTGTCGCCACGATCCGACCCCCGGCCGCGGCAGCGTCCACGGTGCCAACCCGTTTGACACGCCACCCGTCCCTCGCCATAAATCCGATCCTCGCCGCGCACCTACAGGAGCAACCCCATGATCGAGCTTCAGCAGGTGGTCAAAGACTTCGGACCGCTGCGGGCCCTCGATCAGATCACCCTCGAAGTGCCGAAGGGACAGATCCTCGGCTTTCTCGGCCCCAACGGCGCCGGGAAGACCACGGCGCTTCGCGTCCTGACGGGCTTCATCCCGCCCACGTCGGGCACCGCCAAGGCGGGCGGCCACGACGTCCTCACCGAGTCCCTCGAGGCCCGCCAGCAGATCGGCTACCTCCCCGAGAGCACGCCGCTGTATCCGGAGCTGAAGGTGAGCCAGCAGCTCCACTTCTTCGGCCGGGTGCAAGGGATGAGCCGGGGATACCGGAAGGAGCGGATCGACACGCTCGCGGACTGGTGCGGCCTTGGGCCCATCCTCCACCGGCCCATCGGGCAGCTCTCCAAGGGAAACCGACAGCGGGTGGGCCTCGCCCAGGCCATGATCCACGATCCGCCCATTCTCGTGCTCGACGAGCCGACGGAGGGGCTCGACCCGCGCCAGATCACGGAGATCCGCAAGCTCATCGTCTCGCTGGCCAACGAGAAGACCATCATGCTCTCCACCCACATCCTCCCGGAGGTGGAGCGCAGCTGTCAGCGCGTCGTCATCATCGCGAACGGCCGCATCGTCGCCGACGGCACGCCCGAGGAGCTGAAGGACCGCGTCCGGGCCACCTCCCGTGTCCTCATCGAGGTGAAGGCGGAGCCGCAGGCGGTGGAGCAGGCCTTCCGGAACCTGCCGGCGGTCGCGGACGTATCCACCAACATGGCCGACGGGTGGTGTCAGGCCGCCGTCACCGCGAGCACGCGCCAGGACATCCGGGAGCAGCTCGGCGACGTGGTCATCGAGAACCACTGGCCCATGCGGGAGATGAGGCACGAGATGGCCAGCCTCGAGGAGTTTTTCGTCCAGGCCACGGGCTCGGCGAGCCTGCAGGCGGCCTAGCCGGTTCCTCGCTTCGGGAAGAGCCTTATGAATCGAAGCATCAACAACACGCTGGCTGTGGCACGGCGAGAGGCCAGCGCTCTGTTCTACTCACCCATCGCCTACGTGGTGATGGCGCTGTTCGTCTTTCTCGCAAGCCTCTTCTTCCTCCTGACGACCTTCCAGTCGGGACGGCCCGCGCAGCTGCAGCGGACCTTCTTCTGGACGGTCTGGGTGCTCATCGCGATCGCGCCGGCGATCAGCATGCGGCTGCTGTCGGAGGAGCTCCGCAGCGGCACGCTCGAGGCGCTCATGACCGCGCCGCTGACGGACTTCCAGGTCATCGTCGGCAAGTGGCTGGGGGCGATGGGCTTCTTCCTCGTCATGCTCGTGCCGACGCTGGTGCTCGTCGGCGTGCTCGCCATCTGGAGCGACCCCGATCCCGGCCCGATCTTCAGCGGCTACCTCGGGCTCATCCTCGTCGGGGCGTTGTACGTGGCCATCGGCACGTTCGCCTCCGTTCTCACCCAGAACCAGATCATCGCCTTCCTCCTGACCGTCTTCATCATCCTGATGTTCACCGTGGTGACCTATTTCCTCCCCGACACGCTGCCGAGCGGGTGGAGCAACGCGGTGACCTACCTCAATTTCAACGAGCAGTACCGCAAGTTCTCGATGGGCCTGGTCCACACCGGCAACTTCGTCTACTTCCTCGCGGGGACCGGCCTGTTCCTGGCGCTGGGCGTGAAGGCGCTGGAAAGCCGTAGGTGGGCCTAACACGGGAAAGAGCCATGGCAACCGAAGCAACGAACGAGGGCCTGACCCAGCGGAAGCGGTGGATGAAGTACGGGTCGAGCGTGGCGTTGTTCGTCATCGCCTCGCTGGCCATCGTCGTTTTCGTCGACTGGATCGCGTATCGCCACTACTACCGTTTCGACATGACGGGCGCGGGGCGGTACTCCCTGAGCAAGCAGTCGAAGCGGGTGCTCGAGAACCTCGACCAGAAGGTCGAGATCACGACGCTGTACTCGGAGGGGAGCGTGACGCCGGCGAAGCGTAGGCAGGTCTTCGGCCTGCTCGAGGACTACGAGCGCCACAGCGATCGCATCCGCGTGAAGCGCATCGACCCGGCGACGGACGTCTCGGCCTTCGAGAAGTTCATGGGGAAGGTGAAGCAGCGCTACCAGGATAAACTGAAGAAGCTCAAGAAGGTCGCGAAAAAGACGACGGCGCTCGTCAAGAAGCTCCAGACGTTCGCAAGGAAGGAGGCGAAGGCGCTCGGGAAATTCGAGGGACAGAGCGGCGAGGCCTACACGTTTATGACTCGGGTTCGCCGGACGTTCCGAGTGCTCGGCCAGACGAGGCTCGCGAGGGTCAAACGGAAGGCGAGCGAGGTCAGCGCCGAGCAGTTCCCCGACGTCGAGGCGTTGAAGGACGCCGCGGTGGATCCGCTGTCGCAGTTCCGCGAGGGGCTGCTGAGCCCCGCGGCCGACCGGTTCCGGAAGCTCGCGAAGAAGAAGAGCACACCCAAGAAGGTAAAAGACTTTCTCCTCGCGGCGGCCGATCGCTACGAGGCGCGTGCGAAGAAGGTCTCCAACCTGGTGGATCAGCTCGAGGGGATCGAGGCCGGCGACTACGGCGGGCTCCAGGAGACGCTGAAGCAGGGCAACGCGATGGCCATCCGCGTCGTCGGGTCCTCCGGCGAGAAGAGCAGCGGAAAGAAGCAGAAGAGCGGCG
>CAZQQP010000087.1:0-9513 GCA_964595475.1 uncultured Planctomycetaceae bacterium | reverse complement strand
AGTTCTACTTCCAGACGGGGCAGGCGTCACCCGGGCAGCGGCAGCCGGAGACGCAGTTCAAGGGTGAGCAGAAGATCACGGGACAGCTCGTCAGCCTGACGCTTGAGAAGCCGCCGAAGGTGGTCTTCGTCCAGTCAGGAGGGCGCCGGCGGGGGGGCGGACAGTACTCGAACATCCGCGATCGCCTCGAGCGGATGAGCTTCGAGGTGACGCGGTGGAGCGGGCGACCGCGACCGCCTCAGCCCAAGCCGACCGCGGAGAAGGGGCAGCCGCTGGTGTACATCTTCTTCCCCTCCTCGCCGAGGAGCCCGCGGGCGGCCATGCGGGGTCAGCAGGGGATGAGCCAGGCGTTGAAAAAGCACCTCAAGGCCGGAAAGCCGGCGTTGGTCTTCGTCAGCACTCAGTCGCCGCTGGCGGCGATGGGAGGCGGTGGCAACAAGTATCAGGTGCTCAAGAAGCGGTTCGGGATCACCCCGAAGACGAGCGGGACGGTGGTGAGTGCCCGCACGCAACGGGGACGCACAGTCGCCACGCGGCAGGTTCGCATCCGGGACTGGCCGAAGGGCCACCCGATCACGGGTGCCGTCCGCGGGCTCCAGGGCATAGCGGTCGGCGCCGCGCGGCTGGACCTCGCGTCCGACCCGCCGAAGGGCGTAAAGCTCTGGCCGCTGATTCGCACGCCCGAGGACACTTGGGCGGAGAGTCAGGCGAGGCGGAGGCGTCAGCTCCGACAGGCGGAGCGGAACAACTCGGAGCCGGCCGGGCCGTTCGTTACGGGTGCGGCCGCCAAGAAGAACGGCCAGCGGGTGGTGGTCATCGCGGACCAGATGTGGGCCAACGACCGGGTGACCGGCGCCGGCGCGACCAACCTCGCCGGCGAGACGCTGTATAAGTTCTTCCCGGCCAACCTGGAGCTGGTCGTCAACAGCATCTACTGGCTCGCCGGGAAGGAGAACCTGATCGCCCCCGCGCCGGCGCCCGTCGAGCGGATCGGGGCGATCGGGGAGAACGCGAAGGTGGCGATGTGGCCCATCCTCCTCGGAGCCGTTCCCTTCGTCTGCTTGGTGCTCGGAGGCGTGGTCTGGTTCGTCCGGACGCGGTAATCGAAAGAGAACCGGGACTGCTATGAACGTAAAGACGAGTCTGACGCTGGCCGTAGTGGCGATCGCGATCGGGATCTACTTCCTGATCTTCGAGACCGACCTCTTCAACATGAAGACGCCGTCGACCCGCAAGGTCGAGAAGCAGCAGGAAAAAGAGGCCGGCACACCGCTGTTCGCGAGCGCCGAGTTTTCTACCTCGGACGTCAGCGAGATCCGGATCGAGCGGCCGGAGAAGCCGACCGTGGTCATCAAGCGGACGGACGGCGGATGGGAGCAGGTCAAGCCCGTTCGCTTTCCCATGGACAGCACGGCGGTGAAGAAGATCCCCGACCAGTTCACCAGCTTGCGATACAGCCAGCGGATCACCAAGAAGCAAGACGATCTGTCTCTCTCCGCGCTGGGGCTGAAGAAGCCCAAGGCGACGGTCACGGTCAAGGGAGAGACGACGAGCGACGGAGAGAGCAAGTCGTTCGATTACACCGTGGAGCTCGGGAAGAAGGCCGCGGCGGGCGGAAGAGCCTACCTCCAGAAGCCCGACGACACCGCCGCCTACGTCGTCGGCACCGATCTCCACGACCGTGTCCTCGACAAGCCGATCACGGACATGAGGAAGACCTCGCTGCCGGACGTGGAGTTCGGCAGCGCCCGGAAGGTGTCTCTGCAACGGGCCGAAAAGAAGTCCGTCCAGCTGGTAAAGCAGAACGCGCGGTGGACACTCACCGAGCCGGTGACGGGCCGGGCGAGCAGCGAGAAGACGAAGTCGGTAGTCGAGGTGATCAACACCGCCCAGATCGAGAAGTTCGTCGCGGATCAGCCTGCGGACCTCTCGACGTACGGCCTGAAGAAGCCGCGGCTCACCCTGAAGGTCAAGGTGGCGAAGGGGTCGAGCGGCGACGGACAGGGGGGCGACGGGTCGAAGAAGAGCGACAGCGGCTCGGGCAAGAGCGGCGACGGGTCGAAGAAGAGCGGCCAAGGCTCGAAGAAGAAGGGCGAGGAGAAGAAGACGGAGACCCATCGCCTCGCGATCGGAAGCCCCAGCTCGCTGAAGAGCGAGGACCGGAACTACTTCGCGATGTGGGACGGCCGTCCCGTGGTCTTTACCATCAGCGGGTCCAAGGTAAAGGATCTGAAGAAGCCGGTCGACGAGCTTAGAGACCCGAACCTCACTCCGGTCGCCCGCAGCGACATCGAGGACGTCCTCCTCGTCCGCCAGGGCCAGGACAAGCTCCACGTGAAGCAGAACGACAAGGCCACCTGGGTCTTCGGCAAGCCCAAGCCGGGCTTCGCGCTGGAGAGCGACCAGGTGAGCAGCCTCCTCGACGCGATCCTCAAGACGAAGGCCGAGGACTACCTCGTCGACCACACCATCGAAAAGCCCGCGGTGACCGCGAAGCTCTCCGTGGTGGGTCAGCCGCAGAAGGAGGTCCTCAAGGTCGCCGAGCGGAAGGGAGGCAAGCTGGTGGTTGTCCGCGGCACGGAGTCCACGGGCTACGTGGTGGAGCGCTCGTCGCTCGACCCGCTGTTCGCGTCGCGGCTCGCGTATCGCGAGCGGACCATCCTCGACATCGCGAAAAAGGAGCTCAAGGCGATCAAGCTCAAGCGGACCGGGAAGTATCCGGCGAACTACACCATCGCCCGGAAGAAGAACAAGTCCGGCGAGGACGGCGGTTCCGGCGGCGATGGGAGCAGCGACAGCGGCGACAAGAGCAAGAAGAAGGGGAAGGACCTCCCCGGCTGGGACTTCAGCGGTCTGGCCAAGGAGGCCGTCAACAAAGTCATCGACGGTGTGACGCCGCTCGAGGCGGAGACGTGGGTGAGCGGGAAGAAGGAGATCAGCGGGGAGAACAAGGCCGTGCTCTCGCTCACGAAGGCCGACGGCTCCTCGGAGAAAGTGGTCGTCGCACTCGACAGCCGGCTCAGCGGGGCCGAGGGCGAGGACATGCTCTTCAAGGCGAAGCAGGACCTCGTCGACGCCGTCTCGGCGGAGCTTCGCGAGCGAACCGTGCTGGACGTGGAGACGGGCGACATCGCGTCCGTGAAGATGGGGGACCTTACGGTCGAGCGCGACGACGACGGGAACTACTCCCTCGCCGGCGACGGCGAGCTCGATAAGGACCAGGCGGGCACGCTCTACGACACGCTCGCGGGCCTCGAGGTCGACCACTACGTCAGCGGCGACCGGGTGAGCGGAGATCCGTCGACCACGCTCGCCATCAAGACGAGCAAGGGCAAGAAGCACACCCTCAAGCTCTGGGTTCCGGAGAAAGGCAAGCCCGTCGGCAAGCTGGGTGACAAGACGTTCACGCTCGCGGAGGACACCGCGAAAGACCTAACGACCGAGCCGACCAAGTAGGACGGCGCCTCGCTCTCGACGGTCGGCGTGCCATAGCCCGATTCTTTTGATCGGGCGGTCTTCGGGAGCGTCGCCCGCTCCGCAGAGACCGGTCCGCATGCTGCCCAGTCCGGGAGCGGCTTGGTCTCCTTTCTCGGCCCGCGGCTTCGGGCCGTCCGCGCCGGTGCGTGGCGATCTCGGCGACCCACACAACGGTGGGAAAACGAATCAGGCGCCTGGCACGCGACGCCATGAAGTGACCCCGTGTCGCGTCTCGCGAGGCGGGCTTTCAGCCGAGCCGATGGGCCTGTGCTCCAGCCTGCCAGCAAATCCCTGCCACCCAGCTGGGCGATCTCCGGGAGCGGGCCCTCCTGGCCTGGGCGGCCCGCTCGCTTGGTCACGCTCCGAACAAGGAGAGCTGGTTCGTCTCGCCGGGCCGACGGAACGACTCTCCGCTCAGCGGTGGGAGGGTCTGGTCCAGGCCGTGTCGCTTCGCGAACGCGTGGAAGGTCTGCCCGATCTGCTTCGCGTAGGGACCTGTTCCCCTCAGCCGCTCGCCCCACTTCGCGTCGTAGAGCTTGCCCTCCCTCGCGGATCGCAGCAGATTCTGCACGTGGTCGCGGCGGTGGGGAAACTCCCGATCGAGCCACTCGTCGAAGACCTCCTTGAGCTGGTGGGGAAGGCGGAGGAGGACGTAACCGGCGCTCGCCGCCCCCGCCTCCGCGGCGGCCTCTAGGATGGCGGGAATCTCCCGGTCGTTAAGGGCGGGGATGACGGGCGCCACCATCGTTGTGACGGGCACGCCCGCCCGGCTGAGCTCCCGGATCACGTGGAGGCGGTCCGCGGGGCTCGCCGCCCGCGGCTCCAGGGTCCCCGACAGCTTCGGGTCCAGCGTGGTCACGCTGATCGCGGCGGCGGCCGCCCCCTGCTCCGCGAGCGGCTGGAGCAGGTCGAGGTCGCGGAGCACCGTCCGGCTCTTGGAGATCAGCCGGACGGGCTGCCGACACGACGCGAACAGCTCTAGACACCCGCGTGTGATCCGCAGCCTCCGCTCCACGGGCTGATACGGGTCGGTCACCCCGGAGAGGACCACCGGCTCGCCGGCCCACGACGGCCGTGACAGCTCCTTCCGAAGAATCGAGGGGGCGTCCGGCTTCGCGAAGATCTTGGTCTCGAAATCCAGCCCCGAGGAGAGGCCGAGCATCTCGTGGCCGGGCCTCGCGAAGCAGTAGACACACCCGTGCTCGCAGCCGCGATACGGATTGACCGTCCACTGGAGCCCCACGTCCGGGCTGTCCACGCGGTTCAGCGCGCTCCTGGAGCCGTCGCGGAGGACCTGCGTCCGCACCGTCCGGCCATCGGGGAGGGTCTCCGCCTCTCTCGCGATCTCCTCCACGTGCTCGTCGAGGACCTCCAGGCTCAGTCGCTCGAACCGGTTGGGCGGGTTCGCGGTGGTCCCACGACCGCGTGCCGAGAACAGCCCGGCTCCCTCGTCCTGCGTGTGGGCGGCGCGACCGCTCATAACCCGAACATATCGATCGCACGCCGCCTCGGCAACCCTGCCCGGCCCGGCCGAAGCGGAGGTGTGCCCCCGCGAACGGCCGCACGGGCGTCGACCTCGGCCGAGCGGCTCGGCCCGTCCCGCTTCGCCGCGGTGTGAGCGGTGTGGCCCCCCCGGCTTCGTCTACGCGGCGCGTCTCCGTAGCCGAACGCGCGCAGCGCTCGGAAGCGGCGGCGAGACACTCCACTACGTCGGCGTGCCGCACTCGGGCGACCGGCCGGGCAAGACGGCTGACAGGCCGAGAACGTGTGTGAGAAGCGATTCGTCGGCCCGAGCCCGTCGCGAGGTCGCGGCTGGCAAGGAGGCCGAAGCAGGCGATACCGGGCTGTGTCCCGTCGGCACAGGCCGATGCCGACCCGCCGCGGCCGCAGCAGGGCGAAGCCAGAAGCGCTTCACACACACGTTCTAAGGTCCCCCTTACGGGACCCGAAGCCCCAGCGGGATCCAGTGAGGGGCCCGACGGGATCCACCGAGGGTGTCCCTTCGGGCCGTCCGAGCCCTCCGCGGCTTCGTCTCCCGATCCGGCTCTCGCCGACGTCGGGTGGGGCCGGCGACCGCTGAACGATGACGAGAGGGTTGGAGCCAATGTCGACCACGACCGTGAGAGGGGCGGTGAATCCCTTGGTCTCCACGCTGCTCGCATTGCCGCTGGCGGCTGCCGTCGTCGCGGGTCTGACGTGGCTCGGGGACTCGTTCGACGAAGCCTTGTACCGTGCGGTCGCATTCGCGCTCGCCCTCGTCGCGGTTCGCTTCGTGGTGGAGCGGCTGAGCCTCCCGTGGGGGACGGGTCAATGCATCGTGGATGCAGGGTCGCTGCCAATGCAATGGGGTGATCCGCTCATGCTCGCCTTTCGGCTCTTGCTGCCGTGCTTTCCGCCAGCGCCGGATCGTTGTGGCTTTCCGGCGTGTTCCTTAGCATGGCACGGGCCGCCGCCCGTTCGTCCGGTCCTCATCAATTCTGTGACAACGGGGCCGTCTGCTTTGGCTACTTCCTCGGAGGGGAGCGAATCGAGCGGTATCGGTGGACTCGAGAAGAGTGGGGGTGGTTAGCGGCCGACCGCGGTTCCTGTTTTTCCGGCGTTGCCGGTCCGGGCGGTCGCCGGACCGCGGGTCGAGCAACTGCTCCACGAGAAGGTGGGACCCTCCAAGGAAGTGAGCGGGCAGCGGGCGGCGCAGTAGGGCGCTCCCCCCCCAAACGCGAGCCCCGTGGGAACTGGCCTTTGTTTTATCGCGCAAGAGAGGACGCCATGGGTTTCCGGATAACGCTCGGCATCGTCGCGCCGCTCGTTTTGTGCATCGGGATGAGCGTCCGCGCCGGCGAGAAAAGACCGTCCCGGCCGAACATCGTGGTCCTCCTCGCCGACGACCTCGGCTACGGCGAGCTCCACCCGGACGCGGAGCCCGAGGTCCCCACCCCGCACATCGACTCCATCGCCGAGAAGGGCGTCCGATTCACCGCGGCCTACGTCACGGCGTCGGTGTGCTCGCCGTCGCGGGCGGGGCTTATGACCGGCCGCTTCCAGACCCGCTTCGGCTACGAGGGCAACGCCATCGGCGCCGCGAACGAACGGCCGGAGGTGGGGCTTCCCCGTGGCGAGCGAACCGTCGCGGAGCACCTCGCGGAGGCCGGCTACGCGACCGCGTGCATCGGGAAGTGGCACCTCGGCGGCACGGCACGGCGCCATCCGCACCGCCACGGCTTCGACCACTTCTACGGCTTCATGCACGAGGGCCACTTCTACAAGCCGTGGCCCTACGAGGGCATGCTGACGTGGCTTCGTCGGAAGACCCTTCCGGACGGAAGCCGGTCGGGCCGGTGGCGCGACGGCGACCTGATCCTCACCGCCCACATGGGCTACAGCGAGCCGGACTACAACGCGGACAATCCCATCGAGCGCAACGGCCAGCCCGTGGACGAGAGCGAGTATCTCACCCGGGCGTGGACGCGGGAGGCCCTTCGCTTCATCGAGAAGAGCCGCAACCGCCCCTTCTTCCTGTATCTCGCGTACAACGCGGTCCACAGCCCCATGCAGGCGCCGAAAAAGCTCGTGGCGAACTTCGATCACATCGAGGACATCCACCGCCGGATCTTCGCCGCGATGCTCACGAGCCTCGACCGCAGCGTCGGTCGCATCCTCGGCCGCCTTCGGAAGCTGGGCCTCGAGCGACGCACGCTCGTGTTTTTCCTTTCCGACAACGGCGGGCCGACCAAGGAGCTGACCTCGCGGAACCACCCGCTCCGCGGAGGCAAGGGGCAGGTCTACGAGGGCGGCATCCGTGTGCCGTTCCTCGTGCAGTGGCCGGAACGGCTTCCGGCGGGCGTTGTCTACTCGAGCCCCGTCAGCTCGCTGGATATCTACCCGACCGCCGCGGCGGCCGCGGAGGCGGACGCCGACGCGGACGCCCTCGACGGGGTGAACCTCCTTCCCTTCCTCACGGGCGACGACGAGCCCCCGATGCGGACGCTCTTCTGGAAGCGGGGCCCGCGGAAGGCGCTCCGCCGCGGTCCTTGGAAGGTCCTCCAGCCGGGGTCCGCGGACCAGTGGGAGCTGTACAACCTCGCCGAGGACCGGGCCGAGGAGCAGGATCGGTCGACGAGCCGGCCGAAGAAGAAACGAGCGCTCATCGAGCGGTGGAAGCGGATGAACGAGGAGATGGCGGAGCGGCGCTTCTGATCGGAGCGCTGATGCGGAGATGCCGCCGCCGGATCGCCACGGGGCGCTCGGAGAATCAGACGCGTGTGCGGGAGGGCCACTCAGCCGTCCGATTCGCCCCGAGAATCACGGCCGGAGCGACGGCGGGAAGGCCGATCGAGCGGAGGAGTCGGCCGCGGCCGTGTGGCCGGGCGGTCACGGGGGGCTCTCACTCCGCGTCGGCGGGCTGGGCGTAGTCGAGGTTGTGCAGGAACGTGTTCCCTTCGCCCACGCCCTCGACGATCCGCACCTCGTGGACGTAGATCCCCACGGTCTCGATGTACTCGGTGTTCCCGGTGGTTTCCACGAGCAGCCCGCTGTGGCTGCGGAATCGCTTGCCCGGCTCGATCGACTCCATCTGCGCGTATGCCATCGCTCTCGCCGCCTCCCTTCTTGGATCGCGGGATCCGCGGCGGGCTTCCGTCGACGCCACACGGCCCGCACCGCGGTCGAGCCGATGCTAGCGCCCCGGCGCATTGCCCTTCAAGAGAACGCCCCGCCTCGACGCATCCACGGCGGAGATTCCGGGCGCTCGCCGGGCCCACCCCGTGAGCCGCGCCCGGACCCGCATCCCGCCGACGGCCGCCTTGACAATCGGCCGTGGGCCGCGGAAGTTCCCGTCATGGCGGTCCCTACCCTCCGAACAGCTCGCCTCGTCCTCCGTCCCTTTCATCCGGACGACGCCCCACGCCTGGCCACACTCCTCGGCGACGAGGCCGTCGCGGACACCCTCGCCGAGACACCCCATCCGTATCCCCCCGGCCAGGCGGAGCAGTGGATCGCGAGCCAGCGGGAGCGGGCCGAGGCGGGCGGCGTGGTGTCCTTCGCGATCGTGGTTCGCGACGGCGACGCCCTCGTCGGCGGCCTTTCCCTCCACCTGACCCGCCGGCACGACCGGGCCCGTCTCGAGGTCTGGATCGGCCGCGCCTACTGGAACGCGGGCCTCGCCACGGAGGCGGCGACCGCGGCGGTCGACCACGGGTTCCGCCGTCTCAACCTGCACCGCATCGAGGCCCGCCACGTCGCGAGACAGCGGGCCGCCGCCCGCGTGGCCGAGAAGCTCGGCATGGCGTACGAGGGCACGCTCCGCCGGCGGATCCGCCGGTGGAACGCCTACGAGGACGAGGTTTGCCGTGCCATCCTCGCGGCGGAGTGGGCGGATGGGTGACGCCGGAGCATGGGGCTTGGGGCATGGAGCAGCGGGCGGAAAGGGGAGCGGGGGCGTGGATGCCGGGCGTGTCGATGTCATGGGGCGAAGTGCATGCGACGATCGGAGGGCGGCTGGCCATGCAGAGCTTCGTGATCGGGCTGCCTGGCATGGTCGTTGCCATGCTCGGCTCTGTCATTCTCCCTAGCCGAGGTGTTCCGACCGGCTATGCGATGGCGATCGAACCGAGTCTTGGTAAGCCTTTTATGCTTTTTGCGGGAAGGCGGGGGCTCCGACTTATCTGCGAGCCCGCCGCGAGCATCGCGGGCTAGGAGGTATGCCCTCGACACCTGCTTGGTCGTTCTCGCGTCCGCCGCGCCCGGATGTGCCGCCACGCTCGCCGTGCATCTTGCCCGTCTTCCCGCCGGGCCGCAGTTGCCCCGATCACAGCGGGCACGCTTTATGATGGATATCTCACCTTTTATTGGCGCAATCGACCCGATTTTTCCGACAATCCGTGGTAGGAGGCGGAAAAGAATAAGTTGAGCCTATACGCCAAAGCGAGGAGCGGGAAGCATCGGTGCCAAGGCGGAAGCCGACTTCCGCCTTGGCACCGATGAATAGGCTCAGACCTCCTGACATACCCCCTTCACCTCAGGCATTTTCGGGGGTTCAGG
>CAZQQP010000086.1:11437-15050 GCA_964595475.1 uncultured Planctomycetaceae bacterium | reverse complement strand
GCTGGCAAGGAGGCCGAAGCAGGCGATGCCGGCCTGTGCATCGTCGATACAGGCCAATGCCGTGAACCAAGTCCGTGTCGCCGCCGTCGTCTTTGCTTGGGTGGCCCGGGCAAGTCCCAGCGGGATGCCGCCGGTGCCCGTCCGCGGGCTGGTCCGTGGTTGCGGGGTCGTCTCGGCATGCGGCACACGGCCATTGAGCCATTGTCACCGAGTCCCACGCCGCGAGACGCGACAGGGAGTCAGTTCACGCCGTTGAGTGGCACCCAGCGCTCCGACAAGTGCCTCTTTAGAAATCCGGATCTCACTTGCCTCCCGTCGACATGGCGTGGTCTGCCGAGGCAATGCGGTCTCGTCGAGCTCATAGGCGGGAAGCGGGTCATCCGCCATGCCATCGATCGAAGCGCACACCCGCCTACCTACAGGGATCGAGCCGAGCGTGTCAGCACGGGCAAGGCCGCGGACGGCCTTGCCCGTGCCACCCAACCTCGTGAACCGAGTCCATGTCCCGGTCGGAAAGCTCGGCGTGGTATCTCGCGATCGCGCGTGTCTGCTGCTGGGTGCCACTGGCAGCTCACCTGCCAGTGGTCGACGAGGGAAGGATGGACCGCGAGCGGGCACTGGCAGAGAAGCTGCCAGTGCCACGCGTCCATCCACGATCCGTACCCGATCGTCCGAACGGGCGGAAGATCATCTGTCGACTCCTCGTGTGGAATCGATGGCAAGAAGTATTGTGACGAGCAGCGGACGCCTTCTCGCGGCCCCTACGATGCCATGTGTCCGAGGGTGAGGCCTCCGCGTGAGCGCCCGACGCTGCGGAGGGGACCATGGATCGAGAACAAGGCGGCTGGCGTTCACCAGACCCGTGGCGGCGACGCGGGCACGGCGGCATAGGATAAGGGGTTTCCGCCGCGGGAATCCTCGCAGACCCCGCTCGTTTCGGTCCTCGTCTCCGATCGCGGTAGAAGGGGGTGCAGTATGCTGGAGGGGCGGACCTTCGTCGTGCGGCAACGCTCGGCGGACCGTGCTTGCGTCGAGATCACGGTGAGCGACCTGGGGTACGCGCTCGCGGACGAGCTGGACGAGGAGCTGGAGCAGGCCCATCGGACGCTCGGGAGGTGGGGGCGGGTGGCCCTCGTGGTCGACTTCCACAACGTCCGGTGGATCTCCTCCTACGCGCTGGGCAGTCTGCTCGCCATCCGCAACCGTCTGCTCGCGTTCGGCGGCAGCCTGGAGCTGTGCGCCATGCGGCCCGAGGTCTACGACGTGTTCGTGACCACGCGGCTCGCGACCATCCTGCCGATCCACTCGAGTGTCGAGAGCGCCATGGGGAACGACGGGGGGCCCGAGGACACCACCCGTTGAGCCCGTCGGGAACGCGGACGAGGTCACCCCTCCGGCTGGCATCTTCTTCATGCCGGAAACGACGGTCCGCGGCGCGGTGAACGGCAAGGTCGAACCGCGGTCGTCCCCTTCTTCCTCGCTCGAGGCCATCGCGCCGGCTCCGTCCCGACACGCGTTGCGAGGAGACTACCATTCGCCCGCTTACGGCAATCGTCGCGCGGTCGGGCGCTGGCCGTGCGGATGTCTCCCAGGGAGTGGACTCGATGGGTGCTCGTCCCATGTCCGAAGCGGCGGCCGGATCCGTCGAAGCGGTCTCCCCTCCGCGGCCTCGGCGACGAGCGGGCGTCTCCGGGGCCGAGCTCGCGAAGCGCTCGGAGCGGACCGTGAGCCGCTCCTCCCCGTCCACGAGCCCCACGGCCCCGCGCCGGAGGAGGAAACGGGCCGGCTCGCGAAGACGCTCGCCCCGGCGATCCGAAGCCTTCGCGGCCTCGGCGACCGGTCCGGCTCTCGCCGACGTCCCCGACGCCCACTGAACAGCTTTACGACCGGCTGGAAGGCTCCCCGCGAACAGGAGGTGACGTTGCGCGACCCGAGCGGCTCCCGACTTCGCTACCAACGCTTCCTCGCGTCCCGCAAGGAGACGACGGGCGGCGACGAGCAGGCTTGGCGGCAGCGGCGAGAGCGGCGGTGGGAGTACACCCGCCGCTACGTCGAGTGGATGAAGCCGTACTGGCCCGGCCTCGCCCTCGTCTTCGGGTTGGCCGTGGTCGCGGCGATGATCAACCTCGCCAAGCCCGTCCTCATTCAGCAGGTGATCGACCGGGCGGTCATGGCGGAGGACCTCTCCGCGGAGGAGAAGTTTTACCGGCTGAACCTCTTCGGCGGGGCGATGCTCCTCCTCATCCTCTTCGCCCAGTGCACCGATGGATACCGGATGTACCGGCAGGCCATCCTGAACGCCAAGGTGGTCCACCGGCTGAGGCAGCAGCTGTTCGACCACCTGGTCCGCCTGCCGCTCCAGCGGCTCGCGGCGGTGAAAGCGGGCGGGGTCACCTCGCGGCTGTCGGGCGACATCGACAGCACGACCAACCTCCTCCAGCAGGCGGTGATCAGCCCCGGCGTGGCCCTCGCCCAGGTTTTCCTCGCCCTCGCGATCATCTTCTCGTGGAACTGGCGGCTGGCGCTGGCGACGACGCTGTGCGTTCCCCCGTTGATCGTCCTCCACCTCCTCTGGGTCCGCCGCATCCGGCCGATCTACCGGTCCATGCGGCGGGACCGCGAGGCGGTGGACGGACGGCTCGCGGAGACCTTCGCGGGGATGCGGACCGTCCGGGCGTTCCGCCGGGAGGCGAAGGAGCGGCGGGACTACGCGGTGGGCCACCACACGGTGATCCGGAAGCGGGTCCTCGCTCGGATTCTCCAGCTCGTGGTGACGTCCGGGTGGGGACTGATGATGCCGCTGATCTCCGTGGTCATCGTCTGGTACGGCGGCTCGCTGGTGGTCCGCGGCCAGTCCTCCGTCGGCCAGCTCTTCGCGTTCCAGTGGTACGCCTTCTTCCTGATGCAGCCCGTCATCCGCATCGTCGACTCCATGAGCATGACCCAGCAGGGGCTCGCGGCGATGGAGCGGGTCTTCGACATCTTCGAGGAGCCGCCGGACAAGGTGGACCGCCGCGGGGCGATCCCGACGCCGCGGCCGGCGGAGGAGATCCGCTTCGACCACGTGTGGTTCGGCTACGAGACGGATCAGCCGGTCATCCGCGACTTCGACCTCGCCGTCCCCGGCGGCTCCGTGGTGGCGTTGGTCGGGCCGAGCGGGGCGGGGAAGACGACGGTGGTGGATCTCGTCGCCCGCTTCCACGACCCGACGGACGGGGCGATCCGCCTCAACGGCGTGGACCTCCGCGACTTGCAGCTCCACAGCTACCGCAGCCTGCTGGCGTTGGTGGAGCAGGACGTCTTCCTCTTCGACGGGAACATCGCGGAGAACATCGCCTACGGACGCCGCGACGTCAGCCGCGAGGAGGTGATGGACGCGGCACGACGCGCCAACGCCCACGCGTTCATCGTGGACCTACCCGACGGCTACGACACCGTCATCGGCGAGCGGGGCTTCAAGCTCTCCGGCGGACAGCGACAGCGGCTGTCCATCGCGAGGGCCCTCATCGCGGACCCCGAGATCCTCATCCTCGACGAGGCGACCAGCGACCTCGACAGCGCCTCGGAGCAGCTCATCCAGTCGGCCCTCCGCGACCTGTTCGCCGACCGGACC
>CAZQQP010000086.1:0-11427 GCA_964595475.1 uncultured Planctomycetaceae bacterium | reverse complement strand
CACCTTCGTCATCGCCCACCGGCTCAGCACCATCACGCACGCGGACCTCATCGTGGTGATGGACGAGGGGCGCGTGGTGGAGGTCGGGTGTCACTCGGAGCTGATGGCGAGAGGCGGCCCCTACGCGGAGATGGTGGAACGGCAGCGACGCTCCTTCGACGGCCTCGACGAGCCGGTCGGGTGATCCCGCGACGGGGCGAGCCGGCGAATGGGCGAGGGGGCGTCAGACCGGGGCCACTCACCGCCGTGAGCGAACTCCGTGGCGTCGGCCTTGCTTGGGTGGCACGTCTGCTTGGGTGGCACGGGCAAGTCCCAGCGGGATGCCGCCGGTGCCCG
The DNA here is from genome assembly GCA_964595475.1 of uncultured Planctomycetaceae bacterium. Lineage (GTDB taxonomy): Bacteria > Planctomycetota > Phycisphaerae > Phycisphaerales > Zrk34 > CAZQQP01. The sequence continues at coordinate 11,091 of CAZQQP010000086.1, read as the reverse complement.
TCCGCGGGCTTGCCCGTGCTGGCGGCCGGGTAGCAGCCAACGCCGGGAACCGAGGCCGTGTCGCGACCCGTGGGCACCTCCGTTCCATGCTGAACCGCACGTCTTTGGAATCCGGAGGGAATCGGCGCGGGAGTCCGTCCGACGGATCGCCGTGAGGGCAAGGGATCGATCCGACCCCATACCACGGACAAGGCCGCAGACGGCCTTGTCCGTGCCACCCGAATACGATCGTCGCCCGGCCACATGAGGAGCGCGGCGGGTGCTACGCAACCCCGTGAGCCAACTCCGTGGCGTCGGCCTCGTCTTTCCTTGGCTGGCGCTGGCAGCTTGCTGCCAGTGCGACCCGACGCGCGAATGAGCCCGCGGAATGGCGAACGGACCGAAGGGCTCCCGCCTTTTTGTCCAGTCGCCCGCTCGCAGTCACGCGGCCCGGAAGGCGTCCCGCGAGGCGCGGACCGTCCAGTCGACGGTGTCCTCGTCGTGGGCGAGGCTGACGAACCAGCACTCGTACTGGGCGGGCGGGAGCATCACGCCCGCGTCGAGCATGGAGCGGAAGAAGCGGGCGTAGGCGTCCGTGTCCGCGGCCATCGCCTCCGCGTCGTTCCGCACCGCCCCGTCGCGGAAGAACACCGTCAGCATCGACCCGACGCGGTTGATCCGCACGGGTGTCCCCGCCTCGTTCGCCGCCTCCTGGAGGCCGTCCGCGAACTGCTTGGCCAGCCGCTCGAGCCGTCCGTACGCGTCATCCACGCCGAGCAGACCCAGCGTGGCCTTCCCCGCGGCCATCGCCAGCGGGTTGCCGCTGAGGGTGCCCGCCTGGTAGATGGGGCCGTCGGGGGCCATCTGCCGCATGAGCGACTCCTTCCCCCCGTAGGCCGCACAAGGGAGGCCGCCGCCGACGATCTTGCCGAGCGCCGTGATGTCCGGCGTGACGCCGTAGAGCCGCTGGGCGCCGCCGTAGTCCACACGAAAGCCCGTCATCACCTCGTCGAAGACGAGCAGCGCCCCGTGGTCGTCGCACAGCTTCCGTAGGCCGGCGAGGTAGCCGGGCTCCGGCGGGACACACCCCATATTCCCCGCGATCGGCTCCACGGAGACCGCCGCGATCTGATCCCCCTGCTCGGCGAACAGCGCCTCGGCCGCCGCGAGGTCGTTGTACGGCATCAGGAGCGTGTCCGCGGTCGTCGACTCGGGGACGCCCGGCGAGCTGGGGACGCCCAGGGTCATGGCGCCGCTGCCGGCCTGGACGAGGAGGCCGTCGATGTGGCCGTGGTAGCCGCCGACGCACTTGACCACCTTGGGCCGCCCCGTCGCGCCCCGGGCGAGGCGGATGGCGGTCATCATCGCTTCCGTCCCGGAATTGACGAAGCGGACCACGTCGACGCCCGGAACCGCGTCGACCACTTCCTCGGCGAGCTCCGTCTCCAGCTCCGTGGGCATGCCGAAGCTCGTGCCATGGGCCGCCGCCTCCGTCACGGCGGCCACCACCTCGTCCGGCGCGTGGCCGGCGATCAGCGGGCCGTAGCTGGCGACGTAGTCGACATAGGCGTTGTCCGCGAGGTCGTACACGCGGGCGCCCCTCCCCCGTCGGACCGTCACGGGCTCGCGGCCGACCGCCTGGAAGGCCCGGACCGGCGAGTTCACGCCGCCGGGCATCACCCGGCGGGCCCGCTCGTGTGCGATTGGCTGAGAGCTCATCGACCCCACTTTCGGAAGTCACGGGCTCGGCTGTGTGAGCACCCGAAGCCCGATGTCGTGGCGGAAGAACGCCCCTTGGAACCAGATCCGCCCGCACGCCTCGTTGGCCCGGGCACGGGCGGCGGCGAGATCCTTGCCGAGGGCCACCACGTTGAGGACACGGCCGCCGTTCGTGACCACCTCCTCCCCCTGTCGCCGCGTGCCCGCGTGGAAGACCCAGACGTCCTCCATGTCCTTCACGTCCTCGAGGCCGGAGATGGGCAGTCCCTTGCGATAGGAGCCCGGATAACCGGCGCTGCCGATGACCACGCAGCAAGCGACCCGCTCGTCCCACCCGAGGTCCACGTCGGCGAGGCGGCCCTCGCAGGTCGCCTCCAACGCGGCGAGGAGGTCGCCCCGCAGACGGACGAGAAGCGGCTGGCACTCCGGATCGCCGAAGCGACAGTTGAACTCGAGCACCTTCGGCCCGCCCGCCGTCATCATCAGGCCCGCGTAGAGAAGGCCCGTGTAGTCGAGCCCCTCTCGCCGCAGCGCCGCCACCGTGGGGACGAGGATCTCCCGCTCGATCTGCTGGAGCCGCCGCTGATCGATCACGGGCGTGGGGCTGTAGGCGCCCATCCCACCCGTGTTCGGCCCCGTATCGCCCACTCCGACCTGCTTGTGGTCCTGGGCGGGCTCGAGGACGTAGATGTTCTGGCCGTCGACGAGGGCCTGGACCGAGACCTCCTGGCCGACGAGACGCTCCTCGATCACCACGTGGTCGCCCGCCTCACCGAAGGCACGGTCGATCATGATCTGGCGGACGGCGTCCTCCGCGTCGTCCGGCCCGTCGCAGACCATGCTTCCCTTGCCCGATGCCAGGCCGCCGGCCTTCACCGCGAGCGGCGTCTCGTGGTTCCGCACGTAGCCGATCGCGGCGTCGGGATCGCTGAAGGTCCGCCCCTCCGCGGTGGGGATGGCGGCCGACCGCATCACCTGCTTGGCCCACGCCTTGTCCCACTCGAGGCGGGCGGCCTCCTTGGAGGGGCCGAAGACGCGGAGACCCTTCTCCCGCAGACGGTCCGTCAGGCCCTGGGCGATCGGGTCCTCCGGGCCGACCACCACCAGACCGATGTCGTTCTGACGAGAGAAGTGGCCGATCGCGTCCGCGGTCTTCGTGTCGATCTCCGTGAGGTCGATGCTGACGTTGTTGCCGATCTCCGCCGTGCCGGCGTTGCCCGGGCAGAAGTACAAGCGTCCGCACCGCGGGGAGGACTTCAGCCGCGACCCGATCGCGTGCTCGCGACCGCCGCCACCAACGATGAGCACATTCATACGTGGAGCCTCGTCGCCAAGAGGCGGACATTCTAGGGACCCCGGCGCCGTTGCAAGCGGCGGCGGATGGGGCGGGACCCGACCGACGCCCCGGGCGACGAGCTCGCGTTCGCGGCCCAAATGCCTCGGTTTCGTCGCGGTTCGCCTTGACCGGGAAGGCGCCCCTTCTACGATGGGGTCGAAATCACTGATGCGGGGTAGAGCAGCTTGGTAGCTCGTCGGGCTCATAACCCGGAGGTCGTGGGTTCGAATCCCACCCCCGCTATTCGCTGAGAAGACATTTCGCCGAACCGGACCGATGACCGCTTCGTGAGAGCGAAGCGGTTTTTTCATGTTCATAAGAGCCGGGCGGCACCGGGCCGACACACCATCGAGTTTGCGCGGCGACGCCGACGGCCTCTGCGCTGCGGCGGGCGATGGCACTCGCGGGTCGCTGCCAGCGCGATGACGACGGGTCCGCGAGCAGTCGCGTGACCGATTGGAACGCTGGCGGAAGACCGTCGTGCCGAGCGAGCGGGCGTGGGCGTGGCGCCCAACGCCGTGAGCCAAGTCGTTTTTACCGATCGTCAGCGATGTCGTTCGACCGTACGTCAGCGGGGTCGGCCTCCGGCACCCCTCCCGGCGGAAGGGGTGGCAGCGGACGCTCCCCTTCCGGGCAGCGATCACCAAGACGGGCGTGGCACACCGACTCGGTTCACGGCGTTGGGTGGCACGGCCCGGAGCGGATCTCGGCAGGCCAGCGCACCGGTCGCCGCGGCACACGGTCGCTCTGCCTGCCGCGGATCGCCCGAGACCCGCCGCATGCCACGGTCAGCCGCCCGTCATCGGCCTCCCGCCCGCCCGACTCCCGCCGGCGTGGACATGCAGTCCGTCTTCCACATACTGAGCGGCCCTCGGTCGCTTCACGGTCGGCCGTCGGAACAGAGCCGACCTCCACCGCCCTTCAGGAGAAAGGAACCGGGAGATGATCGGTCGCACCGCTTGTTTCGGCCTCCTGCTCGCGCTGTCGGCGGCCGCGGCGGACGAGCCGCCGCCGGGGAGCTATCAGGCGATGGACTACGGCCCCGTCATCGGCCACACGATCCGCGCCAAGCGGCCCGACGGAAACGTCGCCTTGAAGGGCCTCGCCATCCGGCTCGACCACGACGCCGCCGTGGTCTTCGACAAGGGGTTGCTAAGGTACGCCGCGGCGAGCGTCGGCGGGTGGGTGAAGATCCGGAAGACGAACTACGGACGGCTCAAGGGGAAGAAGACCGCCGCGGTCGAGGGCGACCAGGTGCTCGCGACGCCGGAAGTGGCCGGGTGGGCGAAGGACGGCCGCTTCACCGACCCGAGGTCCGGCGGACGGGGGTCGCTCCCCGACGCGTGGGGGCGGTATCGGGGGTACTACCGCCACGGCGACCGGGTGGTCCTTTCCTATCGCGTGGGGGCCACGTCGGTGCTCGAGTCCCCGAAGGCGGTCCAGGTGGACGAGCAGGTCGGCTTCGTCCGCACGCTCCGCGTGGCCGCGACGGAGCAGGCCCACCGCATGCTCGTGGCGGGCAGGAGCGGAGCGTCCGACGCGAGCGACGGCGGGACGGCGCTGGTGCAGAACGGCGAGGCGACGGTCGCCCGCCTTGCGACGGCGGCGCCGGGCGCCCGGCTCGTCGCGACCGACGGGCGGATCGAGCTCCGCTTGTCGCCGTCGGACAAGCCCCGCGTCCTGCAGGTCCTCGTCGCGGCGGTCCCCGCGGAGCGACGAGGGATCGTGCGGCGTCTGCTCCAGCAAACGGGCGAGCCCGCGGATCTGAAGGCCATGACGGGCGGCGGCCCGTCGCGATGGAAGCAGACGTTGGAGCGGAAGGGGAAGCGAGCCGAAGGGGACCGCGCTTACGTGGTCGATGAGATTCCGATCCCGTTCGACAACCCGTGGGGCTCGCTGATGCGGCCGACCGGCTTCGACTTCTTCGCCGACGGTCGGCGTGCGGCGGTGTGCACGCTCAACGGAGACGTCTGGATCGTCTCGGGCATCGACGCGGCGCTCGATACCGTGCGATGGGAGCGGTTCGCCTCGGGTCTGTTCGAGCCGCTCGGCCTGGTCGTCCGGGACGGCGAGATCTTCGTCATCGAGCGGGGCCAGCTCACTCGTCTGAAGGACCTGAACGGAGACGGCGAGGCGGACTTCTACGAGAACTTCAACAGCGACGGCAACGTCGAGCCGCGGGCGTTCTGGGCGACGCTGGAGACCGATCCGCAGGGGAACTTCTACTTTCTCAAGAACGGCAACCGCGTCTCGGGCGACGTGCCCCGCCACGGGTCCATGATCCGCGTGAGCGCCGACGGCGAGCGGAGCGAGGTCTTCGCCACGGGCTTTCGGTCGGCCAACGGGCTGTCGATCGGCCCGGAGGGCACCGTTCTCGCGGCGGATCAGCAGGGGAACTGGGTGCCCACCACGCGGATTGACCGCGTGGAAGCGGACGGCTTCTACGGATACCGGCCCCACGCGGGCCGCTCCATCCCGAAAGGCGAGTACGAGAAGCCGATCTGCTGGGTGCCGTACGCCGTCGACAATTCGGCGGGGGGGCAGGTGTACGCCCACGACGATCGCTGGGGTCCGCTCGCGGGCCACTGGGTCCACACCTCGTGGGGACGCTCTCGTCTCTTCCTCCTTCTGAAGGAGCGGGTGGACGGCACGACCCAGGGCGGCGTCGTCCGCTTTCCGATGGAGTTTCGTTCCGGAGTCATGCGGGCGCACGTCAACCCGAAGGACGGCCAGGTCTACGTCCTCGGCATGCGGGGCCTCGGGTGGCAGCAGTCGGGGGCGAGTGCGGACGGGTGCTTCAACCGCATACGCTACACGGGCGGGCCGGTGCGGATGCCGGTGGGCCTGCACGCGAGGGAGGACGGCGTGGAGATCCGGTTCGCGTGCGAGCTCGAGACGAGCAGCGCCGCGGACGCCGGCAACTACACCGTGAAGCGGTGGACGTACAAGTACACCGAGAAGTACGGCTCGCCCGAGCTCTCGGTGAAAAACCCCGGCCAGAAAGGGCGGGACACGGTTCAGGTGGACGGGGTTTCGGTCTCCAACGACGGGCACCGGGTCAAGGTGAAGCTCGCCGACATGAGACCCGTCATGCAGATGATGGTGAAATACGACCTCGAGGCCGCGGACGGGGCGGACGTATCCAACACCATCTACCACACCGTCCACGAGCTAGGACGCGGGGGAGACCCGCGCGACGCGAAGTGAGCGAGACGTGTGCTCACATCGGTGCGGGGCTGTGCCACAGACCGAGCCCCCGGCGAGCAAGCCACGACGCCGGTGACGCGCTGTTGACACCGGGGGGACGCTTGACGAAAAAAGCGTGCGGGTGAAAGCGCGAACAGCGGCGAGCGCCGGGGTTGTTTATTAGGGAGGTGCAACATGGCCAAGAAAAAGGCACAGCAGCGCTCGAACGGTGGGGCGACGAGGCGGCGGATCGTCACCTTTGTCGAGGAAGAGACCCCGCCGGAGCGGGCGGCCGAGATCCTCGGGCGAAACCGGTCCGAGGTGACCGACGGGGTGGAGTCGCTCGGCGCCGCGGAGACGGAGGAGGCCATGGCGCTTTGCTTCACGGAGTTCGGCGCCACGACGTGCGACCTGAACGACGACGACGCGGCGTGGCTCCAGCGCGATCGGCGTGTCGCGGAGGTGGTCGACGACTTCGACGTGTACCCGCTCGCTGCGGGCGACGACGAGACGGGGGCGAGCGACCCGGCATACCTTGCGGGCTATCGACAGGCGGTCCGGGATCTCTGGGCTCTGCAGCAGGGGGAGACCGCGCGGGCGGAGCGGGCCGCCCGAAGCGGGGAGGTCACCCCGTCGTGGTTCTCCTGGCTTCCATGGTCCCCTTCCCCCCAGCCGGATCAGACGACGCCGTGGCATACGACCATGGTCAAGGCGAACCGCGTTTGGGACCGGGTGACCGGGCGAGGGGCGAAGGTGGCCATCCTCGACACGGGCGTCGACGAGGAGCATCCGGATCTCTCGGTCTGCGGCGGGCGGTCCTTCGTCCCCGGTGTGGGAAGCTGGCAGGACGACGTGGGGCACGGGACGCACTGCGCCGGGATCGTCGGCGCCCGCAACAATCGCGCCGGCGTGGTGGGCGTGGCTCCCGAGGCTCTGCTTTACGCCGGAAAGGTGCTCGGCCAGCGAGGCGGAAAGGTGAGCTGGATTCTCGCGGGGATGGGGTGGGCCGCCCGCGAGGGCATGGACGTTGTCTCCATGAGCCTCGGCTCGACGGCGGAGAAGGACGCCTCGTGCACGATGGCCTATCAGCGGGCGGCGGAGAAGATCAATCGACAGGGTGGCTTCGTGGTCGCGGCGGCGGGCAACAGCGGAGACAAGGAGCGGCCGTGGGTCAACCAGCCCGCTCGCTGCTCCGCCTTTATGGCGGTGGCGGCCGTCGATCGCGACAAGAAGCTCGCGGACTTCTCGTCGCGGGGACCGGCGAGCTTGCCGGAGCGCGGCGGGGTGGAGATCGCGGCGCCGGGGGTGACAGTCCGCTCCACGTACCCCGGCGGCGAATACAAGGAGCTGTCCGGGACGTCGATGGCCTGTCCGCACGTCTCGGCCGCCGCGGCGCTGCTGAAGGAGCAACACCCCTCCTGGTCGCCCGAGAAGATCCGGGAGCGGCTGAAGCGAAGCGCCGAGGATCTTGGGAAGCCGGGCGACGACCCGCGGGTGGGCAGCGGGCTGCTCAACTGCGAGAAGGCGGTCTTCGGATAAACCCACTCCCGCGGAGATCCGACAACGAGCGGCCGCAGGCAAGCGGAGGTCGCCCCGAGGGAAGGGAGAGGACCTACGGAGCGCCACGATGGCGACGATGGGCCGAGCACTACGCCAGCGGTGTGAGCACGCCCCCGACGAGCGACGACAGGCCGTCCTCGTCCTGAAGCGGGCGCCGGAGGCGGGGCGCTCCCTTGCCGACATGGGACTCGACGACGCGGAGACGATCCCGGACCAGCCGGAGATGCTTCGGCTGCGGGCCACGGGAGCGCGGCTGCTGGAGCTCACCGAGCATCCCGAAATCGAGCAGATCGACGAGGATCTCGACGTGGGGCCGCTGCGGCCCGGGTCCGCTGGAAGGGAGTGACGCGGTTCGTGGTCGGCCTGGACCGTCCGACCGTCCCTCTCGCGCTTTCGCGGTCTCGCCATCACCCCTGCTCGAGCTCCTCCTTCACGCGGCGGAGCGGGTCGAACGCGTGCATGGGGGAGAGGCTGTCGAGGTCGCCCTCGCGGAGCTTGGAGACGGCGGGGTGCTCCACGTACTCCGTGAACAGCGGGAGCTGCTCCTCGCGGCGGGAGGCCTTCTTCTCGTCCCCGTCGCGGTCGGAGCGGAGCTTGGACGTGTTGACCTCCAGCTGGCCCATCAGCTCGCGGGCGCGGTCCACCACCGGCTTGGGGAGACCCGCGATCTTGGCCACGTGGATGCCGTAGGAGCGGTCCGTCCCGCCGGGCTGGATGCGGTGGAGGAAGACCACCTGGTCCGCCCACTCGCGGACCGCGACGTTGAGGTTCCTCACGTTGTCGAAGCGCTCCGCGAGCTGGGTGAGCTCGTGGTAGTGGCTCGCGAAGAGCGTGCGGCAGCGGCGGGCGGCGAGGTACTCCGCGACGGACCACGCCAACGCCAGGCCGTCGAGGGTGCTCGTCCCGCGGCCGATCTCGTCGAGGACCACCAGGCTGCGGTCCGTCGCGTAGTGGCAGATGTTCGCCGTCTCGGTCATCTCCACCATGAAGGTGGACTGGCCGGCGTGGAGCTCGTCCGAGGCGCCGATGCGGGTGAAGATGCGGTCCGTCACACCGATGGTCGCGGAGGTGGCGGGGACGAAGCTGCCCGTGTGGGCGAGGAGGGTCAGGAGGGCGCCCTGGCGGATGTAGGTGGACTTGCCCGACATGTTCGGCCCCGTGATGAGGGCGAGGGTGAGCCCCGACGCGTCCGTCGCCCCATCGCCGGCGTCCGCCGACGCGGCGGCCGCTGAGGCCTCCCCGGCGGAGCCCCCGTCGCCGCTCGCCGCGGACGCGACCGCTTCGTCCGTCGCGGGCGCCTCCTCGGAACCGAGGCCGATGTCGTTGGGGACGAACGCGTCGGTGAGGACCTCGTCGAGGACGGGGTGGCGGCCCTCCTCGATGCGGAGGACAGGCGTGTCCTTGATGCGGGGTCGGACGTAGCGGTGGCGGACCGCCCGGCGGGCGAAGCAGGCGAGGACGTCGAGCTCCGCGACCACCTGGGAGAAGGCGTGGAGCTCGGGAAGGTGGTTGGCCGCCTCGTCGACGAGATGCTGGAAGAGATCCTGCTCCCGGGCGATCGCCTTCTGGGCGGCGCCGAGGACCTTGTTCTCGAAGTCCTTCAGCTCCGGGGTGATGTACCGCTCCGCCTGCTTGAGGGTCTGCTTCCGGGTGAAGGTCTCGGGCACCTTGGACGCGTGGGCGTGGGTCACCTCGATGTAGTAGCCGAAGACACGGTTGTAGCCCACCTTCAGCGAGGTGATGCCCGTCGAGTCGATGAGCTTCTTCTGGTAGTCCGCGAGCCACTGGCTGGAGTCGCGCTGGAGCGTGCGATACTCGTCGAGGGACGCGTCGTAGCCGTCGCGGATGAGGCCACCCTCGCGGAGGTGGGGCGGCGGCGTGTCCACACAGGCGGCGGCGAGCGTGGCGCCGAGCTGCTCCACCGCGTCGAGGACGTCCTGGAGCTGCTCGTGGTGGCCCTCGGCCGCGGGACGGTCGGCGAGGAGCGATGTGAGGTCGCGGATCCGGTGGACGGACTGGCCGAGGGCGACGAGGTCGCGGGGCGTGCACCGACGCATGCCCACGCGGCTGGCGATGCGTTGGACGTCCTGGACGCGGTCGAGCTGGGCGAGGAGCTGCTCCGAGAAAGCGGGGTCGTCGGTGATGGCCTCCACCACGTCCTGGCGCTTCTCGATGGTGGGACGGTCGCGGAGGGGATAGCACAGCCAATGGCGGAGGGTGCGCTTGCCCATCGGGGTTCGGCAGTCCTGGAGCGTGCCCAGGAGGGAGCCCTCGGTCTCGCCCGTTCGCGTGGTGCGCTCCACCTCCAGGCTGCGGAGGGAAACGGGGTCGATGACCATGTGGTCCGCGGGCTTGTAGTGGCGGGGCGGGCGGAGGTGCGGGATCTGGCCGTGGTCGGCGCGTTGGGTCTCGAGGAGGTAGCTCACCACGGCGCCCGCGGGGCCGATGAGCGGGTCGTCCTGCTCCAGGCCGTAGCCCGTCAGCGTGGTGACGTCGAATTGTCGGTGGAGCGTCTCCGCCGCCTCGCGGTGGCGGAACTGCCAGGAGGGGCGGCCCGTGGTGGCGCACCCCACGGCGGTCGCGACCGTGGCGACGGGGTCGGGCGGGGACTCCCCCGGACGCTCCGGGAACAGAAGCTCCCGCGGGCGGATGCGGCCGAGCTCCTGGGGGAGCTGGTCCGTGCGGAGGCGGGCGACGCCGAAGCTGCCCGTGCTCAGCTCCGCGAACGCGACGGCGGCCTCCTCCTCGCTGATGGGCTGGATCGCCGCGAGCGGGTTCTCCGTCGCCTCGTCGAGGAGGCTGTCCTCCGTGACGGTGCCGGGCGTGACCAGCTGCGTGATCTCCCGCTGGACCACGCCCTTGGCCTCCGAGGGGTCCTCCATCTGCTCGCAGATGGCCACGCGATAGCCCGCCTGGAGCATGCGGCGGAGGTAGGTCTCCATCTGGTGGTGGGGCACCCCGGCCATGGGGATGCCCTCCGTCCGCTGCGTGAGGGTGAGGCCGAGGGTGCGGGCGCCGAGCTTGGCGTCGTCGTAGAAGAGCTCGTAGAAGTCGCCGAGGCGGAAGAAGAGGACACAGTCGGGATGCTGCCGCTTGAAGCGGTGGTACTGCCGCATGCCCGGCGTGTCATGCGGGTTGGCCATCGCGAGCAGTTTTCGATGGCGGGGGGGGCGTTTCAAGCCGGTCGGACGGGAAGACGGTCGGACAGTCGTCCTCCGTCGCTCGTTCTTCGTCCCGCGTCGTTCGGTAGCACAGGGAGCCGCGACCGTGAGGGAGCGGATCCGGCGGTCGGACAGTCAGACGGTCGGGCG
>CAZQQP010000085.1:384-15156 GCA_964595475.1 uncultured Planctomycetaceae bacterium | reverse complement strand
GCGGGGGTCGTGGCGGCTCCGGCGGTGGGGGCGGGGGACAAGGACCGGGCCGGGGTCCGACCCCGACCCAGCGAGCCCGCAGCACCGCGAGGGACCACCTCGAGCAGCTGCGGACCTCCCTCGTCGGCGTCCAGCCGTCGCGGGGCGATCCTGTGCGGGTGTGGAACGTGCGGAAGGGCACGACCGTCGCCGGTCACACGGCCCACAGCTCGGACGTGTGGAGCGTGGCGATCAGCCCCGACGGCGAGACCGTGGCGTCGGGCGCGGGAGGCCTCAGCCCGGCGGTCCGGCTCTGGGACGCGGCCACCGGTGAGAAAAAGAAGCTTCTGGAGGGCCACGATTCCACGGTGTGGAGTGTGGCGTTCAGTCCCGACGGGAAGACGCTGGCCTCGGGCGGGTCCATCGGGGCGATCCACCTCTGGAACGTCGCCGAGGGCGAGGAGAAGGGGGTCCTCGAGGGGCACAAGGACTCCGTGCTGGCGCTGGTGTTCGGCCCCGACGGCAAGACGCTCGCGTCGGGCAGCAAGGACGGGACGGTCCGCCTCTGGAACGTCGACAGCGGCAAGGAGATCAAAGTCCTCGAGGGTCACACGGACGCCGTCCAGAGCGTGGCGTTCGGCCCCGACGGCGAGACGCTCGCGTCCGCGAGCGCCGACGGGACGGTCCGGCTCTGGAAGGTCGGCAGCGGCGAGCCGATCCGTCGTCTCGACGGCCGGGCCGCCGTGGTGTTCAGCCCCGACGGCGAGACGTTGGCGGCAGGGGCCTCCGGCGGGCGGATCCGCCTGTGGAACGTCGCCGACGGAAAGCGGCGCGCCACGCTCGAGGGCCATACCGCTCCCGTCGTCACGCTGGCGTTCAGCCGCGACGGGAGCACGCTCCTCTCGGGCAGCGAGGATCGGACGGTTCGTCTCTGGAACGTCGACAGCGGCGAGGTGGTGGAGGTCCTCCACCGATCCGCGGGCAGGGTCGAGAGCGTGACGTTCGGCCCCGACGGCACGGCGCTGTCGAGCTGGGTGGGCACGCCCGCCCGGCGAAAGCTGTGGTGGCACTGGGTCATCCGCATCGCGCTGTTCCTGGTGATCTCCCTGTCCTTCTTCCACTGTGCCCACCGCATCCGCCACACCCTGATGGACCTCGGGCTGCGGCCGATGAACACGCTCCTCAAGCTCGTCTGGTATCCGGCGGCGCTGGCGGGAACCGTCGCGGCGGGCTTCATTATCTTCACGCTCTGACACGTCGCCCTCCGAGCTCCGTACGCGGCCCCGGAGGGAAGGGGACAAGGTTCCGGCGTAGCATCGTGCCACGTCGCGTTCGGAGACCACTGGAAAGGGCCGACATGTGCGGGATCGCCGGAGCGTGGGGGCACCAGCCAAGCGCGAAGGTGCACCGCATGCTCTCGCGTCTGGTGCATCGCGGTCCGGACGCGGGCGGTACCACGCCCACCGGCGACGGGGGCGTGCTCGGCCACCGACGCCTCGCCATCATGGACCCGACCGGTGGCGACCAGCCCATCCCGGCTGAAACGGGCGCTCGCGTGGTCGGCGCGAACGGCGAGATCTACAACTTTCCGGAGCTGCGGGAGACGCTCGGCGAGCGCCACACCTTTCGCACCGGGTGCGACACGGAGGCGGCGGTCCACCTCTACGAGGAGCGGGGACCGAGGACGGTGGAGAGCCTCGACGGCATGTTCGCGTTGGCGATCGCCGGCGAGGACGACGCCTATCTCGCGAGAGACCCGCTCGGGATCAAGCCGCTCTACTACCACCGGTCCGCTGATCGATTCGTCTTCGCCTCGGAGCTGAAGGCCCTCGACGGCGTGGTGGACCACGCGCAGGGCTTCCCACCGGGATGCTGGTTCCATCCCGATCACGGCCTTCGCCGTTACTACACCGTCCCCGACCCGCCCGCGACGCGGATGACCGTCGAGGAGCAGGCGAGGAAGGTGCGGGAGACCCTCGATCGCGCCGTGCGGAAGCGGCTGATGAGCGACGTGCCGGTGGGCGCGTTTCTCTCGGGTGGTCTCGACAGCAGCCTGATCGCGGCGTTCGCGCGGCGGTGGGTCGACCCGCTCCACACCTTCTCCGTCGGCATCGAGGGCAGCCGCGACCTGGCGGCCGCCCGGCGGGTGGCCGAGCACCTCGGAACCGTCCACCACGAGTACACGTTCACGCCGGAGGAAGCGATCGAGACCCTCCCCGAGGTGGTCTACTCCCTCGAGTCCTACGACCAGGATCTCGTCCGCAGCGCCCTCCCCTGCTATTTCACGGCCCGCGTCGCCGCGGACCACGTGAAGGTCATCCTCACGGGCGAGGGCTCGGACGAGCTGTTCGCGGGCTACGACTACTACCGCTCCATCGACGATCCGACAGCCCTTCACCGCGAGCTTCGCCGCTCCGTGGCGAGCCTCCACGAGATGAACCTGCAGCGGGTGGATCGGCTGACGATGGCTCACGGCATCGAGGGGCGGGTGCCCTTCCTCGATCCGGAGATGGTGAACCTCGCGATGCGGATCCCGCCGGAGCACAAGCTCGCGCCCTTCCACGGAAAGGCTCCGATGGACAAGTGGATTCTTCGGAAGGCGTGCGAGGACATGCTTCCCCGCGAGATCGTCTGGCGGGAGAAGGAGCAGTTCGACGAAGGCAGCGGCACGGCGGACCTCCTCGGCGAGGGGACGCGCCGGTGGATGGACGAGCGTAAGGCGGCGGACTACGCCACATGCCGTCCGGACGCCCGGCTGAGGTCCGCCGAGGAGTGCGTGTATCACCAGCTCCTCACCGACAGCTTCACCGATCCGTCGCTCGTCCTCGAGCACGTGGCGAGGTGGGCGGCCCGGTCGGAGCTCACCGCGGCGGAGCGCTGACGGAGCGACCGAGTGGCCCGGACCATCCACACTCAGCCGGCGCCTCTCCTCGCGACGCCGCACCGCCACACCGCGGCCCCGCTGCCGCCCTATCGCTACGTGCCCGACGGCGTCTGGCCCCATCCGAAGGGAGAGGGAGGGCACGCCGTCACACCCGACTCGGCGGAGCCGCCGCGACCGCCGACCCAGTGGCGCGAGCAGTGGACTTATCTCTACGGCGTGGACCTGTACAACCACGCCTACTGGTGGGAGGCCCACGAGGCGTGGGAGGCGCTGTGGAGCGCCACGGCCGACGCGACGCAGCGGCAGTTCCTCCACGGTCTGATCCAGCTCGCGGCGGCCCTCCTCAAGTGGCACGAGCGACGGCCGCGCGGCGTCCGCATTCTCAGCGGGAAGGCGCGGGACAAGCTCCGACGGGTCGCTGACAGCGACGCGCTCGAGCAGGAGCGGTGGTACATGGGCGTGGATCTGCCCCGCTTCCTCGAGCGGCTCGACCAGGCCTTTTCCCCGTTCGACCGCGACGAGGCGTACGGTTGGCCGACACCGGGTTCCGAGCTGTCCATCGAGCTGGCGCATGGCGGTTGCTGACCCGACGTCGCAGTGGCCGGAGTGGCTCAAGCGATGAGCCCTATCGCGGCGGACCTCGGCCAATAAAATGGCGGCTTCCGGTGGGACCGTGCGGCGGAGGTGAGCGGTGTCCGACCCACTCGACAAGCTGCTCGCCGAGCGAGACCGAAGAGTGCGCGAGCTGGAGGAGCGGCAGGTCGCCCATCGGCGCCGGTGGCTTTCTCGGCCTCGCCGGGCGCGTCATTGTGCTCTGCTCGACTGTCCCCGCGGCACCGGTGGCGGGTGCGATCCTCGGGCTCGCCCAGGACCATTTCGACTCGGACAACCACCAGGGCTGAGAAGGGGTGTGAGAACCGCTCTGGCGTCGCCCTGCTGCGGCCGGCGGTCCCGTCGGGCGCAGGCCGGCATCGGCTGCTACGGCCTCCTTGCCAGCCGCGGCCTCGCGACGGCGACGAATCGGTTCTCGCACACGTTGCGAGCGCGGACGAGATGTCGCGCCGCCCGAGCGGCATCCGCCCCAGCGAAGATCACGCGCTATTCCAGCGAAAGGTGGACCCGATCCATCACGGCTCGGTTCCTCTTCCCCTCGCTCTCGGTGCGAAAGGCGAAGCGAAAGCCGCGTCCCGCCGGCAGCGAGCGAAGGTCGATCGACGCGGGCTCGCGCTCCACGATCCGGGAGAAGCCCTTCTTCCGGGCATACTCCGCCCGGACCGCCTGCCACTCCGTCCACGCGTCCACCTTTCCGTCGCCGTCCTTGTCGACCCCCGCCCGCGCTTCCACGCCGTCGGCCCAAGGCCCGCGGCTGACGAAGTTCCGGTGGCGCTGCACAACGAGGTAGAACCGTCCCTCGGCGAAGCCCATCGTCGGGTCGGGGTGGAAGCCCTTCCCGATGCCGCCGCCGCCCCACTCGAATTCCCCCTCGAGCGACTCGCTGAACCAGTGGCCGATGCGAATGGGCCCGTCGGGAGGGTGGTAGTCGCAGAAGATGTAGTAGCGAGGGCCCACGCGGGTGATCGTGTAGTCGCCGAAGACGTCCTGGGGCTTGTCCTTCCGCTCGTCGATGGGGGCGGGGAGCTCGCGGGGCTCGAACCCGCGGATGCCGTCGGGGCTCTTGGTGTGGCCGGCGATCGGCGAGTCCGCGCTGCGGGTGGTCTGGATGTTGGAGGCGCTCCAGTTCTCGTAGATGAGGTGGAACGACCCATCGGCGGCGCGGAAGACACCGGAGTCCGACCCGTGAGACGGGTCCGCGAAGACCTCGCCCACCTTACGCTTGGAGGAGTCGGTCAGGTCCTCGTCGATGATCAGATGCGGATCCTCGTCGTTGGGCTTGTCGTAGTAGATGTAAAACTTGCCATCGGCGTGCTCGACGCTCGTCACCCAGCGGCTCTCGGTCACCTGGCCCTTGTGGACCCATTCCTTCATGTCGCTGCTGTGCCACGCGTGATAGCCGGGGCCCGCGCCCTGCTTCTCCGCGAAATACCAGTAGTTCCCGTCGCCGACGGGGAGGAAAACGGGCGCGTTCCGCGTCCCGCTCGGTGAGCCCACTTTCGTGGGCTTCCAGTTTTTCCAGACACCGTCCTGACGGAAGCGAATCCGCTCGGCCGAGCGCGGCTGGTCGTACTGCTTGACGACGCTGACGAACCGAGCCCGGTCGGCGGTGGGCTCCGCCTTGCCCTCGCCGAGACGGAGGTTCTCCGCGCTCGCCTTCGCCTTCTTCCACTGCTCGCCCGTGTCCACAACCCAGCCACGCTCGCCGGCCGACGCCGGGAGCGTCACGGAAAACAGCAGCGCGCCCGCCAGGGCGCCCCATGCACACGGTCGTCGAGCATCACCCATGGATTCGCTCCTCGATCGGGGACCTGGCCGCGATCATAAGGCATGGCGATCCTGACGCAAGCATGACGAATCGGGCGAGCCGTCCACCGCTCTCCGGACGAGCCCACTTCTGGCTCGTCCGCCCGGTGGCCGCTTCCCGGCTCGCGTTCCTAGCGTGCGATCCGTCTTCTTCTTCGGGCGGGACGAACGCAACCGATTCCGTTGAACGCTCCCGACGGGAAGCGCGGAGGTGGAGACACCGTGGCGCACGAGCCGTTCGACCGCGACGAGGCGCTGGACCACGCGGGAGGGGACGAGCAGATCCTCAAGGAGCTCGTGGCGGTCTTCCTCTCGGACGCCCCGAGCCGCATGGAGCGGATCGGGGAGGCCGTGGCCCGCGGGGACGCGAGCTCGGTGCATCTCCACGCCCACACGCTGAGGAGCTCGACGGCGGCGCTCGGAGGGTGGCCCGCGGCGGACGCGGCCGGACAGCTCGAGCAGCTCGCGGGGAAGGGGGACTTGGCGGGCGCGGAGGAGGCCCGGCGGACGCTCGAGCGGGAGATGGAGCGACTGAAGGCCGCCCTCGCCGAGCTGTGTCAGTGAAGACGAAATCGCCGGGCACACGACACAGTGACCCGCGCCCGGTCACGCCGTCCGAGAGGGCGCGATAAGTAGGCGGAAAAGAATAAGTCGAGCCTATTCATCGGTGCCAAGGCGGAAGCAGGCTTCCGCCTTGGCACCGATGAGACGGGAGGCCGATGTTCGAGCGAGGGCTACGTCCGCAAATGCCGGGGTCTGGCGCCGCCGGGGATTGCAAACGGGTCGAAGCCGACGCCAAAGCAAGGAGGCTCCTCCTCCTTGCTTTGGCGTATAGGCTCAACTTATTCTTTTCCGCCTACTTAGCCAGAAGGCGGCTCAATCCGAATCGGGGCACCCACACTTCAATGGGTTCCTCCGCTCGGGCGGCCCGACGCCCGACCTTACACCGGCCCGCCCGAAGCAGCACCGACGAACCGGGATGACTCGGCGAGATTCAGTGCATCCGCGTGCGCCCGCCACGTTCGCTTTGTGGCGCCGGGCCCGGCAGCTACCATCGCGGCGGCGGCTGCGTGGGAGAAACCGATGCGCTGCAAGCTTGCGCTGCTGTGGGTCCTTCTCGTGCCCGCGAGCCTCTCGGCCGAGACGCCGAAGGAGATGCTCCGGCGCGTGCCCGGCGACGCCGCCGCGGCCGTGGTGGTGCCCGACCTTCAGCGGCTGGACCGCGCGTCGACGGAGCTCGCGAAGAAGCTCGGTATGTCCCAAGTCCGGCATCCGTCGCGACGGATCAAGGCGCTGGTGGGGATGAGCGAGGGCATCGACGACGGGCGGGGGGCGGCCCTCGTCGTCCGAGGCATCGGGATGCGAGCCGGCGATTTTCGCCTCTCCTTCCTCCTACCCGTCGCGGACTACAAGGCGTTTCTCGGCAACTTCCAGAAGCGCAAGGAGCTCGACGGCAAGATCACCGGCGTCTCGCTTCCCACGGAGGCCGGCGAGCGTGGCTTCGTGAAGCGGACGGGAGAGTACGCCTTCCTCGGGGAAAAGCGGGAGGCGGTGGAGGCGTACACGCCGGGGGACGGCTGGAGCCTCAAGGGCGAGCTCGAGCGAAGCGCCGTCGAGGAGGCCGACGCCTTCTTGGCGGTGGACATGAGGAACGTCGGGCCGTTCGTACGGGCCGTCGCCCGACAGGCGATCAACCGGGCGAAACGCCGCGCGAGCCGGAAGAGGCCGAAGCGGCTCCGGCAGACGACGGCGAGGCTGTTCGGCAACGCGGCGAACCGGCTCGCGCGGGACACGCGATCGGCGGTGGTGGCCTTGGACGTCGGCGAAACGGCCATCGCGGCGACGCTCGCCGCGCGCTTCGCCCCGGCGAGCGAGCTCGGGGCGGCCTTCATCGACGGAGCGGAGGAGCCCCCCACGCTCGGCCGACTTCCCGACCGTCCGACCCTCCTCGCGGTCGCGGCGGACGTCTCCGCGCTGCCGACGAAGCGCTGGGGGAGAGCGCTCGCCGAGGCGCTGCCGGAGGCTTCTTCCATCCGCCGTCTCCTCGACGCGGGAGGGAGGCTCGCCACGGCGCTCGGCGGTCGCGTGCAGCACGCGTGGTACGCGGCGTCGGCGGTGGAGGGAGCCGCGGGGACATTTCCGACCGCGACCTTCTTCGAGACAGAGGATGCGGAGGCCGCCCGCAAGCGCATTCGAGGGGTCGTCGAGAGGCTCGGGCAGGGAGGCTACGAGACCACTTACGAGGCGGGTGCGACGGAAGTGGAGGGCCAGCGGGCCGACCGGTTTCGCATCGCGCCGCAGTTCTCGGCCGAAGCGATGCAGCGGATGGGCGTGAGGGGCCACGTGCTCTCCCGCGGCACGGAGGGGTATCTCGCGACAATGGCGGACGGCGTGGTCGTCACCACGGGCCCTAAAAAACTCCTCGCGTCGGTCCTCGGCAAGGGGGAGACGATCGGAGATCACCCCGACGTGGTGGAGGCGAGGAAGTCCTTGCTGTCCCACCGGTGGGCCGAGGCGTACGTGGGCGTCCGGCCGCTGCTCCGAACGGGGAAGCGCCTCCTGGCGCTGTTCACGCCGGCGAGCACGTTCTCGGTGCCCGATACGCTTCCGCCGATCGCCCTCGGAGCCTCCGCCCACGACGGTGGCGTCTCCATCCGCGGCCGTGTACCGGTGGAGGTCATTGCGACCTTGAAGCGAATCGTCGGAGGCCTCGCCCCACCCAAGGGCACGCACCGCGATCCGAAGCAGCCGTCATGAAGCTGGCGCTCGCACCGCTCAATCCGACCGTCGGGGACATCCGGGGCAATGCCACCCGCATCGTCGAGACGATCGACCGGGCCTCCGAAGCGGGCGCGGACCTCGTGGTCTTCCCAGAGCTCGCGGTGGTCGGCTATCCCCCGAAGGACCTCCTCCTGAAGCCCGCCGCCATCGACCAGTGCGCCCGGGCGATCGAGTGGATCGCCGCCCACTGCCGAGATGTCGCGGCCGTCGTCGGGTATCCCGCGGTCTCCCAAGCGGCGGTGGGCCTTCCGCTGCACAACGCCGCGGCGCTGTGCGCCGGCGGCCGGGTGGTCGCGACCCACGCGAAGCGTCTCCTTCCGACCTACGACGTCTTCGACGAGACCCGCTACTTCGAGCCGGGGCCGGAGGTCCGCCCGACCGACCTCGACGGGAGGCGGATCGGCATCAGCCTCTGCGAGGATCTCTGGAACGACACGGAGCTGTTCCCGCGGCCGCTGTATCACATGGATCCCATCGGCCCGCTCGCGGAGGCCGGCGCGGAGCTGCTCGTGAACGTCGCCGCCTCGCCGTTCTCCGTCGGTAAGCTGGAGACGCGACGGAGGCTCTGCGCCAACGCCGCCCGTCGCCACGGTCGGCCCGTGGTCCACGTGAACCAGTCGGGGGGCAACGACGAGCTGATCTTCGACGGCCACAGCGCCGTCCTCGGGCCGGACGGTGTTACCGTGGCGGAGGCGACGCCCTTCGGAGAAGAGCTTCTCGTGGTGGACTGGCCGGAGGACGCGGCGCCGCAACCCGTCGCGGGCCACGCCCCGTCGCCGCCCGCGGACGAGGTCGACATGGTGCACGAGGCGCTCGTCGTGGGGCTTCGCGACTACTGCCGCAAGTGTGGCTTCGGCTCCGTGGTCCTCGGCCTCAGCGGCGGCATCGACTCGGCGGTGAGCGCCTGTCTCGCCGTGGAGGCGCTGGGCCCCTCACAAGTGACGGGCATCGCGCTGCCGAGCCGCCACTCCTCGCCGGGGTCGCGGTCCGACGCGGCGGCGCTCGCGGAGAACCTCGGCATTCACTTTCACGAGGTGCCGGTGGAGGAGCCCCACCACGCGGTGGAGCGGACGCTCGCGCCGCTTTTCGAGGGGACGGAGCCGGGCGTTGCGGAGGAGAACATCCAGGCGAGGCTCCGCGGGCTGATCCTGATGAGCGTCTCCAACAAGTTCCACGCCATGCTTCTCGCGACGGGCAACAAGAGTGAGATGGCCGTCGGCTACTGCACGCTCTACGGAGACATGGCGGGCGGCCTCGCCGTGCTCTCGGACGTGCCGAAGACCACGGTGTACCAGCTCGCCCGTCGGATGAACCGCCCCGGCTCGCGGCTGCACCGAGGGCTGGGCCGGCCGCCGGTCCCCGAGGCGTGCATCGAGAAGCCGCCGAGCGCCGAGCTTCGGCCGGGCCAGAAGGACGAGGACACGCTGCCTCCGTACGACGTGCTCGACACGATCATCGATCGCTACGTGGAGAAGGAGCAGTCCGTCCGCCGGATCGTCGACGAGGCGGGCCTTTCCGAGGAGCTCGTCCGGGAGGTGGTCAGCCGGATCGACGGGAGCGAGTACAAGCGGAAGCAAGCTCCGCCGGGGCTCAAGATCACGGGACGGGCGTTCGGCTCCGGCCGCCGCATGCCGATCGCCCAGCGTTTCGAGCCGTTGGGGTAAGGAGGCGGAAAAGAATAAGTTGAGCCTATCCATCGGTGCCAAGGCGGAAGCCTACTTAGGCCCGGCCCTTCATCCAAGAAAGGAGCGGACCATGTCGCGACGAAGCGTCGCCGCGGTGGCGGTGATCCTGGGCGTGCTCGCCGGCGCGGGGCGAGCGGCCGACCCCGTCGACGTGCTCCTGATCACGGGGCAGAACAACCACGAGGTGGAGCGGACGACGGCGTGGATGAAGAAGCAGCTCGAGGCCACGGGACGCTTTGCCGTGCGGGTGGCGTGGACGCCGTCGCGAAATGCGCCCGATGAGAAGTGGTCGAGCTTCCGCCCCGACTTCGACGCTTACGACACGGTGCTCCTCAACTACAACGGGGAGATGTGGCCCACGCCGGTGCGGAAGGCGTTCGAGGCGTTCGTCCGAGGAGGCGGCGGAGCCGTGGTGATCCACGCAGCGAACAACCCCTTCTCCGGGTGGGACGCGTACAACCGCATGATCGGCCTGGGGTGGCGTGGCCCGGGCTTCGGCCACCGCGTCTACGTGGACGAGGACGGGAACGTGGTTCGCGTGCCGCCGGGCGAGGGGCCGGGCGCCGGCCACGGCGGCCTCCACCCGTTCCCGGTCACCGTGCGGGACCCGGAGCATCCCGTGATGGAGGGCATGCCGAGGAAGTGGATGCAGGCGAAGGACGAGCTGTACCACGGCCAGCGGGGACCGGCGAAGCGGATGCATCTTCTCGCGACGGCGTGGTCGTCGTCCGAGAGCGGCGGCACCGGCAAGCACGAGCCCGTGATCTGGACGGTCCGCTACGGGAAGGGCACCGTCCTCACGTGTCTGCTCGGCCACGTCTGGCGGGACAACCCCGACATGGCGCCGATGAAGTCCGTGGGCTTCCTCACGGTGCTCCGCCGCGGCTGTGAGTGGACCGGCGCCGGAGAGGTGACGCTTCCGGTGCCGGAGAACTTCCCGACGGCGGAGGACCCGAGCGTGGTCGGGTCGGAGGGGGACTAGCTCCCGGTCCGCTCGAAGGACCTCACGAAATCGAGGAAGGTGTCCTTCTGCTTCTCCACCAGCGCCTTCGGGCCGGCCATCTTGAAAAACCACTGGCGGTTGCCGATCTCGGCGGTCGCGACCACGATGCGGTCCGTTCCCGCCGGAAGTCCCATGCGGCCCCCGCCGCCCGTGGTGCCCGGGCCCTTGAAGTCGACGAGCACTCCTTCCGACCCGGCGATCTGGATGGACTTCGTGAGTTTGTCGATCTGGCCCTTCTTGACGGGGTCGAGGCCGATCTGCCCTCGCCAGCGATTGACGTTCGCCCGCAGCGACCCGGACTGGGCGGCGAGCGGGATCACGGAGATGCTGGCGGTCTGATCTCCGTCACCGGAGACCTTGAAGCTTCCGGCACGCATCTGCGAGGAGCGGCCGGCTTCCCAGCCGTCGGGGACCTCCCAGTCGAAGCCCTCGGGCGGCTTCGTGAGGGCCGCGTCGGAGCCGCCGCTGTCCGTTCCCGCCGGCGGGTGGCCCGACGGGAGCTTTTCCGACGGCGAGGACGGCTTCACCGGCTTGGAGCTCTTTCCGGAGCCGCCATCCTTCGAGACCGTCTCGGAGCCGGGCCGCTCGCAGGCGGTCAGGCCCGTGGCTACCAGGAGTCCCAGCAAGGTTCGAGTGAGGCTGCTCATGTCGTTCCCTTCGATTGGGCGGTTTCACGTGGGGACCCACTCCCGTCGATCATGGCGAACGCCTTCTCCACCGCCTCCTCCGCCGAGGCCGCGACCGGCACGTCCGCGACGGGCTGGTCCGCCCGGACCTCCCACGACCGCAGGCGGACGACCGGCTTCCCCGCCTTCATGGCCAGCGCGATCTCCGAGAGCGTCCCCCACCCGCCGGAGATCGCGATCAGCGCGTCCGCCGAACAGATGTTGATCCAGTTGCGTGCGTCGGCGAGCCCTGTCCGGAGGGCGATGTCCACGAAGGGGTTGGGCGTGGCGTCCTCCCGGCTCTCGCCCTGAAGCACGCCGATGGAGAGGCCGCCCGCCTCGTGGCACCCGCGGCTCGCCGCCTCCATGACCCCGCGACGCCCGCCGGTGAGGAGCACGGCGCCCCGTTCCGCCACACCCCGCCCCACGCCCTCCGCCCTCGCGGCGGCGTCCTCGTCACAGCGGGAAGCGCCGATCACTGCGACGATCCACCGGTCTTTGGCTCGGTCGAGCATGCCGCGTCTCGCTTGGCTCCTGCCCCTCGCCTCGGCCGAATTGGCAGTCCCCGCTCCCCTCACACGCCGTCCGGCCCTCGGCAATTCCAGGAAGAAGCAGAGCTTATGGCCTGCGCGGGCCTTTCTCGACGGCTCCGCTCCTTCGCACGCGGTTTGCAGTCCCTATTGAGCAGCGTGCCGCGAGAGGCCAGCGCGATGGCGTCTCGCGGAGGTTCAGGAGATACGTCTCCTCGGAGGTTCAAGCAAAGGGTTTCGAGACTAAGCAGGGAACGAAGTCATGGCAAGCAGCATGGACCGATTCACGACCAAGGCACAGGAAGCACTCGGCAACGCGCAGATGGCAGCTCAGACCGCGAGCCACGGCCAGGTGACGGCGCTGCACCTGCTGTCGACGCTCCTGAGCGAGGGGGGCGTCGCGAGCAGCCTGCTCCAGCGGGTCGGCGCCGACCCGCAGCGGGTGCAGCAGATCGTGGACGCGGAGCTGAAGCGGTCGCCGACCGTCAGCGGAGCCGGGTCCGTGACCATGGGCCGCGACCTCGGGGAGATCCTCGGACAGGCCCAGCAGGAAGCGTCGCAGATGGAGGACCAGTACGTGAGCGTCGAGCACCTGTTGCTGGCGCTCGCCACGGTGAAGTCCGACGCGAAGGAAGCATTGTCGGTCAACGGCGTCGACCGGAAGCACCTCCTCGACGCCATCCAGCAGATGCGAAAGGGACAGAAGGTCACCGACCCGAACGCGGAGGAGCAGTACGAGGCCCTCGAGAAGTACGGACAGGATCTCGTCGCGATGGCGCAGCAGGGGAAGATCGACCCCGTCGTCGGCCGCGAGGACGAGATCCGGCGGACCATGCAGGTGCTCTCCCGGCGGACGAAGAACAACCCCGTGCTCATCGGTGAGGCGGGCGTCGGGAAGACCGCTATCGCGGAGGGCCTCGCGGTGCGGATCGCCAACGGCGACGTGCCCGCGGGCCTGAAGGACAAGCGTCTCGTCGCGCTGGACATGGGCGCGATGATCGCCGGCGCCAAGTATCGCGGGGAGTTCGAGGAGCGATTGAAGGGGGTCCTCAAGGAGGTGCAGGGCTCCGAGGGACAAGTCATCCTCTTCATCGACGAGCTCCACCAGGTGGTGGGCCTCGGGAAGACCGAAGGGTCCAGCGACGCCGGCAACCTCCTGAAGCCGATGCTCGCCCGCGGGGAGCTCCGGTGCATCGGCGCCACCACCCTCAACGAGTACCGGGAGAACATCGAGAAGGACGCGGCGCTGGAGCGGCGGTTCCAGCCGCTGTTCGTCGGGGAGCCGAGTGTGGAGGACACCATCGCCATCCTCCGGGGCCTCAAGCCGCGCTACGAGGCGCACCACGGGGTGCGGATCCAGGACAGCGCCCTCGTGGCGGCGGCCCGCCTCTCGGAGCGCCACGTGACGGACCGCTTCCTCCCCGACAAGGCCATCGACCTCGTCGACGAGGCCGCCTCGCGGCTGCGGATCGAGAACGACTCCATGCCCAGCGAGCTCGACCAGCTCCAGCGGCGGATCGCTCAGCTGGAGATCGAGCGGGAGGGCATCCGCCACGAAGCGGACGAGGGGTCTCGGAAGCGGCTGGAGCAGATCGACCGGGAGCTCGCCGACCTCAACGAGCAGAACCGGGCGCTCTCGGAGCAGTGGAACGAGGAGAAGGGCCAGCTCGACGAGGTGCGGTCGCTGAAGGAGCAGATCGAGCAGAAGCAGACGGAGCTGGAGCAGGCCCAGCGGGCTGCCAACTGGGAGCAGGCCGCGCGGATCCAATACGGCGAGCTCGCGGATCTTCGCAAGCAGCTGGAGACGGCCGAAGCGAAGTTCGAGCAGGCCCGCAGCCGAGACCGGACGCCGCTGGTCCGCGAGGAGGTGACCGCCGAGGAGATCGCGACGGTCGTGGCGAAGTGGACCGGCATTCCGGTGGCCAAGCTGCTGCAGACCGAGAAGCAGAAGCTGCTGGAGATGGAGGACGAGCTGCAGCACCGCGTGGTCGGCCAGGACGAGGCGGTGCGGGCGGTCTCGGACGCGGTCCGGCGAAACCGCGCCGGCCTCGGCGACCCGAAGCGGCCCATCGGCTCCTTCCTCTTCCTCGGACCCACGGGCGTCGGGAAGACGGAGCTGTGCAAGTCGCTCGCGAGCTTCCTCTTCGACAGCGAGGAAGCGATGGTGCGGCTGGACATGTCGGAGTTCATGGAGCAGCACTCCGTCGCACGCATGATCGGGGCTCCGCCCGGCTACGTGGGCTACGAGGAGGGGGGCCGGCTGACCGAGGCGGTCCGCCGGCGGCCCTACAGCGTCATCCTCCTCGACGAGATCGAGAAGGCCCACCCGGACGTCTTCAACGTGCTGCTGCAGATCCTCGACGACGGGCGTCTGACGGACGGCCACGGACGGACCGTGGACTTCAAGAACACCATCGTCGTCATGACGTCCAACATCGGGTCGCAGGCGATCCAGGAGATGACCAGCCAGGGAGCGTCGGACGCGGAGATCGAGGGTCAGGTGCGGTCGCAGCTCAAGACCCAGTTCCGCCCCGAGCTGCTCAACCGGATCGACGAGGTGATCATCTTCCACCAGCTCGGCCGCGAGCAGCTCAAGCGGATCGTGGACATCCAGGCCCAGGATCTCCGGCAGAGGCTGTCGGAGAGGCAGGTGGGCCTGGAGCTGACGGACGCGGCGAAGGCGCTGCTCGCGGAGGAGGGATACGACCCGACCTTCGGCGCCCGGCCGCTGCGGCGGGCCATCCAGAACCGTCTGGAGAACCCGCTCGCGAGCCAGCTGCTCGCGGGTGACGTCGCCGCCGGCGACACGGTCCGCGTGGACGTCAGC
>CAZQQP010000085.1:0-374 GCA_964595475.1 uncultured Planctomycetaceae bacterium | reverse complement strand
AGCGGCGACGCGTTCACGTTCGAGAAGACCGGCGAGGTCGTCGAGCCGGACGAAGTGACCCAGTAATCGCGGACGGCGATGAACCCCGCCGACGCGATCCTCGGATCGGCGACAAGCGGGGCGAACACGAGCCGGAGGTCCCGGGCGGACCGGGGCCTCCGGTTTTTTTCCGGAGGCCTCGAGCTTCGTGATCGGGCGCGTGGGGCTTCCGTGGCTCCGTGTCGGCCTTGTACGTGCAAGCTGTTCGAGGATGACGCACAGGAACCGATGAGGAGGCGGAAAAGAACAAGTTGAGCCTATACGCCAAAGCGAGGAGCGCGAAGCCTCCTTGCTTTGGCGTGGGCCTCGAACCATTTGCGATGCCCCGCCGGCCA
>CAZQQP010000084.1:6954-15191 GCA_964595475.1 uncultured Planctomycetaceae bacterium | reverse complement strand
CCTCAGGCTCGGGTCGAGGGCCATGTAGGTCAGCTCGAACCGCACCTGGTCGTTGCCCTTTCCGGTGGCCCCGTGGCCCACCGCGTCGGCGCCCGTCTCCGCCGCGACCTGGACCTGCTGCTGCGCGATGAGCGGCCGCGCGATGGCGGTGCCGAGGAGGTAGTCGTCCTCGTACACGGCGCCCGACCGGAGCATGGGATAGCAGTAGTCCTCCGCGAAGTGTCGGCGGAGATCCCGGATCACCACCTCGTCGGCACCGCTCGCCCGGGCCTTCTGCTCCAGCCCCGTCAGCTCCTCGCCCTGCCCAAGGTCCGCGGCGAACGCCACGAGCTCCACACCGGGATACCGCTGTTTCAACCACGGAAGAATGACGGACGTATCCAGCCCGCCGGAATAGGCGAGAACGATCTTCTTCGGGTGGGCGTCGCTGGCCATGGGGAACTCCAAGGCCGGATTATAGATGGGACACGGAGTCGACATCTGGGCCGCGATCGCGCAGATCCTCGGGCTCCTCGCGGTCGCCCTGGCGCTCGGCGCCATCTGCGAGCGCCTGCGGCAAAGCGCCATCGTCGGGTATCTGCTGGCCGGCGCCTTGCTCGGCCCGCACGCGGCGAACATGGTGACTGACGAGGCGGTCGTCCGACGGGCGTCCGAGCTGGGGGTCGCCCTCCTCCTGTTCACCATTGGCCTGGAGTTCTCCCTGCGGCGGCTCCGCCGCCACGGGATGGTGGCGCTGTTCAGCGGGACAGCGCAGGTGCTCGTCACGTGGGCGATCGCCGGCGCGGTGGTCCACGTCCTCGGCCTCTCCACGGCGCCGGCGATCGCCGTGGGGGCCATGGTGGCGCTGAGCAGCACGGCCTGCGTGCTCCGCATTCTCGGCGACCGCGCCGAGCTGGACACCGTCCACGGGCGGAGCTCGCTGGGAATTCTCCTGCTCCAGGATGTCGCGGTGGTCCCGCTGGTCCTGGTGGTCACCATGCTCGGCCGGGGGGACGCGGGCCTCGCGACCGTGGCGGTCGGCCTGGCCCGCGCCGCGGGGTGGATCGCCGCCCTCGGCGTGGGCTGCTACGTGATCATCAACTACGGGCTGCCGTGGCTCCTCCGCACCGCCGTCCTTCGCAACCGCGAGCTGTTCATCCTCCTCGCGATGGTCACCGCGGTGGGATCGGCCTGGGCGGCCCACCGGATGGACCTCTCCCCTATCCTCGGCGCCTTCGTCGCCGGCATCCTCCTCGCGGAGTCACCCTTCGCCGTGCAGATCCGCAGCGACGTGGGGCCGCTGCGGACGCTGTTCCTCACGCTCTTTTTCACCTCCATCGGCATGTTCCTCGACCCGGTCTGGGTCTTCACCCACGCCGCGGAGGTGGTCGGCGGGGTGGCGGCCATCGTGGTCGGGAAGGCGGTGGTGACGTCGCTGCTCCTCGTGGTGGTGATCCCGACCCGCTACGCCGTCGCCACGGGCGTGACCCTCTCCCAGGTGGGCGAGTTCTCCTTCGTGCTCGCGGAGATCAGCCGCCCCACGCTGATCGACGCGTGGACGTTCAACCTCGTGGTCTCCTCCACCATCGTCACGCTCTTCCTCACCCCCTTCCTGACCGCGGCGGCAGGCCCCGTCGGAGCGGCGGCGGCCGCTTCGCTCCGGCGCACGAGCCTTCCGACCGCCGATCCGGGGGAGACGAGGGAAGCGCCCGCCTTCACGGACCACGTGATCGTCGTCGGGTTCGGCCCCGCGGGTCAGGAGGTCGCGGCGGGGCTGACGGACCGCGACCCGCCCGTGATCGTCGAGCTGAACCCGCGTCTGGCGTCGCTCGGCCGTCAGCGAGGCTACCGCGTGCAGATGGGGGACGCCGGCAACCCGGCCATCCTCGAGCACCTTCGCGTGGACGGCGCCCGCGCCCTCGTGGTGACCTTGCCGGACCACCGGGCGGCGAGCCGCGTCATCCACGAGGCGAAGGCGCTCGCCCCCTCTCTCAAGGTCATCGCCCGGAGCCGATACCACGCATTCGTCCAGGACCTCGAGGCGGCGGGTGCCCTGGTCGTCGCGGACGAGGAGCGCCTCGTCGGCCGCCAGCTCCGGAAGAACGTCCTCCGGGCGATCCGGACGGACCGGGCGGTCTCCTCGGCGCGCGACGAGGCGGTTCTCTGGAAGTCCGATTAGCGTCCGCTGTCCCGCCCCGCGACGAGGTTCAGCGAAGACGAGGTTCAGCGAACAGGAGGGTGGAGGCGCCCGACAAAAAGCGAAGCGGAACTCGAAAGCTCCGCTTCGCCGGAGGAGGGAAGGAGGAGGAAATCCGATGTCGTCGAGCGTGATGATCCTAGTGTCCACGCAACGTCGGTCAACCGGTTCTTCGCGGCCTCGCGCCGGCGTTTGACACCGCATGTGGGGGGCGGTAATCTTGGCCTTTCCCGCCCACCGGGCTTATTTTGGCGGGTTGGGAGGATGCGAGCCGCGCGCTGACGCGCAGAGCGGTCGAGATGGCGCCCAAGCAGCAACCGAACCCGTGGCGGCTCATGCACCTCGGGACGGAGTTTGCGGCCGCCACGCTCATTCTCGGCGGGCTCGGCTGGCTTGTGGACCAGAAGGCCGCCACTTCGCCCTGGGGACTGCTCACGGGCTTCGTGGTCGGGGCGGTCGGGGGCTTCTACCTGTTGGTGAAAGAGGTCTACCGGATGGACCGATGAGAGCGTGGGCCGATGCGTGAAATATTTCACAGATCGCCGCTGCTCCCCCGCGCCGCGGCCGCACTGGTGGCGCTGGTGCTTCTCGCTGGCCTTCTCACCACGGGTGTGCTTCTCGCGGTCGGGGCGTGGGCGATGGTCCTCCCCAACGGCGTTGCCGCCGCGGTTTGTCTCGCCGCCGCGCTCCTCGCGTTGCTCCCCCTTTGGGGTGCCCGAAGGCAGGACCTGTCCGCGGCGGTCGGGGGCTGTCTCGCCTCAATGGTGGTTCGGGCGATCGCGACCGTGGCGGGCGCCGTCGTGCTCGTGGAGACGATGCAGATGCCGCGGACCACGCTCGTGGCATGGGTGCTCGGGTGGTATCTCTTGCTTCTGGGCGCGGAGACGGTCCTGATCGCCCGGTCGCTCGTCCCGGCCCATGGGGTGGACCGCAAGGAGGAGGCGTCCGGATGCTAGGTCTCGTGCCGGTCATTGCGACGGGAGACAGTTACGATCCGGGCCACCATGCCATGCAGGAGGTCCTCCCGGACGATCTCACCCTACCCAATGACGGGATCTGGATCACCAACCACGTGGTGATGGGGATCGTCGCGGGGCTTGTGGTCCTCGGGGTCTTCTACTGGCTGAGCCGGCGGATGCAGCCGTCCGGCGACGCGCCGGACGACTACCTCCCCGGGGGGCCGCTGGCCCAGTTGCTCGAGACCATCTGCGAGTTCGTCCGGGAACAAGTGGCCCGCCCGTGTCTCAAGCACGCCACGGACCGCTACGTCTACTACATCTGGACCGTCTTCTTCTTCATTCTGTTTTGCAACCTGCTCGGCCTCGTCCCCTTCGGCCGGATCTTTCAGCTCGTCGCGGTGCTCGCGGGGCTGGAGCAGCCCGTGGATTACTGGAGCCATTGGGGCGGAACCGCGACGGCCAATCTCTCGCTCAACGCCCCGCTCGCCCTCTGCTCGTTCATCGCCGTGATCTACATCGGCATCCGGGAGAGCGGCACGGGCTTCTTCAAGCACTTCGTGCCGGTGCCGTTCCAGCGGCCGAGGCTCACCTCGCCGGGCGCTTTCTTCGGCCCGCTCGCGATGAACGTGGTGGCCGCCATGGTCTCCACTTTCGAGGTGGTGAGCCTGGTCATCCGCTGCGTGGTGCTCGCCATGCGACTGTTCGGAACCATGTTCGCCGGCCACATGGCCCTCGGGGTCATCGTCGGCCTCACGTTCGTCTACGCGGGAACCGCCGCGTGGCTCGGCTACGGCGTGGGCATCGTCGCGGTCCTCACCGCGACCGCGATGTCCGCGTTGGAGCTGTTCGTGGCGGTCCTCCAAGCCTTTATCTTCACGTTCCTCACTGTGATGTTCATCGCGGAGGGCGCCATCCACGAAGAGGAACACGCCGCCGAGTGAGCGGCAGCGGCCACGGGCCGCGACGGTCTTGCAACAGCGAAGGAACCCCAGCAGAAGGAGCTTCTGACGATGGTCGAATCTCTCGTCACCACCCTCGCTCAGACGGAGGCGCTGCCCTACGCGCCGTTGGACATCCTCGGTGTCGGCCTCGGGATGGGCCTCGTGATCATCGGCGCGGGCATCGGTATCGGCCGGATCGGTGGCAGCGCCGTCGAGTCCATCGCCCGGCAGCCGGACGCGGGCGGCTCCATCGTGCAGAACATGCTGATCACGGCGGCGCTGGTCGAGGGGCTGGCCGTGATCGCGCTGGTCCTGCTCTACGTCAGCAGCGTCTCGCAGTGGCCCACGGGCTGACGTGGGGGCAGCGAGCGCGTCGGTGGCGTTCCGTCCGAAGGAGGCCGCCTCACGCGGTCTCCGTCTCTTTGAGAGGGTGAGCCGGATGTTGTCCGTGATCCGCGCCGCACTCATGGTCGGGCTGTTACTGACGGCCCGGACCGCCCTGGCCAGCGGCGAGGGAGGCGGCGAGAGCTCCTCGTCCCTCCTCGACGTCAACCTCGGGTCGGCCGTCTGGAACCTCCTGTGGTTCCTCCTCCTCGCCATCATCCTGGGCAAGTTCGTCTGGCCGAAGGTGCTCCAGGGTCTGAAGGCGCGGGAGGAGCGGATCCGCCGCGACATCGCGTCGGCTCAGGAGGCCAACCAGCAGGCCCAGCAGACCCTCGAGCAGTATCAGCGGGAGCTCGCCAACGCCCACGCCGAGGCCCGCCAGATCGTCGAGCAGAGCCGCAAGGACGCGGAGCAGGTGCGGTCCCAGCTGACCCGCCAGGCGGAAGAGGAAGCGGAGCGAATCCGGCAGCGGGCCAACGAGGAGATCCAGCTCGCGAAGCAGGAGGCGTTGAACGACCTCTACGGCGAGGTGGCCGGCCTCGCGACGGACGTGGCGGCGAAGCTCCTCCAGCGGAGCATCAGCGAGGAGGACGCCCGCCAGCTCGCGGACCAGTCCGTCGAGGAGCTGAAGCGCGCCAACCAGTCCGCCGGGGCGTCCGTGGCCTCGCGGGCGTGAGCCGGTGAAGGAGTCGGCATGGCAGAGAACGGTGCCAACCTGCGAGCGCCGAGCCCCCTCGCGGACACGTACGCGGAGGCGCTGTTTCAGCTCGCGGACGAGGCGGGTGCCCTCGACGAGACGGAGGACGAGCTGAAGCAGCTCGTCGCCCTCCTCGAGGCGGAGCCGCAGCTCAAGGCGGTCTTCGAGCACAAGACCATCACCGCCACCCGTCGGCGGGAGACGATCGACCGCATCTTCCGGGAGCGGCTCAGCAACAGGGGGGTCCGTTTCCTCCACGTGCTGAACGAGCACCAGCGGCTGGATCAGCTCGAGCCGGCCCAGGCCGCCTTCGACCAGAAGATGAAGGCGAGGCGGGGCGAGGTGGACGTGGAGGTCCACAGCCCGAACGCCCTGGAAGGAGCCCTCTTCGACCGGGTCCAACGCGGGGTGAGCGAGGCGATCGGCCGCACCGCGATCCTCCACCCGCGTGTGGACGCGTCGCTGATCGGCGGGCTCAAGTTCCGCATCGGCGACCGCCTCGTCGACGCGTCCGTCGCGACGAGGCTCCGGCGGATTCGCGAGGAACTGACGCGGCGGGGACGCCAGTCGATCCGCGAGCGGATCGGAAGCGTCCTGACGGAGTAGGCGGAGGAACGAAGGTCCACTACGGCGCAACGCCCATCGCGGGAGTGAGATTCCCATGAAGATCAACACCGACGAGATCACGAGCGTCATCAAGCAGGAGATCGCCCAGTACGAGTCCGAGCTGGAGGTCTCCGAGGTCGGTCAGGTGCTCGAGCTCGGCGACGGCATCGCCCGGGTCTACGGCCTCAACCGGGTGAGCTACTCCGAGCTGCTCGAGTTCGAGACGGAGGACGGCGACTCCGTGATGGGCCAGGCGATGAACCTCGAGGAGGACAGCGTGGGGGCGGTCCTCTTCGGCGACTACCTCAAGGTGAAGGAGGGGGCGACGGTCCGGGCGACGGGCGAGCTCCTCAGCGTGCCCGTGGGCGAGGCGATGCTCGGCCGCGTGGTGGACTCCCTCGGCCGCCCTGTGGACGGGCGGGGGCCGATCGACACCAAGGAGCGGCGAAAGGTGGACATCGTGGCGCCGGGCATCGCGGAGCGGCAGCCCGTGAAGGAGCCGCTGCAGACCGGCGTCAAGGCAATCGACTCCATGATCCCCATCGGCCGAGGTCAGCGGGAGCTGATCATCGGCGACCGGAAGACGGGCAAGTCGACCGTCGCCCTCGATGCGATCATCAACCAGAAGCGGACGCAGCAGAGCAGCCGGCCCGTCTACTGCATCTACGTGGCCATCGGGCAGAAGGAGTCCACGGTGGCGGGCGTGGTGGAGACACTGCGGGAGCACGGGGCGTTGGACTACACCATCGTGATCAACGCCAGCTCCTCGGACCCGGCTCCCATGCAGTACATCGCCCCCTACGCCGGCTGCGCGATGGGCGAGTACTTCATGTGGCAGGGCATGGACGTGCTCTGCGTCTACGACGACCTCTCGAAGCAGGCGGTGTCCTACCGTCAGCTCTCGCTCCTCCTCCGCCGGCCACCCGGCCGGGAGGCGTACCCGGGCGACGTCTTCTACCTCCACTCGCGGCTGCTCGAGCGGGCGACCAAGCTCTCCGACGAGAAGGGCGGCGGCTCGCTGACGGCGCTGCCCATGATCGAGACGCAGGAGGGTGACGTCTCCAGCTACATCCCGACCAACGTGATCTCCATCACGGACGGTCAGATCTACCTGGAGCCCGAGCTCTTCCACGCCGGCGTCCGCCCCGCCATCAACGT
The DNA here is from genome assembly GCA_964595475.1 of uncultured Planctomycetaceae bacterium. Classification (GTDB taxonomy): domain Bacteria; phylum Planctomycetota; class Phycisphaerae; order Phycisphaerales; family Zrk34; genus CAZQQP01. The sequence goes on along the minus strand of CAZQQP010000084.1, from coordinate 8,270 downwards.
GGGGATCTCCGTCAGCCGCGTCGGCGGGAGCGCCCAGATCAAGGCGATGAAGCAGGTGGCCGGCTCGCTCCGGCTCGACCTCGCGGCGTATCGCGACCTTGCGGCGTTCGCCCAGCTCGGCACGGAGCTCGACCAGGCGACCCAGCGTCAGCTCGACCGCGGCGCGCGGATGGTGGAGCTGCTCAAGCAGGCCCAGCGCGAGCCCATACACGAGGTCGACCAGGTGATCTCCATCTTCGCGGGCAACGAGGGCTACCTCGACGACGTGGACACGCGGCAGGTCCAGAGCTTCGAGCGGAGCCTCCTCGAGTACTTCCACACCACCGAGAAGGACCTCTGGGAAACGCTGAACGAGAAGCGTGCCCTCGACGACGATCTGATGAATCGGCTGCGGGAGGCCGTCCGGGCGTGCAAGGAGCGTTGGCAGGCGGCGCAGTGAGCCGACCCGCGCTCTCGTGACGGCTTCCCCGCAGCGCGGCGGAGACGGTCGTCGGCGGACGGCGCCGGGCGATCGGGTCCGCCGACAGAGTATCTGAGGCCATGGGCTCCCCCCTCCCCTACCAGCTCGCGGTGCTCTGCTACTTGTCCGACCGCGAGGGACGGCTCCTCCTCCTCCACCGCGCCAAGGAGCCGAACAAGGGGCTGTACTCGCCCATCGGCGGCAAGCTGAAGATGGAGGAAGGCGAGTCCCCCGCGGACTGCGCCCGGCGGGAGATCCAGGAGGAAGTGGCGGTCGACATCGGGACGGAGGATCTCCGGCTCGCGGGCCTCGTCTCGGAGGCGGGCTACGCGGACGCTTGCCACTGGCTGATGTTTCTCTACGAGGTCGTCCGCCCGGTCGAGGTGACGGCGACCACGTTTCGCGAGGGGACGCTGGAGTGGCACGCGTGGGAGCGGGTCTTCGACCTGCCGATCCCCGAGACGGATCGACAAGTCATCCTCCCGCTGCTCCAATCGCACCGGGGACGGTTCTTCCACGTTCACATCGACTGTCGGGGCGGGGAGGTCCGCTGGCGGGTGGAGTCGACCAGCGGGGGCTGAGCGGGCTTGCGAAACGCGGCCGCTCCGCTATGGTCGGGGAGATCCGACGCGACGGTATCAAGGAGGCCTTCGGATGCGGACCCCACGGACGCTTCTCGCGACGCTCGCGCTCGTCATCTCCACCGGCTGTGTGTCGAAACAGGCCTACGAGAACCTGCGCTCGGAGTACAAGAGTCGGCAGGAGAAGACGGGTGAGCTCCAGGATCGGCTGAGCACGCTGCGGGAGAAGCTTAACCGTCTCCAAGCGGAGCCCAAGGAGCAGAAGAAGCGGATCG
>CAZQQP010000084.1:0-6944 GCA_964595475.1 uncultured Planctomycetaceae bacterium | reverse complement strand
TCAAGCGGTGTCGGTCGATCCTGGACTCGGCGGAGAAGCGGATCGCGGAGCTGAAGGCGGAGCGGAAGAAGGTCCTCCGGAAGCTCAACCGGCTCCAGAAGCAACTGGGGAAGCTGGCTCAGCGGTCGCCGCGGGTGGTCCTCCCGCCGAAGGTGGACCAGGCGCTCAAGGAGTTCGCCAAGAAGCACGACGAGGTGGAGTACAAGCCGTCGCGGGGCATGGTGAAGTTCAAGAGCGACCTGACGTTCGAGGTCGGGAAAGCGGTGGTGAAGCCGAAGGCGAAGAAGTCCCTTCGGAAGCTCGCCCAGCTCGCCCAGAGCGAGGCGTCGAAGTATCAGCTTCGGATCGTCGGCCACACGGACAGCCTCCCGATCGAGCGGCCGGAGACGAAAAAGAAGCACCCCACGAACTGGCACCTCGCCGCCCACCGCGCGATCGCCGTGGAGCAGGTCCTCGAGGAGGGGGGCGTGGCGCCGTGGCGGATGACCGTCAAGGGCTACGGCAAGTATCGGCCGGTGACGGAGAACGACCCGCAGACCGGCGCCAAGAAGAATCGGCGGGTGGAGATCTTCCTGACGGAGATGCGCCCCGTCGACAAGTCGCTGCTCGACAGCATCAAGGCGGCGGGGTCGCAGTGACGGCTCGCTCGCGTCCTCGGCCAGTGCCGCGGCGAAAGGCGCGGACGGGCGACGGCGAGGTCAACTGCCGTCGTCCCCTTCCTCCACTTGGCGGGCGTATTCCTCCGCCTCCTCGCGAGTAAACCCGAGCCACTGCATCATCTGCTCGTCGTAGGTGTCCTGGTGCTCGGGGTTGGAGAAGTCCAGCCGCAGCTCGTTGATCACCTTGGTCCCTTGGCCGATCCACTGCTGCCACGTCTCGGCAGAGTAGTGGTCGCAAATGAAACGACCGATCGGCCCGCGGAAGGGCTGCTCGGCCATGCGGCTTCCCACCTGGCCGGTCCGCCGGTCGACGATCTGGTCCTCCGAGACGGCTTGAGGCTGCGGCCGTTCCCGCTTTTCCGTCTCCGGAACGGGGAGGCCGAGCTTGTTCAGGAGAGAGCCCATCGCCCGCTCGGGCATGACGTCGCCCCGCTCCGCCGCCACCTGGTAGCCCTGGGTGAGGATCTCGCCCGCTTCTTCCTTCCGGTCGGCCTTGATCAGCACCTGGCTGAGCATCTGATAGGCGCGGGAGAGCCCCTCGTCGTGGCGGATCGCCTCTCGGTAGGCGTTCACGGCGTCGTCGACGCGGCCCGCCTCCTTGTAGGCGTTGCCGAGGCTGAACCACGCCATCCCGTCCGGCGCTTCGCGCGCCATCGTTTCCCACTGCTGGATTCGCTGGTTCACGTCCATGGTGCCGCCGATGGTAGGGAGGCGCGCGGGCCGTCTCCTCCTTCCGCGGCGGACGGCACGTCGCCCGTGCCGTCAGTCCGCCGCCTCGGGCAGGCGGACCGGCTCGTCGGGCGGGAGAAAGTGGTAGAGGAAGACGGCCGTGGCCACGGAGATGTTCAGCGAGTCCGTGCCGAGGTGCATGGGGAGGGTGATCCACCGGTCGCACGCTTGGACGAGCTCGGACGCGATGCCCTCGATCTCATGGCCGACCACGAGGCCGAGGCGGTCCGGCGGGGGCGGCCGCGAGACCGTGCGAAGGCTCTCCGCGCCCTCGTCGAGGACGGCCGCGTCGAGGTGGACGCCGTGGGACGCCCGCAGGACGCGAAGGTCCGCGAGGAGGGCGTCGCTTCGCCGGATCGGCACGCGGAAGGTGGTCCCCATCGCGACGCGGAGGGCCCTTCGGTAGAAGGGGTCACAGCAATGGGGACCGAGGATCAGCCCGTCGACGCCGAAGGCCGCGCTCACGCGGCAGAGCGCCCCGAGGTTTCCCTGCTCCTTCACCTCGGGGCAGATCACCAGCGTGGCGGGCCGGTCCGTCGGGAGGAGGGCATCGAGCGTAGGGGACGCCTTCTTCCGCCCGACGGCGAGGACACCGGTGTGGATGGCGAAGCCCGCGAGGCTCGTCATCTCGGCCTCCTCCACCACGTACAGCGGCACGGACTCCGGCACCTGCGGGGCGACGGCCTCCACGCGGCGGTCCGTGACCAAGACCGAGTCCACGGGAAAGTCGCTGGCGAGCAGACGCTCCACTACGCGTTGGCTCTCCGCGATGAAGCGGTTCCCCTCCCGCGCGAGCTGACGGTCCTTCATCCGCTGGTACGGCTCGAGCCGCGGATCGTCCAGGCTGTGGAGGCGTATCCGAGGCATGGTGCGGCCCACTGGACGCTTTCCGGCGTCTCACTATCATTCGTTGCGTCGTCTCACCCGCCCACGGACCCCGCCACACCGGTGCCTTCCGGTAGGCGCCCGCGGAGCCGCCCCCGCGGAGGAACGTGCCGATGAGCAAGCCCATCCGCATCGCGATCGTCGGCGTGGGGAACTGCGCGAGCGCCTTGGTCCAGGGCATCCACCACTGCCGTGCCAAGGAGGGGGAGCCGGTCGGTCTGATGCACGCGGACATCGGGGGATACGCCGCCGGCGACGTGGACGTTGTCTGCGCCTTCGACATCGATGCACGCAAGGTGGGTCACGACGTCGCCGAGGCCATCTTCGCCCCGCCCAACTGCACCACGGTCTTCCACCCACAGGTGCCGCACCAGGGTGTGTCCGTCCGGATGGGCCGCATCCTCGACGGGTGTCCGGCCCACCTCCGCGACGACGCCGCGGACCGCGGCTTCGTCCCCGCGGACGCGGAGGAGCCGGACCAGGCCGCGGTCGTCGAGGCCCTCCGGTCGACGGGGGCGGACCTGCTCCTGTGCTACCTTCCCGTCGGGTCGGAGCGGGCCGTCCGCTTCTACGCGGAGTGCGCCCTCCAGGCGGGCGTCGGGTTCATCAACAACATTCCCGTCTTCATCGCCAGCGACACCAGCTGGGCGTCGCGCTTCGCGGAGGCGGGCCTTCCGGTCGTCGGGGACGACGTGAAGGCTCAGCTCGGCGCCACGATCACTCACCGAATGCTCGTGGACCTCTTCCGCCAACGCGGCGTGAAGCTCGACCGCACCTACCAGCTCAACACCGGCGGGAATACGGACTTCCGGAACATGCTCGAGCAGGACCGTCTCGCCTCCAAGAAGATCTCCAAGACGGAGGCGGTCCAGTCCGCGGCGGGAGAGGACCGCCTCGCCGACGGCAACATCCACATCGGGCCGAGCGACTACGTCGCCTGGCAGGCGGACAACAAGGTGTGCTTCATCCGCGTGGAGGGGCGTCTCTTCGGCGACGTGCCCGTCCACCTGGAGATGCGGCTGTCCGTGGAGGACTCGCCCAACTCCGCCGCCATCGCCCTCGACGCGATCCGTTGCGGCAAGCTCGCGATGGACCGCGGCCTCGCCGGCGCTCTCATCGGACCGTCCGCGTGCTTCTGCAAGCATCCGCCGCGGGAGATGTCCGACGTGGAAGCCCACCGGCGGACGGAGGCGTTCATCCGCGGCGAGGACGAGGAGACCGACTCCTCCGCCACCGACGGCGGCGGACCGGCGGCCCAGGGACCGACGGCCCAGCCCGTCCGCCCCGGCTGACCTCGCGGTCACGTCGCCACGCGGTCGGCACGCGTCTCGGCCGTCTCTTCCAGCCGAACCGGCACCACCAGCGTGAACGTGGCGCCCGCTCCGGGCTCGCTGTCGACCTCCACCCCGCCGTGGAGGACCTGCGCGAGCTGCTGACAGATCGCCAGGCCCAGCCCCGTTCCGCTGTGGGCCTTCGTGTGGGCGCTGTCGATCTGGCGAAACTTGTCGAAGATGGCCCCCTGCTGCTCGCGGGGGATGCCCGGTCCCGTGTCCGAGACCCAGACACGCACCGCGTCGGCGGCGGGCGCCGCGCCGAGCTCCACGCGGCCGCCGGCGGGGGTGAACTTGACCGCGTTGGATAGGAAATTGAACAGGATCTGCCGGAGCTTCCCCGCGTCCGTCCGGATCATCGGGGTGGACGGGTCCACGTTCAGCGCCAGCTCGACGGGCTTCGGGTCCGCCTGCGGGCGGATCATCCCGAGCAGCCCCTCGCAGATGTCCGCGACCGACAGCGGCTCCGCCGCGACGTCGTGGCGGCCGGCCTCGATCTTGGCGAGGTCGAGCAGCTCGTTGATCAGGACGAGGAGCGAGCGGCCGGAGGTGAGGATGTTCGAGAGGTACCGCCGCCGCTTCTCCCGCTGCTTCTCTCCGTCCGCCTCGGGCATCTCCGAGCGGATCTCCGCGAAGCCGATGATGGAGTTGAGCGGCGTCCGCAGCTCGTGCGTGACGTTCGCGAGGAAGTCGCCCTTCAGCCGGTTGGCCTCGTACAGCGACACGTTCATCCGGGCCACCTCGCTGAGGTTCCGGTCGAGCTGCTTGTTGAGCTCGCGAAGCTGGTCCTGGCTCGACTTGAGGTTGGCGAGCATGTTGTTGAACGTCTCGGAGAGCTGCTCGAACTCGTCGCCCGTGTTGATGTCGGAACGGATATTCAGGTTGCCCTCCCCCGCCTTCTCCGCGGTCTCGCGGAGCACACGCACCGGCGAGAGGATGATGCGGGTGGTGACGTACCAGAAGGTCGCGATGGCGAGGAGGCCCGCGAGGAGACCGGCCACGGCGATGTAGACGCGGTTCAGAAGCAGCTCCGTCCCGCCGGACTGGATCTCCACGAGGAGGACCGCGCGGAGCGGGTCGGCCACTTGTGTGGTGGGCACCTCCGAGAGAAACCCCGCCCGCGCCCGGGCGAGGTCGGACTGGCGGACGGTCCGCACGTAACGATACAGCCGCCCCTCCGCTCCCTCCTTCTCAATGGCGCGAAACAGCGCCGCCTCCCGTCCCGCCTCGAAGCGTTGGACCGCCTCGCGAACCAGCGGGTCCTCCTTCACCATCTGCTGGATGCGATTCTGCTCCACCACGGTGATGCGGATGGCGCCCGCCCCCTCGCTTCCCGCGATCTCCTGCGGCGCCGTCGCGAGCGAGCCGCCGAATTGGATCCGCTGCTGCAGCCAGGCGTCGGACAGCTTCCGGGCGATCTCGCGGTGCTGCTCCGCGACGAGGGTCTGCATGCGGAACCACGGCACGCTCAACGCGGCGGAGAGGATGAGAAGAACTGCCGCCCCGAAGAGGAGCTGACACTTGGTCGCGAGGCTGATGTGGATCCTCGCCATGGATGCACGACGCCGCCACGCCGGGTGGGGGCGCTAAGCACGCGGATAAGAATCCGTTGAGCCTATACGCCAAAGCAAGGTGTGAGTCCTCCTTGCTCGGCGTGGCCTCGACCCATTTGGGAGTCCCCGGCGGCCGCAATCGCCGCCATTCCTGTCCGCGGGCAGGCACGCCCAAGCAGAGGCGGATTGCCCTCGGTCGACCGTCTGCTCCCGCGTCTCATCGGTGCCAAGCCGGTCGTTTGCTCCCGTCGTGGCGCCGATGAATAGGCTCGACTGATTCTTTTCCGCCGAATCATCACTGGGGCAGCGGGGGCTGAATCGCGCTCGAGGCGCTCCGCGTCTCCTGGATGCCGTTCCGCCCGTCGACGATGACGATGTTGGCCTGGTGGTCGTCGAGGTCCCGCGGGCCGAGGTAGACGTGGGCGAACAGGATGATCCGGTGGCCCTGCCCGACGAGCCGCGCCGCCGCCCCGTTGACCCCGATGACGCCCGATCCCGGCTCACCCCGCATGACATACGTCTCGAACCGGGCGCCGTTGTCCATGTCCGCGACGAGCACCACCTCGTTGGGGCGGATGTCCGCCGCCCGGAGCAGCTCCTCGTCCACGGTGACGGACCCGACGTACTCGACGTGGCGCTCCGTCACGGTCGCCCGGTGGATCTTCGCGTGGAGTGCCTTCCGCTGCATAAGTCTCCCGCCCTGATAAGAAAATGCTACCGTCCCCTTTCCGCGCTGTCGATCCGCGGCGACGGCCTCGTCCGGCTTCCGCCCGGCTCTCCGGAGGACGAGCGGACCTCCGGCGCCCCGCCCGCCTGCTCCGTTGCTTCCGCAATCCCCCCTCGCGTGGCACGGCGGTGGAGGTAGGCGAGCGCGAGGAGCCCCGTGGAGACGAAGACGATCACCTCCGCCGCCCGGTCCACGAGGATGACCGTCAGCCCCGCGTGTCCGGCGTCGATGCCCCCGCCGCCGGCGCCGGCGGCCGCGAGCGCGAACCCGAGGGCCTCGCGAACGCCGAGGCCGTTGGGCAGCGGCGTCAGAATGGTCGCCGCCATCTGACCGAGGCCGAAGACCAGCGCGCCCGTGGCGGTGACCTCCCACCCGAGAATCCGGCACGCGAACCAGATCCGCCCGGCGTAGCACACGAGATCCACGCCGCGGGCGAGGACGAAGACCCACGCGAGGCCCAGCGTAGCGGGCCGAAGCCCCTTACGCTCCATCCACGCCCCGGGAACGCCCGCGCTGCGGCGGACCGTCCACCGGAGGGCCACGAGCCCCGCCACGGCCGCGACGCCCTGGGCCGCGATGAAGCCGGCGATCCACAGCGGCCCGATCTCCACCGCGGCGAGCTGCTCGAGGACCGTCCCCGCGTCCGCCCCGAGCGACGCGTCGGCCGCCGCCCGCAGCCACCACGCCGCGAGGAGAAGCGCCGCGGCGAGGGCGAAGACCGCGAGCATGGCGCCCGCGGCCACGGCGAGCATGAGAAGCGAGGTACGGATGGAAATCGCGTGCGTGCGCTTGAGGTACGCCACCCGCCCGATGAGCCCGGCACGCATGGGGAGGTAGTTCAGCAGCGAGGTCGCGGCCACCAGTGCCTCCATGTCGAGCAGGGGCACGGGACGGTCCTCCTCGAACGGCTTGATGAGGAGCCAGAAGAGAAAGCCGTTGCAGAGGACGCTCGCGAGGACGAGCCCCGCCAGCCCGGCGCCGTCCCACGGGCTCGCCTCCCTCAGCCGGGCCCAGCCGGACGTCCCTCCCTCCCGCCCTCCCTCGATGGCGAGCCAAACGC
>CAZQQP010000083.1:14763-15353 GCA_964595475.1 uncultured Planctomycetaceae bacterium | reverse complement strand
GTGTCGCCGACCTCCTTCGCCACCTCGCTGCCGACCACCGCCTCGCCCAGCATGCTGGGCCATCGCCCGGACGCCAGCCGAAGGTTCCGAAAGCGGAAGTACTTCGGCCAGGTGCCCACCACGGGATGCTCCTCCGCGGTGAACTCCGCGTGGATGGGGATGGCCGAGGCGAGGTCGCTGCCGTTGATCTCGTGGAGCACGTCAGCCTGGACTGGGGGAACCTTGCCGCTGCGGAAGTAGAGCGTTTGAAGGAGCAGGTCGAAGCGGTTTCCCTTCGCCCCGATGATCAGCGGCGTGGCGTCGGACCGGGCGAACAGCTCCTGCGTGTAGACGCGGGTGAGGAGGGTAACGGACATCGGCAGGAGGAGGATCATGGCGATGCCCGCGACGAGGATCGCGGACTTCAGCCGGTGATACGCGATGTACCGCCAGGCGAGGAAGAGGATGGATCTCATGCGGCCTCCCGGACGAGGAAGTCCGCCATCCGGACGGTCCGGTCGAACTGGCCGAGAAGGCTCTCGTCGTGGGTGAGCATCAGGAGCGTGGTGCCTCGGTTCCGCACGAGGGCGAAGAGCTGGGAGAGCGTGTTC
>CAZQQP010000083.1:0-14753 GCA_964595475.1 uncultured Planctomycetaceae bacterium | reverse complement strand
GCGGCGGACGGGTCCAGGCTGCTGGTCGGCTCGTCGGCGAGGAGGAGCGAGGGCTCCGTCACGAGGGCCCGACAGATCGCGACCCGCTGCTTCTCCCCCTGGGAGAGGGTCTCGGGAAGGCGGTCGAGCTTGTCCCCGATGCCCGTGGTCTTCGCGAGCTCCTCCGCGGACCGGCGGGCCTCGTGGGTGAGCCGGACCGCCCGATTGACGCGGTAGGGAAGGAGGATGTTCTCCCGAACCGGGAGATACTCGAGCAGCTCGAAGTCCTGGAAGATGAAGCCGATGCTCGAGATCCGGAACCGCCGGCGTGGGCCGTCGCGGAGGTGGGAGACGGGCACGTCGCCGAGGCGAACCTCCCCTTGTCTCGGCACGAGGATGCCCGCGACGAGGTTCAGGAGCGTGGTCTTCCCCGATCCGCTCGGCCCGACCACCGCGACGGACTCGCCGGCATCGATGGAGAGGTCGGGCACGCGCAGGGAGAACCCGCTGCCCGGGTAGTCAAAATGAACGTCCGTCAGGCGAATCATCGCTCGGCAACCGGGTCTCGGTTCACCCGCTTCTGCTCGAGGATCTCCGTGCCCGTGATCTTCCACCTTCCCTTCCGCGGGGCCACCGTGTAGATCGCCTCGAAGGCGTTCGTGCGCCGGTGGGTGTGTCCCCAGTGCCGGACCCGTCCGCGGACCCGCCACCGGCACCGTACCCGGAACGCGGCGGGCTCGGAGGTGGAATCCTTATCGGGAGAGAGCACCTCGGTCTCGCGATACCGCACCGCCTCGACCTTCGCCATGGCCCCGCCCTCTTCCTCCATCAGGAGCGTGTCGTAGACGTTGCTGTAGATCTTCTCGAGCTGCGGCCCGTCCACGCTCTTGGCGAGCGTCTCGTAGATCGCGGTCTCCTGGTCGTAGTCGAAGGCGCGGTAGATGTTCTGGTGGAGGCTTTGGAAGATCCGCGCCGCCTTCTCGTCCGCGGGACGCGTGAGCTTCTTGGTCCAGGGAAGCGGGACGGCCACCCACCCCACGGTCAGGAGACCCGCCGCCGCGAGGAGGCCGAGGGGCCCCACCGCGGCACCGGCTCGCCGCGGGACGGCGTGGCGCGAGCCCATGGCCAGGAAGCCGGCCATCGCGAGGGCCAGCGTCGCGACGGAGGCGGCGGGGAGGGGCAGCGTCGCCGGAACCGGCTCCGTCTCGGTCTCCAGCGACGCCGGAACCGACGCGGCCCCCTGACCGTGCCAGATGTGCTCCGGCTCCTCCCGCGTGAGGGTGACCAGCTTGGCGCGGCGCTTCCACATCGTCGAGATGACCAGCATGACAGGCTGTTTCTTCTTGCCGTCCGGCTGGTCCGAGCGAGCCTCCGCCGCCGTTCCGTCGGACGGAGCGCCCTGCGGTGGGTCCCCGTCCGCTGGCTCGGGCGACGGCGGCTTCCCTTCCGATGGGTCGAGGTATCGATCCCAGACGAACGAGACGCGCTTGGGCTTGCCCTTCGTCTCGTAGCGGAGCTCCACGGCGAACATGCCGTAGGTCCGGATCCGCTCCACCTCGCTTTTCTTCTGACCCGGGTTCGGCGGGACGAAGAGGCGGATGTCCTCGAAGACCGGACGGACCTGGATCCCGTCGACCCGGACGGGGTGGGTCTTGTGAAAGTAGCTCTCCACCGTTTTGGCAACCGCCGCCTTGTCCATGGACCGGTAGTCGCGGACGGTGCGCCCGTCGAAGGCGTCTTCCAGCAGGACGCGGACCGGGAGGAAGGCGGTGAAGTCGATGCGGCTCTTCCGGAGCTTCGCCTGGAGCTCGATGCGCTGGCCCCCTCTGTGGCCGGGGTGACCGTGGGCCACCCCGCCGGCCACGGCCAGCGCGGCCAGAAAGATCCATCCCGCCGATCTCATCCAAGGCTTCCGGGAAAAGACCCGTGCAACGGGTCGGTCGCGGTGGAGGGAGATTGAGGCCGCCGCGGCGTGGGCTGCGGACCTCCGCGAGCGTCGGAAGATCATTCGGAGGTGGCTTCGCGTCCGAGCTCCTTCTCCACCGCGATCGCCCGGGAGAAGAGCTCGGTCTCTTTGACGGTGTGGCGCCGCCAGTCTTCTCGCATCGCCGACAGCTCCTCCATCAGCGCCCGGTACGTCTCCCCGGCGTCCTCAGGAACGCGAAACTGATCCGTGATCCCCTCGAGGACGTCCATGGAGAACTCCTCCTGGTGGTGATCGTGGTCCAGTGCGCCGATGCGGGGCCCCACCGGCTCCTCGGACGGCTCCCCGCGGGCGAGGGCCACCTCGAGCCGACGGGCGAGCGGAAACATCCGCTGCTCCTCCTCCCGGAGGTGGGCCTCGGTCTCGGCCCAGAACGCGTCCAGCCAGTCCCGCAGGGTGAGCAGATGGCCCGCCCGCGCCGGCTGCTCGGCGATGGCCTGCTCGAGCAGCGTTTTGACCCGCGGGAAGGCCTCCCGGAGATATCCGTGGTGGGTCTCGACGATGTGGTCCGCGAGCTCACTCAGCCCCAATGGCAGCCACCGGGAAGAGGGCTCCCACGCATCACCGCGGAGACGGACACGCTCACTGCTCATTTCCTGACCTCCGATCAGCAACGGGCAGGAGGTATTTAATCTCGCCCGCGACGGCGGTCAACCCGGTGGGCGAGCGCGCCGGGAATGCGGACCCTCGGGCGCCGGTGGCGGTCGGGCCTCGGGTGGCGTGGCGGAGCATGTGCCGGCGCGTCGTCCGGCCGCGGCGGCGAGTCGTCCCCCGACCGAGAAGCCGCCCCTCGCCGGCGGTGCTCGTCAGCCTCACGCCCACGGCGACCTCGCCGAGAAGGCCGGCGGGAAGGGCCCACGGGCCGCCTTGGCTTCCGGAGGACCGATCATTACGATGCCAGTTGCAGCCTGAGTTTCCATCCCCGGTTATTGGAAGCGGGCCGAGTCGCGCAGTGGGTTCGTAGCAGAAGGAGACCATTATGGCTTATCGGACGTCCCGCCGCACCTTCCTCACCCAAAGCACCGCCCTCGGTGCCGGCCTCTGGGTCACCGGTGCGCCTCGGGCCTTCAGCAAGTCCCCCAACGAGAAGCTGAACGTCGGCGCCATCGGCGCCGGTGGCCGTGGCCGAGCCGACCTGCAGGGTGTGAAGTCCGAGAACGTGATCGCGCTGTGCGACGTCGACGAGAAGCGGGCGAGCGCGTCCTTCAAGCAGTTCCCCAAGGCGTCCAAGTACAGCGACTTCCGGAAGATGCTGGAGAAGGAGGCGCCGAAGCTCGACGCGGTGACGGTCGCGACGCCCGACCACACGCACGCGGTCGCCTCCGTCATGGCGATGCGAGAGGGGCTGCACTGCTACTGCGAGAAGCCCCTCACCTGGTCGCCCCACGAGGCCCGGACCATGGCGGAGGTGGCGAAGGAGGAGGGCGTCGTCACCCAGATGGGGAACCAAGGGTCCGCGAGCAGCGGCTTCCGCCGGGGCGTGGAGATGCTCCACGCGGGCGTGCTCGGGCCCGTGACGGAGGCCCATATCTGGACCAACCGGCCCGTCTGGCCCCAGGCCAAGCCCACCCCGACGGAGTGGCAGAGCCCGCCGAAGACGCTTGATTGGGACAAGTGGCTGAGCGTCGCCTCCTGGCGCCCCTACCACGACGCGTACCTCCCGTTCAAGTGGCGGGGGTGGTACGACTTCGGCACGGGGGCCATCGGCGACATGGCTTGCCACACCGTGAACCTCACCTACCGCGGCCTGAAGCTCGGCCTTCCCGAGACCATCGAGGTCGAGACCACGGAGCGGTATCCGGACGCGTACCCCGCCGGAAGCAAGATCACCTTCCACTTCCCCGCGAGGGAGGACCTCCCGCCGGTCAAGCTCACCTGGTACTCGGGAACCATGCAACCGCCGAAGGACCTGCTGCCGGACCGCTGGCTAGAGACCGATAAGAAGGGCAACAAGAAGCTGCCCGGCAGCGGGGCGTTGCTGATCGGCGAGAAGGGAAAGATGCTCAGCCCCGACGACTACGGGCGGAAGCAGCGGTACGAGCCCAAGGAGCTCGCGGACTTCGACGCGCCGCGGACGCTGCCCCGGACACCGGGGCACCATTTGGAGTTTCTCCGGGCGTGCAAGGGAGAGAGCGAGACCTATTCGAACTTCGAGTTCGCGGGCCCCTTCACCGAGGCGATGGTCCTCGGCGTGGTCGCGATCAAGGCCGGCCAGACCATCGAGTACGACACGGAGAATATCCGGGCGAAGAACCTGCCGCAGGCGAAGCACCTGATGAAGCGGGAGTACCGCAAGGGCTATTCGCTGTAAGGACGCCTCTCTGGAGACTCGCCCGACGAGCGCGACCCAAGGCCGTCAGCCGAGGCTGACGGCCTTTTTTTATAGGTGGCAAAGAAACAAGCTCAGCCTATATGTCAAAGAAGACGGGACTTGGCGGGGGCGTCGACCGTTTGCGGCCCTCGGCGGGCCGCCGAGCCCCGCCATTCCTGTCCGCGTCCGGCCCCGCACAGCCGGATGCGGACGCTGCCCTCACTCGAGCATCGGCCCCCTCTCATTGGCCAAGGCGGAAGCCAACTCCCGCGTTGGCCAATGAACAGGCTCAGCTTGTCCTCTCCCGCCTGCTTATCAGCCGCCGCTCGGCTTCGTCGTGACCCGGCGGAGCTGGAGGTGGTGGAAGAAGGCCTTGGCCTCGATCAGGCCCACCGCGAGACGGTCCGTCTCGTAGGAGACGGCTCCGGCGTACTTGAGGTCGTCCACGGGCCCCTCCCACTTGAGAAAGCGCTGGTTGAGCCCCGCGACGATGCGAGCCTGATCGCCGCGGACGCGTACCTTCACCTCCAGGACGTGCTTCCGGCCGTCCGCGAGGCCGCCCGTCTGGACGCTGGTGGGATTCTCGTCGTAGGGCTCGCCGCCGACGGACTGGAGGCCGCTGTAGCCGCCCTCGGCCCCGCTGATCCGGAGGGCGACCTCGCTCGAGCCGACGGGGAGGACCACCACGAGAAAGTCGGGCTTCTTCCCGATCGCGGCCTTCTTGAAGGCGAGCCGAAGGTCGTAGGAGCCGGTGATCTCCGCGGGCACGACGAAGCTCGCCACGCCGCCGCTCTGGCCGGGCGTGAGCCCCACTCGGTTGCCACGGCGGCCGCCCTTGCCGAGCGGCACGTTCGCGTCCGCGTCCACCTTCTTGAGGAGGTCCACCCACTGTTCCTTCGTCTGTTGGGGCGCCTCCTCGGCCGTTTTCTGGGTCCCGCGGACCCGCCGGAGCTTGCCCCGGAGCATCCGCACTGCGATGGACCGGAAGGTCACGTCCGACTGGTCGGCGCCGAGGCCGATCCGATCCTCGTTGGGAAGCTTCCATAGCCGCTTGGGCTTGAGGGCGCTGACCGGCCCCGACCAACCGACGTGAGGCTCGCCGTCGAGCTGCGTGGTGATCTTCGCCTTCTCATCGCCAATGCGGGTGCGGACCCGGAGGGTGTGGAGCTGATTGTTGCCGATCGGCGGCTGCTGGACCGCGGTGGGGTTCTTCTCGAGTGGCGACTCGTCTACGAGGGAGAGGCCGCTGACACCACCCTCGCCCGCGCCGAGTTGCAGGACCACGCTGGTCGGGCCGACGGGAAGCATGAAGTTGATCGCTTTGCTCCCCGCCTGTCGGACGAAGCTCGTGGTCAGCTCGTAGCTGCCGTGCGGCTCCACCGGCAAGGCGAGCTTGGCGAAATGGGCGGACTGCACGCGGAGGCCCGCCTCGCTCCTCGCCCAGCTACCTTTTCGCGCGTCCGTCTCCGGCTTTACCAGCGACAGGACGTCGACCGGCTTCTTCTCGGGCGGGGGCTCCGTCAGCTCCGTGATCCGGTCGCCCGTGGGCCGCACGCGAACCTCGCCGAAGCGAATGGTCGAGCTGTAGGCGCCGAGGCCGAACGGCGGCCCGGCGCCGCTCCAGTCCGGACCGAGCTCCGAGGGGGTGCCACTCCAGTAGAGCTCGGGAACCCCGTCGAGGCTCACCAGGATCCGAGCCTTGTTCTGCGTCACGGTGGAGTAGATGTCGATCTGATGCTCGCGGCCGTCCTCGAGACGCCGCATCGCCGCGAACGTCCGGTTCTCGTCGCGGCGTGTCTCCCAGGCGAGCGGGGCGATGCCGATGGTGGTGGGGCTGACGAAGCACATGAGCGGACGGCCCGCGACCGGGAAGTGGACCGCGAGCGACCCGTCGCCGCTGGTATAGACGAAGCCCAGCCGCAGGTGGTAGCTCCCGGACGCCTGCACCGGCAGACGAACGAGGTCGAGGCCCTGCGTCTTAGTGGTCAGCGTGCTCGTCTCTCGGGACCACTCGCCCGAGATGGTGTCCGCGGCGAGGTCCACCCGGGAGATCAGGTCGATCCAGCCGTCCGACTTCGGCGTCAGCGGCGTGCCGGTCTTCTCGCGGACGAGCGAGGCGGACGGGGCGGCGCCGGAGAGCTTGGACTTGATCTTGTCCAACGCGAGCGTGGCGCGGAACCGCGAGAGGTCCTCCTCCTCGTGGAGCTCGAGATACCTCTGGTAGTACGTCTTGGCCCGGCCGAGCATGGCGGCGCGGGGCGGCTCGTCGGGCCGCTTCGCGAGCTGGCGATACCACTGCGCGAGCTTCATGGCCGCTCGCTCCCCGAGCTCCTCGGGATCGCGGGCGGCGAGCGGGACCAGGCGGTGGAAGCGGTCGTCGACGAGCGGGTCGAGAAACCGCTTCGCCCGCTTCGGTGCGTCGAGGTTGACCACGAGGAGGCGGAGCAGCTCCCGGCGGCTCGCGTCGTCGAGCGGGTTGGCCTCGAGCTTGGCCTTCAGCTCCTCCACGCGGCGGCGGGCGGTGGACTGGTTGGCGAGCTCGTCGATCCGCGCCCGCAGCTCCTTCTGCTCCGGCACGTCGATGGCGGCGGCCACCTGGAGGGCCTTCCTCGCGTGCTCCAACGCCGCGGTGATCTCGTTCTTCTCGAGCTTGAGGTTCACGAGGCGACGCATGGTCTCGATGAGGGACCGGCCGATTTCCTTTCGCTCGCCCGGCGAGCGGTTGTTGAACATCCGCCGTTGGAGGCGTCGGACCTTCTCCAGCGCGGCCTCCGCCTTCCCCGGAACTTGATCCGCGAGCAGCTCCATGGCGGCGATGGCCGTCTGGTAGCCGGAGGGGTCGCGCCTGCCAAGGGTGTAGGCCTTCTCGCAGAAGACCGCGAGGAGCTCCGGAAAGTTCTTCTGCTTGAGGCTGCGGGCCTTCTCCAACAGCCGCCCGGCGAGCTTGACATCGTCGGAGGGGGCGGGGGTTCCGTTCACGCGTTGGACGTCTTCCTCGAACAGCGAGGTGAAGATCTTTTTCGCCTCGTTCGGCTCCTCCCCCGCTCCGGCGAGGGCCGCGGACAGCAGAAGACCGCACGCCCCGGACACGGTGCATCGCAGCCGTTCCATCGCTTCGCCCTTCGACGAGATCTCCCGACGTCCGCCCGCACCGCGCGGCGAGCCGGACGGCCTCAGCATAGGTTCGAGGTCGGCGGGCGACCGTCACGCGGGACGGCGGTGACGGAGGCGGTCCACCCACACCGCGATGACGATGACCGCTCCCGTCAGGACGTCCTGCACCCAGTCCGAGAGGCCCATGTGGGTGCAGCCGCTACGGATCACCACCATGATGAGGGCACCGACGAGGGTTCCGAAGACACTGCCTTCGCCGCCGGTGAGGCTCCCCCCGCCGATGACCACCGCCGCGATCGCGTCGAGCTCCAGGGTCTCCGCGGTGGTCGGGTCGCCCACGGTGAGCTGGGAGAACTTGAGCACGCCCGCCACGCCCACCAACGCACCGCTCATTGTATAGACCGCGAGCTTCACGTGCTCGACCGCGACGCCGCAGAGCCGGGCCGTCTGCTCGTTGGAGCCGACCGCGTAGATGTGGCGGCCGAGGCGGGTGTAAGCGGGGAGGCCCGTCGTGAAGAGGGCCAGGAGGACCGTGATCCACACCGCCGGCGGGACGAGGATCCAGCGGGTCGAGTCGTCGAGCCTCGCCGCAAGGTCGTTGATCCAGGTGCCCGGCGCGATCACCGTCCCCTGTTCCGCGACGCCCTTCGCGACGCCGCGGAACGCGAGCAGCGTGCCGAGGGTGACGATGAAAGGCACCACCTTCGCGTGCGTGACGACCAGCGCGTTCAGCAGCCCCGCCAACGCACCCGTCGCGACGCCGGTGAGCAGCGCCAGCGGCGCCGCCCAGGGGCCGGCGGCGCCCACCAGCGGCCGGACCACGCACCCGAGCCCCACGGCGAGCGCCGCGGTGGCGGCGAGGACCAGGGCGCGGGGGGCCCCTTGCCTTCGGTGGACGACGACGAGGCCCCCCGCGGTGGCGGCGACCAGGAGGGCGTAGACAGCGGCCCAGAGGAGCGTGCCGGCGGGCACGACGCCGAGCAGCGGGAGGGTGCGGGGGGTCGCGTCGCCCGCCAACCCCGACGGACCCGTTACCACCAGCGCCGCGAGCCCGCCGGACGCGACCGGCGGCACCATCGCGGCCCACGAGCCGGTGCCGACGAAGGACTTCAGCGACGCTCCCGCGGCGACGGCGAGGAGGACGGCGAGGACCACCGCCAGCGGACCGAGCCAGGGCGTCCAAGCTCCGCCGTCGCCCGCGACCCCCTGGAGGACCCGAGCGACCACCACGGTGACCAGCGCGATCGACGAGCCGATGGAGAGGTCGAGGCCCGCCGAGACGATGACGAGCGTCATGCCCACGGCCGCGGTGCCGACGATGACCGTCTGCCGGAGCACGGTTTGGAGGACGTCGAAGGTCGCGAAGGTGCTCGGGGCGAGCAGGAGGAAGAAGCCGTAGACGCACGCCAGCGCCAGCAGGGGACCCAGCCAGTTGACCACGGCCTGCCAGCGTAAGGCGCGGAATCGCCCGAGTGGTCCGGGCGCTTCGGCCGGTGGTTCGGTCGGAGACGACGTCATGTCGATCCTCCCTGTCCTGTGGCTTCAAGCATGACCGCGTGCTCGTCGAGCTCGGAGGTCGGCCGGGGCGGCCGGAGCACGCCGCGGTCCATGACCGCCACGCGGTCGCAGACGCCGAGGAGCTCCGGAAGATAGCTGCTGACCATGAGCACCGCCCGCGGCCGGCGATTCCGGGAGGGGTCGCCTGTCGCCAGCGCGTCGATGAGCTGGTAGATCTCCGCCTTGCTCCCCACGTCGATGCCGCGGGTCGGCTCGTCGAGGAGGAGCACGTCGACGTCGTGGTAGAGCAGCCGGCCGAACGCCACCTTCTGCTGGTTCCCGCCGGACAGCTCGCGCACCCGCTGGCGAGGGCCGCGACAGCGGATGCCCAACCGGTGAATCCAGTGGGCCGCATGGCGGTCCTGGTGGCGTGGCCGGACCAGGCCCGCCGGGCCGAGACCGCGGAGGTAGGTGAGGGTCAGGTTGTCCGCGACGCTCAGATCGGCCGCGAGCCCCTCGTTGCCGCGGTCCTCGCTGACCAGCCCCACCGCCTCCGCCCACCGGTCCGCGGGTGTCGCGGGGCCGGCGTACTCGGCCACGCGGATGGCGCCGCGGCGCACCGGGTCGAGGCCGAAGATGGCGCGGAGGAGCTCGGTCCGCCCGGCTCCCACGAGGCCCGCGATTCCGAGGACCTCGCCGCGGTGCAGCGTGAAGCTCGCCGACGTCGGCTTGCCGGCTCCCGCGAGGTTCCGGACATCGAGGACGGCCTCGCCAGCCCGCCGCGAGGTGTGGGGATAGAGGTCGGTCATCGGTCGGCCGACCATCATCTGCGCCATCTCGCTCGGCGAGGTGTCGGCGATGCGGCCGGAGGAGACGGTTCGGCCGTCGCGGAGCACCGTGTAGCGGTCCGCGACTGTCTCCACTTCCTCGAGGACGTGAGAGATGTAGACGATGGCGAGGCCGTCCGCCCGCAAGCTGCGGATCAGGTCGAACAGCCGCGTGGCGTCGGCGCGGGTGAGTGTGCTCGTCGGCTCGTCGAGGACGAGGACGCGACAGCCGCTCGCCAGCGCCCTCGCGATCTCCACGAGCTGCTGAGCCGCGATGGAGAGCCGTCCCGCCATGGTTTCCGGGCGGATCTCCGGATGCTCCAGCTTGGCGAGGGTCGCCTCGACCTTCGCGCGGAGGGATCGCCAGCGGAGGAAGCCGAACCGCTGCGGCTCCATGCCGAGGAGGATGTTCTCGGCGACGGAGAGGTGGGGGGCGATCGCCAGCTCCTGATAGATCATGGCGATGCCGGCTCGTCGGGCGTCGAGGGGGTTCCTCGGCCGATAGGGTCGGCCGTAGAGCGTCATGGTGCCCGCGTCGGGGGCGTACGCGCCGCTGAGAATCTTCATGAGGGTGCTCTTCCCCGCGCCGTTCTCCCCGACCAGCGCGTGGACCTCGCCGGACGCCACCGTGAGGTCCACCCCGTCCAGCGCGACGGTGCCCTCGAAGCGCTTCCGCACGCCCTCCATCGTGAAGCGGCCACCGGAGGAGGTGGGCAGCGGATCAGCCATGGCCGCGGAGCCGCTGCAGCAGGTTGACCGCCGTCTCGTAGTTGGTGTCGCGGGTGGCTCCCCCGTACTGGTTCTTGCTGACCACGTCGATGTCGGGCACTTTCTTGAGGGCGTCGAGGAAGCCCTTCTCGCGGTTGGTGGTGCTCGCCGAGCCCACCGCGTACCGAAGCATGGCGACCTTGCCCGAGCGATCGAGGAGCTTGGCCATGGTCCGGCCCGCGAGGCGGCCCCCCTTGTAGTTGTTGCTCGCCACGAAACTCACGTAGGAATCGCTCTTGAGCCCCGAGTCGATGATGACCACGGGGATGCCGCTTTGGACGGCCTCAGTCACCGGCCGGACCAGTGCCTGCGCGTCCAGGGGGGCGAGGACGATGCCGTCCACGCCGCGGTCGATGAAGCGTCGGACCAGCTGGATCTGGTCCGCTCGGTCGGACTCCTTGAGCGGCCCCTTCCAGATGATGTCGAGACCGTCGATCTCCCGCTGGGCCTTGATCGCTCCGGCGTGGACGGACTTCCAGAACTCGTGCGTGGTTCCCTTCGGGATGACCGCGAAGGTTCGCTTCGGATCGGATCGGTCCGCCTCCTCCCGCTCGAGGTTGGGCTGGAGCAGCTTTTTCCGCTTCGGCTCGTCCATGTTGTCGGGCGTGACGAGCGTGAGCGGCGTCTCGATCCGCTTCGCCACGTCCGAGACGGTCACTTCCACCGAGGTGGCGTCCGCCGCCCCGGCGGTCTTGACACGGACCGCCGTGCCGGGGGCCGCCTTCACGTGAGCGATGCCCGGCTCCTCGAAGGCGGCGCCGTCGCCGAGCTTGCGAAAGGCGGACTTGTCCGGCGGCTTCCCCTGGAGGGTCACGGTCGCGGGGCCGAGCTCGCCGAGGACGGAGACGGTCAGCCCGACCGGTCCGTCCGACCCCTTCGGGACGGCGCCGACATGCACCGTCCCGTCCTTCTTCACGGACGCGGTTCCCACCGGCCCGCGGAGGTGTCGGTTGAGGGCCTTCACCCCGCGGTAGCCGATGGCCACGGGGTCCTGGAGAACCAGCGCGTCGATCTTCTTCTCGCGCAGCCCTTCGACAAGCTTCTCCGAGGCGTCGAAGCCGACGAAGCGCACCTGGCCGGCGAGGTTGAACTGCTCGAGACCGCGGAGCATGCCGAAGACCGCCGGCTCG
Organism: uncultured Planctomycetaceae bacterium; assembly: GCA_964595475.1. Taxonomy (GTDB): domain Bacteria; phylum Planctomycetota; class Phycisphaerae; order Phycisphaerales; family Zrk34; genus CAZQQP01. The sequence goes on along the minus strand of CAZQQP010000083.1, from coordinate 3,143 downwards.
CACGGGGCGAAGACGCCGTCCACCGACAGCCCGCGCTCCGCTGACGCGGAGCCTGTCTGCGAGCTCTGCTCCCCGCATCCGCTCAGCGCCGCCGTGAGCAGCAGTCCGGCAATCAGAAGGGTGCAACGCATGGGCGCTCCTTTCGTCTCGGCCCGGGATCGTCCGCGCCCCGAGACGCCGTGGATTGGCTGTAAGCGCCGGTCAGAATCGTTTCGCCGTCTCACCTTCCGCGTCCTCGGGGGCGCCGGGCTTGCTCGGGTGGCACGGACAAGGCCGCGGACGGCCTTGTCCGTGGTCTCCGCGTCGGCTCGCCGTCCACCTGCGCCCGGATCGATACGCCGCGACAGCGACCACCGCGCCGATTGTGCTCCCATCCGCAAGAGCCACAGTTCGGGACGGGAGACAAGAGCCCGCGCGACGCGACACGAGCCCAGTTCACGGCGTGGCCTGTCACGCGGCGGGCGGTCCTGAGGTTAAGACTCGGCCGATAGGGGGTCAAAGCCGCGGCGTGACGCGCTACTCCACGAACATCCCCGCCACGGTGGCGGTCATGGCCGACGCGGTCGCCCCGCCGAGCATGGCACGGAGGGCGAGCCGCGAGATGTCGGCGCGGCGATCCGGGGCCAGCGGGGTGATGCCGCCGAGCTGGATGCCGATGGAGCCGAAGTTGGAGAAGCCGCACAGCGCGTAGGAGGCCATCTTGGCGGATCGGACGTGCTTGAAGGCGCCCGGGTTGTCCGTTCCCGGCGCCACGCGGCTGAGCTGCTCGAAGGCGATGAACTCGTTGGCCGCGATCTTCAACCCGAACAAGCTGCCGAAGACGGTGCAGTCGTGCCACCCCTCCACACCCACGCACCAGGCGAGCGGCGCGAAGACCCACCCGAGGAGCGTGGCGAGCGAGAGATCGCCCTCCAGTGAGAGGTAGCCCGCCTCCTCGAGGACGCCGCCGAGCCAGCCCAGCGGCCAGTCGACCAGCTCGATCAACGCCAGAAACGCGATGACCATGGCGATGACGTTGAGCCAGAGCTTGAGGCCGTCCTGGGTTCCCGCCGCGGCCGCCTCGATCAGGTTGTGATGGCGACGCTCGATGTGGAGGGCCATCCGCGCCGACGTGGCGGAGACCTCCGTCTCGGGGCGGATGATCTTCGCGACCGTGAAGGCCGCGGGGGCGCTGAGGACGGAGGCCGTCAGGAGATGGGGGGCGTAGGTGTCCCCGAGCAGCCCGATGTAGACGGCGAGAACCGAGCCGGCGATCGTCGCGAAGCCGCCCGTCATCAGCGCGTTGAGCTCGGAGACGGTCATCGCCGGCAGGTAGGGACGGACGACGAGGGGAGCCTCCGTCTGGCCCACGAAGATGTTCGCCGCGACCGCCATGGACTCGGCGCCGCTGACGCCGAGAAGCGCGGACATGACCCGGGCGAGCGCCCAGATGATCAGCTGCATGAGGCCGATGTGGTAGAGGATGGAGAGGAGGGCGGAGAAGAAGATGATGACGACGAGGCCGCGCCACGCGAACGCGAGGGCCATCCCCGCCGGGCCCTGCGGATCGCTGAGCTTGCCGAAGACGAGCTCCGCGCCCGGCGTGGCCATCTCCAGAAGGTGTTGGACGAAGGCCGCGGCGCCGCGGAAGACCGCCTGGCCGTGGTCCGTCCCGAGCAGCAGCACCGCGAGCCCGAGCTGGAGGAGCAGGCCGAAGACGATGACCCGCCAGGGCACGCGGCGGCGGTCGCTCGACATCGACCAGGCGAGCAGGAGAAGCACCGTCAGGCCGAACAGCGCTCGGGCGTAAACCATGGCAGGCCATCTTACCCGGGCGATGTCATCGGTCTGGCATCGCGGCGGCGGCCGCCACGGACGAGGGCGAAACACGGACCGACCGGACGGCGGCCCGGTTCCCTCGCTGGGATGCCTGCCGATCCCTCTGCGCTTCCCCGCGCGCTCAGCCACTCCGAGGGGCTTCCTACGCGCCGGATGGTGTGCCCGGGTGGCACGCAACGGCGTGAACCAACTCCGTCTCGTCGGCGGCGTCTTTGCTTGGGTGGCACGGGCAATCTTCCGAGGTTGCCCGTGTCCAAGCGCAGGGAAGGGATCCACGGAAGCGTTGGCGCCTTCGGCGGCGAACGGGTGCGGTTTGGTCCGCGGCGGCCGGGAGGGTAGGATGCCATCAATTCGACCGCGGCTCTGAGGGCGGGCTCCGCAGGTGTCAACTCCGACCGAGGCGGCTCTTCTCCTGCGAGTGCGCGGCCGATGGAAGCCGGCGACCGTCGCCGGGTGTGTTTCGGTTTGGAGAGCGGTCGGGCGGTTGACATCTCCGCCGTCGGCCGCGTGGAGGATTGTCCGATGCGGATGTACGTCGGAAACCTTAACTATCGGACGGATGAAGAGGCACTTCGGAACCTCTTTTCCGAGCACGGGGAAGTGGAGGACGCGGTGGTCATCACGGATCGCGAGACGGGCCAGTCGCGGGGGTTCGGCTTCGTCACCATGACGGATGACCAGGAGGCCCAAGCGGCCATCGAAGCCCTCGACGGCAACGAGTTCGACGGGCGACAGCTCCGGGTCAACGAGGCCCGGCCGAAGGGCGACCGCTGATCCGATTCGCCGAGCTCCCACTCGGAAAAAACAGGATGGTCGGCGACAGTCGCGGACCGAGGTGAGGGCTTACTCCTCCGGGTCGCGGTTGTTCCGCCGTACCCGCTTTTGCTGGCCCCGCCGCCGCTTGGACTCGAGGCGACGGCGGCGGGCGGCACGAGAGGGCCTCGTCGGGTGGCGAGGCTTCGGCGGGCGGGCGGCCCGGCGGATCAGATCCGTGAGGCGCTCGACGGCCGCCTCGCGGTTGCGTTGGCGGGAGCGAGCGCGGCGGGCCTCGAGGATCAGCACGCCCTCCGATGTGAGGCGGCGGCCGGCGAGCTGCTTGAGCCGCTGACGGACGTCCTCCGGGAGGGAACGCGACCGCTCCACGTCGAAGCGGAGCTGCACCGCCGTGGACGTCTTGTTCACCCGCTGGCCGCCCGGCCCCGGCGACCCGACGAAGCGCTCGATGAGCTCTCCCTCGTCGATCGAGATGTTCCGCGTCACCCGGATCATCCGCTTGCTCGAGCATCGGCTTCGCCGTCTCATCGGTGCCAAGGCGGAAGCCGACT
>CAZQQP010000082.1:11293-15383 GCA_964595475.1 uncultured Planctomycetaceae bacterium | reverse complement strand
GCCGAACCACGGGAAAGTCCCGCTGGTCCCCGGCGAGCAGCTCCTGAACGGCGGTCTCGAGCGTGTCGTCGGGCGAGAGGCTCCGGAACCGACGGATCATGACGTCGCGAACCGGGATGCCGCGAAGCGCGGTCCGCACCTGCGCGGCGTGGGCCTCCTGCTGGGCGCCGAGGTAGATGAACAGCGCGATGAAGATGAGAAACCAGTTGTAGAAGAAGCCGAGCACGGCGAAGAGGACCGCCATGCCCTGGCCGACACTGGCCGCGATGTGAGTGGCCCGGCCGTACTCCATCCGCGTGGCGAGAAGGGCCCGGAGCACGCGGCCGCCGTCCATCGGGAAGGCCGGAAGGAGGTTGAAGACCACCAGGGCGATGTTCACGTACAGCAGCTTCGCCGCGAAGGGCACGTCGGCGAGCTTCTTTACCGGCTCCTCCGCAGCGGGAGCGGCTGCGCCGATGCCATTGATGGCGACCACGACGAGCAGGAGGGCGGCGATGCCGACGTTGACCAGCGGGCCCGCGACGGCCACCCACAGCTCCTTGTACGGCTCCTCGGGCATCCGCTCGAGCCTCGCGACGCCGCCGATGGGCAGGAGCGTGATGTCGCGCGTCGGAATGCCGAAGCGACGCGCCGCCAGCGCGTGGCCGAGCTCGTGGAGGACCACACAGACGAAGATCGTGAGGATGAAGGCGATGCCGCCGAGCGCCGCCCAGACCCCGTCGCCGCGGGAGATATAGACCGCGGCGATCCAGATGAGAAGAAGGGTGAACGTCCAGTGGATAAAGACGTCGACGCCCGCGATCCGGGCGATCTTCCACGACCAACGCATGTGCGGCTCCTTCGGCCTGGGCGGGAGGCGACCCGTTGACGCGTTCCGGCGATTCAAAGCCCGCCGTCTGACGATGTCAACGCGAAGCCGCACCGCGCTCGGGATGGCGCCGGGCCGTGTTTCGCGACCGCGAGCGTGTGCGCCACAGGGCCGGCCCGACCGTCTGGCAGCCATCGACGCGCTGAGCCTACACGACGGCCGGGGCCTCCGTGGGTCCGACCGCATCGCCGCGCCACGGCGCACTGGGAGCTGACTGCCCGTGCCACCCCACGCGGTGAGCTCAGTGAAACCGTCGCCAAGCGTGGTCCCTGCTCGGGTGGCACGGGCAAGGCCGTCCGCGGCCTTGCCCGTACTGGCTGTCTATGCCCCTCTTCCAACGGCACGAGCGTCGCCCTCCCGGCCACGTCGTCCGGCAACGGTGTCGCGTTCGGTAAAGCCGCGGAGGGCGAGGGTCGCCCGAATCACTTCGTGCTCTTGGCGTCGAGAAGCTTGGCCATGGCCTCCTGCAGGACGGCCTCGGCGCTGGGGGCCACCCTCGACGCCCGCTCGCTCGCCTCGTAGCCGCCCTGCCAGTAGTGGTGGGCCTGGCTGATGTACCCCATGGCGTAGTCGCCGTAGGCGGCCATGGCCACGAACTTGTCCGGCCGCATCGCCTGCGCCGCGAGCTGGTACTCCACCGCGAGCTCGCCGGGCATGTGGAGGATGCGGGCCTTCCCCAGTGTGAGACAGCCGATCGGGATCTTATCCCCCCTCTTGCACCGGCGGAGCCATGCGAGCGCCTTGGCCGCGTCGACGCGGTCCGACGGCTTCACCTGGTCGTTGTTGAGCTTCTTCTCCAGCGCCTCCTCGTCGAGGTGGCGGGCCGGCGGAAGGGAGACGGGCTCCACCTCCCAGGCGACGTCCTCCGCGGTGATCGGCCGCTTCTCCGTCGCCTCCCACGCCTTGGCCATCCCCTTGGCGAGGCGGTTGGCGAGGATCTGGCGGTTCTCGTGGGAGCCGTCGTTCCACTTGCCCGCGCCGATGTTCCCCCCGGCGCCGTTGAAGTGGACGTGGAGGGCCCCCTCCTTCTTCTGCCGCATCTTCCGGGCGATGCCCGGGAAGTCGGGGTTGGCCCCGCCCGTGCGGTAGTAGCTCTGCGGATGCGTGGCGTAGTAGCTGAGGACCCCCCGCGGCTCGTCGCCCCGCCAGAAGCTGATCACCTTCACGTAGGGATCGATGACGCCCGGCGGCTTGGCGCGGAGGGCCGGGTCCTTGGTCGACGTCCACCGCATCTCCGCCACCTTCCCGTCGGGCCCGAGGATGCGGCGGTTGGAGGCGACCTTCTTCACCTTCGCCTCGCCGAGGCCGAGGTGGGTCACCTTCTTCGGGTGCTCCATCGCCTCCTCGATCGCCGCGGCGGTCCGCTCCACCGTCTTCCGGGCGAACGAGGCGTTGAACATGACGCCGCCGAGGCCCCGCTTGCGGAGGAGCCGCTCGGCGCTGAAATCGCACCGGGGGGCGTCGTGCTGGTGCAGCGTGTGGACGGCGACCCGCTCGGGCACCGTCCCGGCGGCGTCGGCGAGGCCCTTTTTCCACACGGTCTGGCCGTCGTTGCCGATGCCGATCCAGTCGACCGCGCAGAGGACGATCGGCTTCCCCTTCCCCATCACCACGACGCCGCGGGCGCTGAGGGGCATGACCACTTTCTCGAGCGGGTCGTACGCGAGGGGGCTTCCGATGGGCGGGGTCGCGTCCGCCTCGAAGGGTGCGATCTTCAGCGGCTCCGCCGCCCGTCCGTCGGAAAAGAAGAAGCTGCACCCGACCCCCACGGCGAGGACAATCGAAGCGCGTCGCATGAGTCGGCCCTTGTGCCGGTTCACATCGTGTCCAAGATCCGATATCTATGAGCAGGAATGTAACGGATCTCACCACGATGCGAAACGGACGGAACAGCATCGGACTGCGACGCGCTTCCTGGCTCGCAACCCTTGTCGCCGCGTGCGGCCTCGTCTCCGCCGAGACGCCGCTCGCCGCGGCGTCGGGCCCGAAGTGGCTGTGGGTCGCGGAGGGTCGCGAGGCCGGCGAGGTCGGCTTGTTCCGGAAGCGGCTCGACCTGACGACGCTGCCGGCGGCGGCCACGCTGTCGGCCCTCTCGGACTTCGCCCACCTGCGGGTCTGGGTCAACGGCCGCGAGGTCGCGGGACGAAGGGCTCACCAGCCGAAGGTCCGCACGAACGTCCGGAGCGCCCTCCGTCGCGGGGCGAACGTCGTCGCGGTCCGCGCCAAGGCCGTCGGGCCCGCGGCCGCCGTGGCGGTCCGGGTGAGCCTCGGGGACAGCGGAAAGACTGTCGTCTCCGGGCCTTCCTGGTCCGCCGCGACCACGCCGGCGGAAGGGTGGCGGAAGGCCGGCTTCGACGCGGAGGAGTGGGGAAAGCCGGCGACCTTCGGCGCCGTCGCGGACCGTCCGTGGTCGCTCGGCGCCGAGGACGTCGCCGTCACGCCCTTCGACAACTATCAGCAGTGGAAGCAGGCCAAGGGGGCGAAGGCCCGAGCCACGCCGTCGTCGTTTCAGACCGCGGACAGCTTCACCATCGAGCGGCTTCGCTCCGCCCGCCCGGACGAGGGCTCGTGGATCAGCCTCACCTTCGACGGCGAGGGGCGTGCCCTCGTCGGGCGAGAGGACCGGGGTGTGCTCCGCGTCTCCTTCGGGAAGGAAGGAGACGTGACGGCGGTGGAGCACGTGGCGAGAGAGCTCGAGGAGTGCCGCGGCCTCGCCTGTACGGACGGCACGCTCTACGTCCACGCCAACGGGTCGAAAGGCCTCTACCGCCTCCGCGACACCACCGGCGACGGTCGCTACGACGTGACGGAGCGTCTCCGCCGCCTTCGCGGCGGGTCGGGCCACGGGCGGAACGGCCTCACCATCGGGCCGGAGGGCCGTCTCTACGCGATCCACGGCGACGCGGTGAACCTGCCGTCGGACGTGGACGATATGACGTCGCCGCTTCGCCACCGTCCCGAGGAGCTGCGGGGGAAGGAGGGCTTCCTCCTCCGCTTCGACCCGAAGACGGAGCAGTGGGCCCTTCTCGCCGCCGGCCTTCGCAACCCATACGGACTGGCATTCCACCCGTCCGGCGCCCTCTTCACCTATGACGCCGACGCGGAGTACGACATGGGCGCCCCCTGGTACCGCCCGACGCGGGTCCGCCACCTCGTCGCGGGTGCCGACTACGGCTGGCGGGGGCGGACGCGGGAGTGGCCGCCCTACGACCTCGAGCATCC
>CAZQQP010000082.1:885-11283 GCA_964595475.1 uncultured Planctomycetaceae bacterium | reverse complement strand
CCCGCCGCCCAACCTGGACGTGGGCAAGGGCTCGCCGACGGGCGTCGCCTTCGGCACACCCAGTCACTTTCCCCCGCCCTACCGCGACGCGCTGTTCATCCTCGACTGGGCCTACGGCCGCGTCCTCGCCGTCCACACCGCGCCCCGCGGGGCGAGCTACGCGTGCGGGGCGGAGGTGTTCCTCAAGGGACGTCCGTTCAACGTCACGGACCTCGCCTTCGGCCCCGACGGCGGCATGTACCTCGTGACGGGCGGGCGGAAGACGCAGTCGGGCCTCTACCGCGTCCGGTATACCGGCCCTCCCGTCGAGGCTTCCGAGCCGACCGCTCAGCAGACCGCCCGCCGCCGCGCTTCCACCGACGCCCGAGCGTTGCGCCGACGCCTCGAGTCGCTGCTCGACGAGACGGGCAAGCACGCGGTCGACGCGGCCTGGCCCCACCTCGGCAGCCCCGACCCCTGGCTCCGCCAGACCGCCCGCGTGGTCGTGGAGCGCCAACCGATGAAGCTCTGGCGGGCGCGGGCGCTCACCGAGCGCGACCCGCCGACCGCGTTGACGGCGTGGATGGCGCTGGCGAGGGCGGCGAAGCCGGCGCTGAGCCGGAAGGTCCTCGCCCGTCTCACGGACATGCCGCTCGCTCCCCTCCCCACCCGCCAGAAGCGCACCGCGCTTTGGACCTACCGCCTCTGCGTCGACACCGTCGGCGTCGAGAACCTCACGGACGCCCACCGTCGCCGGGTCATCCGTCGCATCGAGGCGATCTATCCCGACGGAACCTTCTCGGTGGACCGCCGCGGGAGCCACCTCCTCGTGGACCTCGGCTCGCCCGACGCGGTTCCGGCCATCCTGGACCATCTCGACCGGGTGTCCTCGCAGAAGGCGGTCATGCACGACCTGTTCGTCCTGCGGAAGGCGAAGGTCGGGTGGACCACGGAGCGGCGTCGCCGCTACTTCCGCCACCTCCGCCGGATGGACGGGTTCACCGGCGGGGCCGGGATGGACACCTTCGTTCAGAAGATTCGAACCGACGCGATCGAGGCGCTCCCTCCCTCGCAGCGGAAGCGGCTCGAGCCGCTGCTTCAGAAGCAAGAGGAGGACCCGCTTCCGCCCGCGGCGAAGGCCTCCCGCGACTTCGTTCGCGACTGGAAGGTGGAGGATCTCGTCGGGTCGCTCGACGCCGTGGACGAAGGGAGGGACCTCCGTCGGGGCAAGAAGATGTTCGCCGCCGCTCAGTGTGTCCGCTGCCATCGCGTGGGCACGACGGGCCGCTCCGTCGGGCCCGACCTGACGAACGTGGCGCGGCGTCTGGACCGCCGGAGCCTCCTCGAAGCGATCCTCCGCCCCTCCCAGGTGGTCCCGGAGAAGCACCGCCTCGTCGAGGTCGTGACGAAGGAGAAGAAGATCGTCGGCCGCCTCGTTCGCCGCGGCGACTATCGCAAGCCCGTCCTCCGCCTCGCCCCGAACCCGCTCGACGCGGACCGCGTGGTGGAGGTTCCGAAGAAGCGGATCCGCTCCCACCGGCGGCTGCCCGTCTCGCCGATGCCCGAGGGCCTTCTCGACACGCTCACCAAGGAGGAGATCCTCGACCTCCTCGCCTACCTCGAGGCGGGGCGGGCGACCCGCCCCTGAACGCAGCGGGTCCGGTCATCGCTTGACCATCCTGGTCGGGCGGTCGCGCCACGGGCCGGCACCTTCGGCCTGCTCACTCCCTCCCTCGCCGCCGGCGCCCCCCTTCTGTCCATCCGGCGCCCTTCGCGGGGACTGTCCGCTCCCCGACGCGGGGACAAGTACATCCCACTTGCCGTTCGATCCACCCACCAGACCTCCGAATCCAGAGGATTCGGCTGTATGGGCACGTCGAACCGGAGGGTTCGACGTGTGCACTCCGTGGCGACCGCTATACTGGGAGCCGATGACCTGGCTGTGCGTCCCCATCCGAGTGGAGTCCGTCGATCAGGCCGTCGCCCAGGTGTCGCTCGCGGCGGAGCGGGGGGCGGACATGGTGGAGCTCCGCCTCGACGGCAGCCCCCTCACCACGGAGCAGGCCGTGGAACTCGTCCGGCGGTGCTCGCTGCCGTGCATCGTCACCTGTCGGACCCGTGCGGAGGGTGGCGAGGCCGACCTCGACGACGCGACGCGGGCGGCGCTGTTCGAGGCGGTGGGCACGGAGCAGCCGGCGTACATCGACGTGGAGCTCGCGGCGTACCAGCAGGCCCCCGAGCTCCGCCTCGCCGCGGAGCAGACCGTGGATCACCCCGGCCAGGCGGGGACGACCACCACGGGGCTGATCCTCTCCACCCACGATTTCAACGCCCGGCCGCGGGACCTGCTCCAGCGGGTAGAGGCGATGGCCGGCGATCCGACGTGCCGCGTGATGAAGCTGGCGTGGCGGGCCCGGTCGCTGCGGGACAACCTCGAGGCCTTCGAGCTGCTCACCGCCCAGCACAAGCCGACCATCGCGTTGTGCATGGGGACCTTCGGCCTCCCCTCGCGGGTGCTCGCCAAGAAGTTCGGCGCCCTCCTGACGTTCGCGGGGCTGGAAGAGGGAGAGGTGACGGCACCGGGTCAGCCGGCGGTGGAGACGGTGAAGCGACGCTATCGGTGGGACGCGATCGACGCGGCGACCGCGGTCCACGGCGTGATCGGCTGGCCCGTGGAGCACTCGCTGTCGCCGGTGATCCACAACGCGGGCTTCGACGAGACGGACACGAACGCGGTGTACCTCCCGCTTCCGGTTCCGCCGGAGTACGAGCACTTCAAAGCGACGGTCGGATCCTGGCTCGCGTTCCGTCCGCTCCACTTCCGCGGGGCGTCCGTGACCCTCCCCCACAAGGAGCACTTGCTCCGCTACGCGCGGGAGACCGGCGGGACGATCGACCCGATCACCGAGACCATCGGCGCCGCGAACACGCTGACGGTCCGCGACGACGGCTCCGTCCACGTGTCCAACACGGACTACGGCGCCGCCCTCGACGCGGTGGCCACGGCCCTCGGCGGCGGACGGGAAGGGATCGCGGGACGGCGAGTCGCCGTCCTCGGAGCCGGCGGCGTGGCGCGGGCGGTCGCCGCGGGCTTCGCGGGATACGGCGCGGAAGTGGTGCTGTACAACCGCACCTACGAGAAGGCACGGAGCCTCGCCGAGGAGCTGACGCAGCGCCTCGGCGACGCGACGTCTCGGGCGGCCAAGGTGGCCGCCGCGCCGATGGAGGAGCTGCCCGACTCGCTGTGCGACGTCTACATCAATTGCACGCCGGTGGGCATGCACCCGAATACGGACGCGTCGCCGATCGAGACGTGGCCGCGGGGTCGCGGCGAGACGACGGTCGTCTTCGACACCATCTACAACCCGCCGACCACGCGGTTGCTGAAGGAGGCGGAGGAGGCGGGCCACCGGGCGGTCTCGGGCCTCGAGATGTTCATCCGACAGGGCGCGGAGCAGTTCGAGCAGTGGACACAGCAGCCGGCGCCCATCGAGCGGTTCCGGACGGCGATCCGCGAGGCGACGGAGGGCTGAGCCGGCGACCGTTCCCGCCCGCGCGATGGGTGGTGGACGCCTCGGCCGGCGAGGCAACGGACGGACAGCCGGACCCGCCGGCCGAGCTTCACTCGCCGGAGCGACCGTCTGGGCCGGTTCGCCGGCCGTGGCCACTGGCAGACGAGCTGCCAGTGGCACCCAACGCCGTGAACCAAGTCGGGTTCTCCGCTTGTGGGCGATGGCGTCCGACCTTCCGACAGTGGGGGCAGCCTCGCATGAGGAAATCGGCCCGAAAGAGGCGCGGCAGGCGTCTCTTCGGGACCCTCGGGTCCTCGCCCTCCCGATGCCTCTTGACCGACGTCGCGACGGGAGGGCTCCGCTCCCGCGGAGCCCAGGATGGCCCGCACGGATGCGATCGCCATTGGCTCACGGCCCCGGGTGGCACGGACACGGCCGTCCGCGGCCTTGTCCGTGCTTTCCATCCTCATCGATTTCGGACCTTTCCGCTTCACACCGGATACAGCCATGCGATATCTGACTGGTTTTTTGGTGCTCACGGCGCTTCTCACGCGACCCGCGTCGGCGGCGGCGCTCGACCGCGAGCACATGCGGCACGCGGACCGCTTGATCGAGTCCGCCATCGACGACGGGCAAACCGCCGGCGCGGTCCTGCTCGTCGGCCGGAAAGACGAGATCCTCTACCACAAGGCCTACGGCCACCGCATGGTGGCCCCTGAGAAGCGGCCGATGCGGAAGGACACCCTCTTCGACGTGGCGTCGCTGACCAAGCCCGTCGCCACCGCGACGGCGGTCATGCGGCTGGTCGAGCAGGGGAAGCTGAGCCTCGACGACCGCGTCGCCGAGCATATCCCGTCGTTCGGAGAGAAGGGCAAGGGGGCCATCACCGTTCGCCAGCTCCTCCTCCACACCGGCGGCCTCATCCCCGACAACCCGGTGGACGCCTATCGCGACGGCCGGTCCGCGGCGTACCGCCGCATCGACGCCCTCCCCACGCAGGCGGAGCCGGGGAGCCGCTTCGAGTACAGCGACGTGGGGTACATCGTCCTCGGCCGCCTCGTGGAGACGCTGACGGGACGCCGTCTCGACACGTTCGCGAAGGAGGAGGTCTTCAGCCCCGCAGGCATGGAGCGCACCCGCTTCAACCCGCCGAAGTCCTGGCGGGAGGAGACGGCCGCCACGATGCGGCGGAACCAGGAGATGCTCGTGGGAGAGGTCCACGACCCGCGGGCGGCGGCGATGGACGGCGTCGCGGGCCACGCCGGCCTCTTTTCCACCGCCGGCGACCTCGGTCGGTTCTGCCGGATGATCCTCGCGGGCGGCACGGTCGGCGGCCGTCGCGTGCTCCAACCCGCGACCGTCGACCGCATGACGCGGCGCCACCGCCTGCCGAACGACGCGGGGACCCGCACGCTCGCGTTCGACGCGGACACGGCCTACTCGTCCGCCCGCGGCCGTCGCTTCGACCGGACGGCGACGTTCGGCCACACGGGCTTCACGGGCCCGATGTTCTGGATGGACCCCGCCCACGACGTCTACGTCGTCTTCCTGACCAACCGCCTCCACCCCGACGGCGAGGGCGACGTTCTCGACCTCCGGTGGGCCGTCGCGTCCGTCGCCGCGGAGGCGGCGCTCGGGCGGAGAGAGCCGTCGACGGTCCGCACCGGTGTCGACGTCCTCGCGTGGCGGCACTTCCAGCGCATCGACGGCGACCGCGTCGGGCTGATCACGAACCACACGGGGCGGACCCGCTTCGGCACGCGGACGATCGACCTCCTCCACCGCTCCCCGGCGGTCGACCTGGTCAAGATCTTCTCCCCCGAGCACGGCCTCGGCGGAAAGCGGTCGGGGAAGGTCACCGGCGGCGAGGACGAGGAGACGGGCGTCCCCGTCGTCAGCCTCTACGGCGACCACCGACGGCCGACCAAGGAGATGCTCTCGGACGTGGACACGCTTCTGTTCGACGTGCAGTCCGTGGGCACCCGCTTCTACACCTACATCACCACGATGGGATACGCGATGGAGGCGGCCGCGGAACACGGCGCTCGCTTCGTGGTCCTCGACCGGCCCAACCCCATCGCGCCGATGGGGGCTCGCGGCCCCGTCGTCGACGAGGACAAGCTGTCGTTCATCGCGTATCGCCCCCTGCCGCTCACCCACGGCATGACCGTGGGGGAGCTCGCCCGGCTCTTCAATCAGCGGGGCGGCATCGGGTGCGACCTCTCGGTGGTCCGGATGGACGGCTGGAACCGAGGCATGTGGTGGGACGAGACGGGCCTTCGCTGGCCGGACCCCTCGCCCAACCTCCGCAACCCGGAGGAAGCGGTCCTCTACCCGGCGGTGGGTCTACTCGAGCGGACGAATCTGTCGGTGGGACGGGGCACGGACGAGCCGTTCGAGCGCCTCGGCGCGCCCTGGATCGCGCCGGGACCCTCCACCCGCGGCCCGGCCCGTCTCGCGTCCGCCCTCAACGACGCCGCCATCGCGGGGCTTCGGTTCACCCCGATCGTCTTCACACCGGAGTCGAGCGCCTTCTCGGGGGAGCGCTGCGGCGGGGTCCACATCACAGTGACGGATCGGGCCGCCCTCCGACCCGCTCGCGCGGGGTTGACGATCGCCCACCACCTCGAGCGTCTCTTCGGCGACGCGTTCGAGGCGGGCGGCGTCCTCGAAATGGTGGGAGACGAGAAGACCCACGCCGCGTGGCAAGAGGGCGTGGAGGACCTCCGGAAGGCGTGGGAGGGACCGCTGGGTCGCTTTCGGAAGGCTCGCGGCCGCCATCTCCTCTACGAGTAGCGAAGGCTCGCACCGGCGTATCGGCCGGACGTGGGGAGTGATGGCCCGGAAACGAGCTACCAGTTGCTGTCGAGGAGACCGATAAACCGGCAGAGGCGTGCTCGACACTCCGACCATCTCAGAGTCACGCTCGCCGTGGACTCCTCGTGGACGAGGGCGTTCCGAACCCGCCGGACGTCGTGGACCTGCTGAATGAGTCCATGAAAAGTAAACGCCGGTGCAAGCCGATTAATGAGTGTCTCCATGCGCGGGCGGGTTGTCCTGCCGAGCCACTCTCGCCAGCAGGCTCGCAAGGCGGCCTCGTATTCGGCGTACAGGCGAACGATATAGGTTTTTTCGAGATTCTCCTCGACCGGCCCGATGGCTCTCGGCCGAAGACCATGCTCTCGCGCAAACGGCGTTTGATTGTCGGCCTCTCCTCTGAGCAGACGGATTGCGATGGCAGCGGTCTGGTAAGGAGGCGGAAAAGAATAAGTTGAGCCTATTCATCGGTGCCAAGGCGGAAGTCGGCTTCCGCCTTGGCACCGATGAGACGGCGAAGCCGATGATCGAGCAGGCGCAACGTCCGCAGATGCCGGGATCTGCGGTCGGCGGGGCATCGCACATGGTTCGAAGCCCACGCCAAAGGAAGGAGGCTTCCCGCTCCTCGCTTTGGCGTATAGGCTCAACCTCTTCTTTTCCGCCTCCTTACACCGCTTGCACGGAGCCGGCGATCCCTTCGGCGTCCCGCCATGCCCGATGCACCGAGGGATAGACGCCGCAGACGACGGCGCTCATCAGATCGAACAGCGTCCCGAACGTCAGCTTCCGCGTGTACTGGACGTCCGCCACCCGCTCGAAGAGATCGTTTAGCCGGCTCGCACTCAGCAGGCGGGCAGCGACGGCGCCGGCCATTGCCGTGATGGGGACCTTTTCCGTAAATCGTTGAAGTGCCTTGGGTAACACCGAACTCCCTTTCGGCGTGGCTCCGCCGGCTCCATCCGGCTTTCCTCCAGCTTACTACGCTGCGCGGGCACCTTGAAAGGGGTGGCCGAAAACTCTTACGCTTCCACTGATTCGGTGAGCTTCATCCGTAAAAGCTTCATATGGACGGACAAAACGTCCAAGAGATCCTCAACCGGCAACCCTTCGAGCCGTTTCGGATGGTGACGGCGAGTGGGGAGAGCTACACGGTCCGCCACCCGGAGATGCTCGCGCTGCTCCGGAACCGAGCCGTCGTGGCGCTTCCCGAGCTGGGCGACGGAGAGCCGTCCGACCGGTTCGCGATCTGTGACCTTCGTCTCGTCACCGCCGTGGAGATGCTCGGAGGGTAACGGGTGGCAGTCCCGCCGAACCGGGCGGCTCCGCAATAGCCCGACCATCCTGGTCGGGCGGTGGCAATCCACGGGCGCAGCGGAACGGTTGTTCGCACTCGTAGCCGGACAGCCGAATCCGGAGGATTCGGCTATATAACCCGACCGTCGAGCGCCGCGCGCTCGACGGTCGGGTGACGGGTCGTGAAGTACGCGAGCCGTTGGCTCATCGCGAGCCCTCCTCGGCGAGGGCCTTGGCCTCCTTCACCATGCGGAGAAACTCGCTTCGGTAGCCATGGGGATCCTCCCCCACGCTCCCGCTCGCCCACTTGCGGACGTCCTCGTAGGTCGCGCTTCCCTTGTGCTCGCTGTCGCGGAGGAGCATGCCGAACGCGGCGACGCTCGCGGCGAACCGGAAGTCCTTGGACGCCTCGCGGAAGGGCGTCCCGCTGTCCTCCACGGGAAACTTCAGCAGCTCGCTGGTCCCCTGCTTCTTCTTCTCGTCCGGCTCCTTGTATCGGATCTTCACGGTCAGGAGCTCGCCCGACTTCGCGGCCTTCGCGAGCTTCTTCGTCTTCTGATATTTCAACGCGTCCACGGAGCGGCCCGCTGGCCTCTCCAGCTCCGCGAGCTTCGCTTGGAGCTTCTTCAGCTCCGCCTCGTACTTCCGACGCGCCTCGTCGGTCAGGTCCGCCGACTCCAGGGTGGCCCGGACCTCGCGGACACGCTTTCGCAGCGCCTTCTTTTTCGCCGGGTCGCCGGTCGGCGCTTCCGCCGGCACGACCTCGTACAACGCCGTGACAGTGTGGCCGGCGCCGATGTCGCCGGCGTCCTTCGTGTCGTCGCTGAAGTCCTCCTTGTCCAGGATGCGGTTGGCGTAGCCGATGAGGCGGTACGACCGCACCTCGGCCGGGTTGAACTCCACCTGGAGCTTCACGTCCTTCGCGATCGTCCGGAGCGTGCCGGCGACCTGGTCGACGAGGACCTTCTCCGCCTCGCGGGCGGAGTCGATGTAGGAGTAGTTGCCGTTGCCCTTGTTGGACAGCTGCTCCATCCGGTCGTCCTTGACGTTGCCCGTGCCGAACCCGAGCACCGAGAGGTACACCCCGCTCTTGGCCTTCTTCTCGATGAGCCGGGTCAGCGCCCCGCGGCTTGTGACGCCCACGTTGAAGTCGCCGTCCGTCGCGAGGATGACCCGGTTGATGCCCTCCTCGAGGTAGGCCTCCTCCGCCTTGCGATACGCGAGCTTGATCCCTTCGCCGCCGTTGGTCGACCCGCCCGCCTGGAGCCGGGTGAGCGCGTCGAGGATCTTCCGCTTCTTCGTCGCCGGCGTGGGCTCGAGGACCAGGCCCGACGCGCCGGCGTAGACCACGATGGTGACCCGGTCGTTGGGCCGGAGCTGCTCCACGAGCTTCTTGAACGCCTGCTTGAGGAGGGGCAGCTTGTTCGGCCGCTTCATGGAGCCCGAGACGTCGAGGAGGAAGACGAGGTTCGCGGGCTTTCGCTGCCCCGTCGGCGGCTCCCATCCCTTCAGCCCGATGCGGACGAGGCGATGGTGGGCCTTCCACGGACAGCCGGCGACCGCCATGTGGGCGGCGAAGGGGTCACCCCCCTTGCCCGGCGGCGTGGACGGCGGCTCGTAGCCGTAGTCGAAGTAGTTGATCATCTCCTCGATGCGGACCGCGTCCTTCGGCGGCAGCCGGTGCTCGCGGAGGAGGAAGCGGCGGACGTTGGCGTAGCTCGCGGTGTCCACGTCCACCGAGAAGGTGGACAGCGGCCGCTCGTCGGCGCGGTAGAAGGGATTGTCGCGGATGCGGGCGTACTGCTCCGTGTTGAGCTCGCGCCCGCCTCGCCGCGGTCCCCGACGGACGGCGGCCTCCTCCGCTCTCTTGGCTTCGGAAGGGACGCGTGGGCGCGGGGCGGTCTTCTTCTTCGCGACCCTTGGCGGCGCGCCCGTCTGCTTTGCGCTTCCCGACGACGGGGCGGACGTCGCTCGAGGCGACGCGGCGCTCTCCGCCGCCGACTTGCGACGGTCCGCGGATCGGCTCGGCCTCGCCTTGGCGGTGGGTCGGGTTTCCTCCGCCGATCCGGCCGCGTCCGTGGACGACGACTCCGCGCCCCCTCCCGACGTCGCCTGGGAGGAGGCGGACCCGCTGCTCGTCGTCGCCGGCCCGTTGGCTTCCGTCGCCGCAGCGCCGGAAGCGGAGTCGGCATCGGGACCGGGCGAGCTCCCTTCAGGGGCGGGGCTGGTTGTGGACGCGAGCTTCACCCCGGACGAGCCGACCCCCAGCGCGAAGAGATACACCGCCGTCGCCACGCTGCCGAGGACCAGGATCGCCGCCGCGGCGGCGAGCGTCTTCGGAAAGCGGAAGAGGACGGTCCGCTCCCGCCGCGTCTTCTCTCGCTCGATCGCCGCTCGCTGCTCGTCCGTGAGCGTGCCCTCGGACGCGTGGGCCATCGCCTCCGCGAGGTCCCGCCCGAGGGAGCGGGTTCGGTCGACGTGGGCCGCGGCGTCGGGGTTCTCCGCGATGTGGGCCTCGATTCGGGCCCGCTCCGCCTCGTCCGTGACCTCGCCGAGGGCGTAGGCGGTGAGCTTCTCTTCGGGGATCTCGTGTGCCATCGGTGTGCTCCTTGGAGACGGCCGGTCGCTCGCCGGCCGCGTGTCGTCGCGTGTTCTCGTCCACCTTGGTCGTCAGGCGCCGTCGGCCGCCATCCGCTCGCGGAGGTTCTTCAGCCCGTGGTGGATCAGGTAGCCCACGTAGCCGCTCTTGAGACCCGTCACCTCCGCGATCTGGCGGTAGCTGAGGCCGCCGCTGAAC
>CAZQQP010000082.1:0-875 GCA_964595475.1 uncultured Planctomycetaceae bacterium | reverse complement strand
TCCTGCTGCTTGTCGGGTAGCTCCGCGAGATACGAGAGGAGACGGCGTTGGGTCTCCTCCTGCTCGACCGCGGCGGGGGGCTCCGACGCGGCGGCGCTCGACCGAGGTGGCTGGGCGTCGTCGAGGCGGTCCATGCGGCTCTCCTTTCGCAGAACGTCGAGGGCGGACCGACGACAGGTGACGAACAACCATGTCTTCAGCCCGCGGTCCACCTTGTGACGCGGCTGGCGACACAACCGGAGGAACGTCTCCTGGACGACCTCGCGGGCGCGGTCGCCGTCGCCGAGAAGGTTCGTCGTGTAGCGGAGGAGCGGCGCCTCGTGCTCGGCCACCGCGCTCCGGATCCAGTCGTCGGGTGTCCGTTCGTCGGTCACCGGGTCCCCCACTCGAATGGGCGGTTCCGTGTGTGGAAACGAGAGCGTCGGCCGCTTCTTAGACCGTGTGTGAGTATGGATTGCGGCCGGTCGGATTGTGGGCGCGCTAGCCTCGCTCCGCGCCTCGGAGGGGGCAAGGCGAGGCACACGCACGCGACCGGCCATAAACCGTTCGCGTGCCTGCCCGAACCCCTCGGTCTCACCGGGCGCTCAGGGCGTCGCCCCGGCGGCCCACCGAGGGAGAGATCGTCCCCCGGAGCCGCCCGTGGCCGGCGACCAGGTCCGATCAAGATGATCGGGCTATATCGCCGAGCGCTCTGGGCTCGGCCTCGGCGTCGGTTCGCCATCTCCCGAAGACACGGGGCTAGCCGCCGGCCCACCCGACGCGGGGCGGGTCGCTGCCCCGACTCGCCGTCGGGCAAGTGGGATAAGGAGGCGGAAAAGAAGAAGTTGAGCCTATTCATCGGTGCCAAGGCGGAAGTCGGCTTCCGCCTTGGCACC
>CAZQQP010000081.1:13542-16425 GCA_964595475.1 uncultured Planctomycetaceae bacterium | reverse complement strand
ATGCCCCACTGGTTCGACCCGCCGTGGGCGAAGACCTCGAACTCGTGGCGGGTCGGGTGGTACCGCCAGATGCCACAGTCGAGGGTGGTCCGCTTCTCCTCGGGCGTGCCCGGCTTGCCCACCTTGGATTGGGTGAACACGCCCTGACAGCCGTACAGCCAGCCGTCCGGCCCCCACCGGAAGCTGTTGAGGGTCTCGTGGGTGTCTTGCTTGCCCCACCCGTCGAGGAGGACCTTCGGCTCGCTATCGGGCTTGTCGTCGCCGTTGCGGTCGGGGATGAACAGCAGGTAGGGCGGGGCGCCCACCCAGACGCCGCCGAGGCCCACCGCCATGCCGCTGACAAGGTTGAGCCCCTCGTAGAAGACCTTCCGCTTATCGAGCGTCCCGTTCCCGTCCGTGTCCTCGAGGATGAGGATGCGGTCGCGGGCCTTCGACTCCTTCCGCCGCTTCGGATAGCTGTACGCCTCCGCCACCCAGAGGCGTCCCTTCGCGTCCGTCGCCACCGCGATGGGCTGACGCACCCGCGGCTCCTCCGCCGCGAGCCGGACGTCGAAGCCCTCGGGCACCGTCATGCGCTTCGCCGCTTCCTCGCCGCCGAGGGCGCGGGACGCGACGGGACGGCCCGGCGCCCGCTCCGGAAACGACGGCCGCTCCTCGTGGAACCGAAAGTTGTCGAAGTTGACGTGTCCCCACCCGCCGCTGTGGCGATCCACCAGCCGGACGAAGATGCGCTCGCCCTGATGGTCTCGTAGGTCCACGACCACGGGACGGAGGACCTCGCTCCGCTTGCCCGAGACCTTGGTGATCGTCTTGCCGCTGTCGCGGAGGACCACCTCCACGCGGGTCTTCTCGTGGTCGCCGCCCGCGACGAGGAAGCTCGCGTAGGGGTGGGTCACCTTGAAGGGACGGCTCTCGAGCACGCCGGTCGGGTCGTCACCCTTCAGCTCGTAGCCGCCGATCCAGTGGTTCCCCTGCGGCTTGGCCCGCTTGCTCGTGTTCCCGCTTCGCAGCTCGGGGATGGTCCCTTTCACCGGCTGACCCTCGAAGGCCTTCCCCTTCGCGGTCCAGTCGTCGAGGGTGCCCGTCTCGAGATCGAGGTTCAGCGGCTCACCGTCCGCCCCCTTCGGAAGCACCCCGACCGGCTCCGCCCCGCCCATGGCCAGCCGGCCGGCGAGCGGGGTGACGAGCACGGCGACAGCGCAGATCAGCCGACAGCCTCTCATGAGCGGTTCCTTTCGTCGGCGCTTGGAGAAGCCCGAGGATATCACGCGGCGGTCGCTTCGAGAAGGAGCGAGCCGGAGGTACGCTGCGCCTTTCGCTGCGGGCCGGCCGGCGCGCCGGTCCTCGTGCTCCACCCGCCTTGGAGATCTCGATGCTCTTATCGCTCACTCGGCCGGCCGTCCGACGCCTCTTCTTGGCCGATGCAAGGCTGCTTCTCTCGCGGGGGGCCCTCGCGATGCTCACGACGGGCGTCGCCGCCGTCTCCGCGGCCGAGAAGGGCGAGCGCCTCTCGCTCGCGTCGGACGGCGAGACGCGCTACCTCATCCGCGTCGCCGAGGACTCGCCCGCGTCCCAGGCCTTCGCGGCGGAGGCGCTGAAGCGGCACCTCGAGCGGGCGACCGGGGCGACGTTCCCGATCCGGGCACTCGGCGAGGGCGACGCAGCTCGCCCCGCGCTCGCCGTCGGTCCCGCCGCCGCCCGGTCCGCCGCGGAGGAGATCGACCTCGGCGGCCTCGGTCCCGACGGCGTTCTCCTGCGGACCGTGGGCCGGAGCATCCTGCTCACCGGCGAGCCGTCCGCGCCGCGGGGGACGCTCTACGCCGTCCACAGCTTCCTCGAGCGGGCGGTCGGCTACCGCTGGTGGGCCCCCGGCGCCACCCGCACGCCGGAGGAGCCGAACCTCTCCGTCCCGCGGATGGACCGCCGCCACGTGCCGCCCCTCGCGTATCGCGAGGTCTACTCCCAAAGCGCCTTCGACCCCGACTGGGCCGTCCGGAACAAGCTCAACGGCCACCGTCCGCCGATCCCCGAGAAGAAGGGGGGTCACCTCACCTACACGGGCTTCGTCCACACCTTCTACGACCTCGTCCCGCCCGAGAAGCACTTCGCCGACCACCCGGAGTGGTACGCGTGGATCGAGGGCGAGCGAAGACACCGCTACGACGGCGGACCGGCTCAGCTCTGCCTGACCGACGACGCCCTCGTCGAGCACGTCGCGAGGCGGGTGCGCCGCCGGCTGCAGGAGAGCCCCCACGCCGACATCGTCTCGGTCTCTCAGAACGACCGGCCGGGCTCCTCCCGCTGCCGCTGCGACGCCTGCCGCGCCGTGGAGAAGGAGGAGGGGAGCCCATCCGGCCCGCTGATCCGCTTCGTCAACGCCGTGGCGAAGCGGGTGGAACCGCGATTTCCCGACGTCGCCATCAGCACGCTGGCCTATCGCTACACCCGGCAGCCGCCCGCTCACGTCCGGCCGCGGGACAACGTCATCGTCCGCCTCGCGTCCATCGAGTGCTCCTTCTCCCAGCCGATGACCCACCCCGCCAACGCCGCCTTTCGCAAGGACATCGAGGGGTGGTCCGCGATCTGCGACCGCCTCTACGTCTGGAACTACGTCACCAACTTCAGCCGATACTTCCAGCCCCATCCCAATCTCCGGGTCCTCGGCCCCAACGTGGAGTTCTTCGTGGGCCACAGCGTCCGCGGCCTCTTCGAGCAGGGTGCGTACAACGTCCCCCACGCGGAGCTCGCCCCGCTCCGCTCCTGGGTCCTCGCCAAGCTCCTGTGGGACCCCACCCGCGACGCCGAGGCGCTCATCGAGGAGTTTCTCCACGGCTACTACGGCCCCGCCGCCGACACTGACCGGTTCGACGCCGCCGAGGACGG
>CAZQQP010000081.1:4931-13532 GCA_964595475.1 uncultured Planctomycetaceae bacterium | reverse complement strand
TTCCTCGAGCGGTACATCGCGGTGACCCACGACGCCGTGGAGTCGACGGGCTACGAGCTCCACTGCTTCACCCCGCCCGACGCGGCGTTTCTCACGCCCGAGGTCCTGCTCCGCGCCGAGCGTCTGTTCCGCGAGGCCCGGCGGGCCGTCCGTGACCGGCCCACGCTTCTGCAGCGGGTTCGGATCGCCCACCTTCCCGTCCGCTATGTCTTGCTCGTCCGCTGGCCCGACCTGCGGGCCGCGGCGAAGGAGGATCCGGAGCTCACCTGGCCCTACGGCCGCAGCCGAGCGGAATTGCTCGCGGCCTTCAAGAAGGTCTGCGAGACCCACGGCATCGACCGCCTCTCCGAGCATGGTCGACCGGTGAGCTCTTTGGAGAAGCGCCTCGGCGACCCGTAGGCCGCTGCCCGCGATCGCCCACACGGAGCATCTCGATGCACGGGCCGGTCGCCGCGCGGGCGAGCGAGGGCCGTGTACACTCCTTTCCGTTAGGACCGACCCGCCCGGTCTTCCGGGCTCCACGCTTTCCTACGGAGTTGTGCCATGGCGAGCGTTATGGGGGAGGACCCCTGGCGGGTCTTCCGGATCATGGCGGAGTTCGTCGAGGGCTTCGAGATGATGGCGCGGGTGCCCCCGGGCATCAGCGTCTTCGGCTCGTCGCGTGCCGGGGCGGACCACCCGTACTACCCGACGGCCGTGGAGATGGGACGACGGGTCGCGGCCGCTGGCTTCTCGGTGATCACGGGCGGCGGGCCCGGCCTCATGGAGGCGGCCAACCGTGGCGGGAAGGAAGCGGGCGGGGAGAGCGTCGGCCTCAACATCATCCTCCCCTTCGAGCAGGTGGCGAACCCGTATCTCACCAAGGCCGTCAACTTTCGCTACTTCTTCGTCCGGAAGGTCATGTTCTCCAAGTACTCCGTGGGCCTCGTCTTCTTCCCGGGCGGCTTCGGCACGATGGACGAGCTCTACGACTGCATCACGCTGATCCAGACCGGAAAGGTCCACAAGGTCCCCGTCGTCCTCGTCGGCCGCACCTTCTGGGAGGGCCACCTCGACTGGCTGCGGCGAACCATGCTCGCCTACGGCCACATCGACGGCGAGGACCTGGACTTGGTCCACCTCACGGACGATCCCGCGGAAGCGGTGGACCACATCCGGGCCAACCGCTCCCATCCGCAGACGTCGGCCGGCGAGCGCCGCTGGGACACGCCGGAGGGCAAGATCATGCCGTGAGCCGCTGCGGCGTGGAGCGCAGAGCACGGAGCGTGGGCCAGAGGCGACATTCCGCGAAGTCTGGAATTGGAAGGGGACCGGCGGCTCCACCGGACCCGTGAGGGGGCTCGTCCGTCCTTGTCTAAGACGTGCGCCCCTTTCCTTTCGTGCGTCGCACTTTCCGACTCCGTGGCGGGCTCGGTGGGTCTTCCTTTCGGCCTCGGATCCTTTTCGCCCGGCGGATGGAGCTTCCGCTCTCCGTCACGAGACCGGTGGGTTGCGGTTTCCCGAAGTCGGCGAACGGCTCGTGGCGATCCACGCGACAGGACGTTTCGAGCTTTCCCCGGACGCCACCGAGGGTCTGCGTAGGATGGGGCGGGTGCGATGAATATGGACGAGATCCGACATCTTCACGAGGCGCGGCCGTTCCAGCCCATCACGCTCTTGGTTCCTGACGGGCGCGTGCTCCCGGTGAGGCAGCCGGAGCTCATGGCCCGCGCCCGCGAGGCGGTCGGTTTTCGTCTACGAGCCGGATGGGAGCTTCCGGTTGATCGACCTGAGGCAGGTGACCAATCTCTCGGTCGCGGGGGAGGACGGATCCTGAGAGGCGGGCCGCGCGTCATCTCCTCCAGCGTCACCGGGCCTTCCTGTTTCGCAGCTGCCACCGCAGCCCGGCCGCGGGCCACGCGGTCTCGGGGCGACGGCCCGTCGTCGCCGCGTCCGAGGCCGCCCGCATGGAGCGCCGGACGGCCGAGCGAACGCCCGGGAGGCCCCGGGCCGTGCACCCGGATGGGTTCCTGAAGAAGGTCCTTCGATGAGCTCCAAACGCCGCAAGAAGGCGGATCGGCAGCAGCGTCGCAAGCGGAAGGACGAGCGGCGGGAGGCTTCGGCCGATCCCGCGGGAACGGGCCCCGAGGAAACAGCGCCTTCCGTACCCGACGACCGTCCCGCCGACATCTCGGAGGTGACGGATCCGGAGCTGCGGGAGGAGCTTCAGGACCTCGACGCCCGCCGACGGGAAGGGGAGGACGTGAGCCCGCAGATGCACCTCGAGATCCACAACGTCGTCGAGAACCAGGTGGCCGCGGACGACCCGCCCGGCATCCGTTCCTTCTTCGACCGCACCGTCGCCGCCGCGGGCTCCCGCCACGAGGCCGTCCACCTCGTCGGCTTGGCGGTCAGCGATGAAATGTACCAGATGATGACGGGATCGGCGGACTTCGATCCGGATCGCTACTTCCGGCGACTCGAGGAGCTCTATGCGGCATTGAAAGAGCACGGGCCCGGACGGTGGATCCCGGGCTCGGCTGATGCGTAACACGTTCTAAGAGGGCTCCGCAGGAGCGGAGCCCTCCCAGCGCGACGCCGGTAGAGAAGGCCGGGAGGGACCTCGACACGGCCGCCCCGCTTCAACACAGGTGCCTGCTCCGCTCGCCGCAGGAAGGGCTCCACACCGACAACCACGCCGCGTGGGGGAAGCGTCTCCAGCGGAGAAGCATCTGATGAGCTCCCACCGGACGAGGTCGGGGTAGGTCAGCCTTGCCACGCGGATGGCTTCTCTACGGACCTGCCTTTGTACGCTGTAGCACGAACGCTGCAATTCTCACGATGAGCCGAACGATCAATCAACGGGAGCTTCGCAACGCCTCGGCGGCCGTCCTCCGGGAGGTCCAGGCGGGGCAGACGATCATCGTGACCCGAAACGGTGAGCCGATCGCCGAGCGTCGGCCCATCCAGCCGCGCCGCTTCGCCTCGCGCTCCGTCGTCGCCGACGCGGCGGCGCGAGCTTCGCGGATCGACACCGCGAGATTCCGCGACGATGTGGACGCCACGATCGAGCCGTCCATTGATGGGTAAATCTTCCGTCGAGAGTGGAGCGCCCGTTTCAAGCTAGAAAGGTTGACTTCCCCGCCTGCTCCCCCGCAGACCAATCTTGTCAGGTGCCTTTCATCTGGAGGGCCTCCACGAAGGCGGCGTGGTCGTCAGTCGTGATCCCGTCCTGCAGAGAGCGGAGCAGCGCCGCCGTGTCGAAGCGGTGGAGAGCGGCCGTGTCGAGACGGAGGCCGGGGAACATCCGCGAGTGCAGCACGCCTTCGGTGAGCGGTTCCTCTCGGTAGCGACCGTCGAGGACGAAGTGGCGGAGCTGACCCTCGCGAACCGCGATCACGACGTATTCCGGAACACCGGCCCGCTCGTAGTCGCGGTGCTTCTCGTACAGGTCGTAAGCCGCCGTGCTCGTCGCTACCTCGACGACCAGCTCCGGCGGACCGGTGACGTAGCCGTCGTCCGAGACACGCGTCCGTCCGCCAGAGCGAGGGTCGATCACGAGCACGGCGTCGGGCTGGGGCTCGCTGTAGGGCCCGAGGATCACCGTGGGATTGTCCTTGAAGTCCGTGCCGGGGGTGGCGGCGACGTAGTGGGCGAGCCATCCCATGACCCGCCCGCGGTAGCGGCTGTGGGCGTCGCCGAGCGGTGACGGCATGAAAACAACCCCCTCCAGGAGCTCCGCTTTGACGTCGTCCCGGGTCCGCTTGTACCGCTCGTGAAAGGTCGGTCGGTCGAGGTGGTCCCCGGCCTCCAGCGGCGTTCTGTGCAGGGTGGCCCTGGTCATCGCACAATATTGTAGCGTCCGTGGCTCAGGCGTGGTGCTCTCGGCTTTTCTTGCGCTGGTTCCCGTCTCGGGTGTGCGACTCCGTCGGAGGTCACGGAGGGGGCCGGCTTCCGATCGGGCGCTGGGGATCCATGCGGCGCAGCCATGTGGCGGCGGGCCGTACCATGTCATCCTCATGAGGCCTGACGATGCCGACGGCGGTCGGACAAGTCCACGAGGCCTGACGCTCGCTGTCCGTCGACTCCGGTGACGGCAGCTTGCGGCGGCAGCGAACGTCCGGCGTCGAGGCACGAGGAGGTCACTGATCCGATCCGCGTGGCGAAAGGCTGTTTGGGAATGGCTCGCCCACGCCCGCCGGGCGCCGGCGGAGGAGCTGACCCGGTTGCAGCGGGCCGTGAAGTTCATGGTCGACTTCGTCGTCCACTGCGCCGGCGAGCTCCACCGCAACGACGCATCCGAGATGGCGGCGGCGCTGGCCTACCGGACCATCTTCGGCCTGGTTCCGGTGGTGGTCCTGGCGCTCGTCGCCTTCCAGAGCTTCGGCGGCATCCCCCGCGAGAGCGAGGCCGTCGAGCAGTGGCTCTACGAGTTCTTCGGCATCTCGGCCATCCAGTACGAGGGGGCGGTGCGGCCGGAGGCGGTGAAGCAACCGACGCCCGCCACGGACGCGACGGAGGGCACTGCGCCGGCGGACGAGCGGACCGACAGCGCCGCCGACGAGACCGCCCAGCAGATCCGCGACCGCATCGACGCCGTCATCGGCCGGGTGCACGCCCTCAGCTTCACGAGCATCGGGGCGGTGGGCGTGCTCCTTCTCATCTGGGCGGCCATCGCGCTGGCGGTCGCGGTGGAGCACAGCTTCAACCGCATCTACGGCAGCCCGGAGGGCCGCCCCTGGTCCGCCCGTGTGGTGGTCTACTGGACCGTCATCACCCTCGGCCCGCTGCTTCTGTTCGCGAGCTTCTACCTCGCGGACCTTTTCCTAAACTGGGCCGCCGTCCTCCCGGGCCTCGGCACGCTGGTCAGCCTCCTCGGCCGTGGGGCCGCGCTCGCGGCGAGCTGGCTCCTCCTCTTCCTCCTCTTTCGATACATGCCCAACACGGAGGTCCGCCTCCGTCCGGCGCTGGTGGGCAGCTTCGTCGCCGCGGTGCTCTGGGAGGTCGCGAAGGGCGGCTTCCGCCTCTACGTCGCGGAGGCGGTGCCCTACGCCAAGGTCTACGGAACGCTGGGCCTCATCCCGCTGTTCCTCCTGTGGGTCTACCTCTCCTGGCTCATCGTCCTCTTCGGCCTGGAGATCGCCTACACCACCCAGATGCTCTCCCACCGCCGTCTCCACGACATCGGCGGGAGCCAGGAGTGGGTCATCGACTCGGCGTGGCTCGTCCCCGTCGCCGCGGAGGTCGCCCGTTGCTTCTCCCGTGGTGAGGCGGCGGACCCGACCCACCTCGCGGAAGAGGTGGCCATCCCCGAGCGCCTCCTCTTCCGCCTCCTCGAGGCCCTCGAGCGGGCGGGCATCGTCCACCGGGTCACCACCGGCGGCTCGGAGCAGACGCCGCAACGGTGGACGCTCGCCCGCCCCGCGGAGCGGATCGACCTCGGCGAGGTCGTCCGGGCGGCCACCCGTCTCCACGGCGACGGAACGGCGGGGAAGGGAGCGTCGCTCGCCCACAAGGTGCGGGAGACGGCGCTGGAGAGCCACTCGGGCCGCACGCTCGCGGAGTGGCTCTGACCGTCGAGCCCCTCGACGCCGCGGCCGTCCCGTCGGTCCGGTCAGGCTCGGATCCGTGCGGACGCTCGGACGGCGCGGGTCAGAAGGCGCGGTTGGGCCGCGACCAGCGGAGGCGGGCGACCCAGAGGCTTCCGTCGCTTCCGTGGCGGGCGACGCCCCGCGGCTGCATCAGCTCGGCGACCGTGACCCAGGTCTCCTCGGGGCTCACCTCCGTCACCCCGAAGTTGCCGAGGCGGGCGCCCCGCTCGGGGACGAGCACGCGCTCGCTCTCCCGGATCACGCGGAGCTTCTCCGGGTCCACTTCCGCCAGGAACAGCGGCGCGCGGTGGCGGAAGACGTGGTCGTTGTCCGCCCCACGACGCGTGTAGACAAGGTGGAGCCGGTCGCTGTGGCGGACCCAGTGCTGCTGCGTGTTGTAGTTGCCGAGCGGCTCGCCGTCGTCGAAGCGCCACGGGCGGATCGGCTCGAAGTGCAGCCCGTCGTCGCTGCGGGTGACGTAGCCACGCTTGTCGTTGCGGATGGTCATGAAGAAGGTGCCGCCGAAGCGGGTCAGCGACGGCTCGTGGAGTCCCCGCGTGCCGTCGTCCACGCTCAGCTCCTCGCCGTGGCTCTCGTAGCGGAGCGTCTCCCCGTCGAAGCGACAGCGGAGCACGGCGACGCGGGAGTTCTCCCCGGGCGGGTAGAAGTAGATGGGAAGGAGGATGGTCCCGTCGCGAAGGTCGTACCGCTGCGTGCACCCGGCGCCGGCGTTGTGGAACTTCTCCGCGTCGGGCATCGCCAGCCGCTTCCAGGGTCGCCAGACGCGATTCGCGGCGTCGTAGACGGAATAGACGGTGCTCCGCGGTCGCGGGCTCGTCACCGTCCAGTCGGGCGTGTAGACCACGGTGTGGCCCGTGCCGAGGAGCTCGCCCGTCGCCGCGTGCCAGCGGGGCCAGAAGTCGCTCGCGGCGACGGGGCGTTTCTTCCCGTCGAAGCGCTCGCGGCGAGGGGCCATATTCGCCACCTCGCGGGGCTCGCTCCACGTCTCGCCGAGGTCGTCCGTGCGGATGTCCCACATGGACTTGAAGACGTCCGTGCCGGCGAGGTGCATGGTGTTCATGGTGATGACCACGGCGGGTCGGTTGCCGTCCCCGGCGCCGGGGACGATGCCGCCGCGGGCGTGGACCCAGGAGCGCTTGCCGTCGAACAGACGGGCCGGCGTCTGGCGGGTGAGCTCGTACGACAGCGCCGCGTCGTCGCCGGACGCTCGGGTGGGGACGGCGGCGTAGACGCTCGCGAGCAGCGTGTGCTTGAGAAAGCGGCGGCGGGTGTCCATCGCGGTCCCTTTCCCATGGCGTGGCCGTCAGGTCGCCTCACCGGTCCCAGTCGTTGCGGGGGAGGCGATGGTCCGAGCCGGTGAGGCGGAGGTGGAGCCGGAGCAGCTCGTACGCGAGCGACCCGGCGCCGTTGGCCGCTTCGTAGTAGCCCTTCCCCGCCGCGGCGCGGAAGAGGCCGTGGGCGAAGAGCTTCTCCAGACACAGGTCCGCGACGCGGCGGGCGTAGGTCAGGTACTTCACCTCGCCGGTGGCGTCGTGGAGGGCGAGAGAGAGGGCGATGACCCCCGCGCCCTTCCCAGGCCAGAGGCGGGCGTCCGTCGGCGGCTCCTGCCCTCGGTACTTCTTCCAGACCCGCTTGGCGAAGCGGAGCGGCGCCCGAAGCCCCGTCCGCTGGTGGGCGGTGACGCTGAGCTGAGCGAGCTTGGCCCGTCCCGAGAAGCCGAAGCCGCCGCTGCCGGCGTAGGAGGCGTTCCAGTGCCGCTCGTGGGCGCCGCCGCCGTGGGCCCAGTACTGGCTCTGGCCCGGATACTCCGGCGCGGGGGCGTCCTTCGGCGGCAGATCGATGTCGAACTTCTCGGCCCGCCGGCGGAGCAGCGGCTCGCGAAGGGCGCGGATGGTGTAAGCCGTGCCGATGGTGCGGAGGCGTGCCTTCGCGGCGTCGCGCCGGCGGAGGAGGTCGTTGGCCTCCAGGATCGACAGGCCGAGGCTCATCGTGCCGAGGGGATAGTTGTGGAAGCCGCGATCCTCGTAGCGCGGGTCGGCGAGGACGTAGCTGGAGATGTCGCCGGTCACCGGGTGACGCTCCCGCCAGTGCACGTCGACGGTGCGGCCGACCCAGCGGAGGAGGTCGGGGCTCGGCCGCTTCATGTAGAGGTAGGCCCATTGGTACAGGTAGAACCCGCCGTGGCGGGGGAACGCCCGGATGTCGTGATCTCGATCGTCCACGATGGACGCGTGGCGGTTCCAGTACCACGCCTCCTTGTCGACGATGTGCTCGGTCAGCGTCCGGATGTAGCGGGCGACGGCGTCGGGGTCGACCGCCCAGAGGCGGTCGAGGAAGGGCCGCGGAAGAAGGCCGAGGTTCTCGTGGGTGGGACGGGCGATCGCTTCCTTCCGGAAGTTCCAAAAGGCGTGCTCGCCGCAGGGGAAGAGGCCGTTGCCGGCGGGCGCACAGGTCTCGAGAAAGTAGCGAAGATATCGATTGGCGGCTTCTCGATAGCGCGGCTCGCCCTGGATCTCACTGACGTGGTCCATCGTGAGGAGGGTCAGCATGTCGTGCTCGAGGTTTCCGCCCGGATATGCCCGGTCCGCGTTCCGCTGGCCCTCGAGGAGCGGCGGCGCTTCGTCGGGGAGGCGGTGGGACTGGAGCCCGAGGATCGAGCAGAACATCGGGCTGTCCTCCGGCCCGTAGCGATCCGTCCCGTCCTCGATCAGGGTGTCGAGGAACTCCGTGACGGCGTCGAGGTACTTGGTGCCCACGTCACTCGCCGGGGACGGCGATGCTCCGAGAAGGAGGGAGAACACCGCCGCGAGCGGGACGAGGGCGGACGGACCGTCGGCCGGCTCGATACGTCGGGTCCGTCGCATGGCGGGCTCCGGGACGGGGTCAGGACGCTTCGGTCTTCAGGCCGCCGAGAAGCCGGTCCACCGTCTCGTTGGGCGGGGCCTCTCGCCCGTTCGCCGGCTTCCGTGACGGATCGAGCTGGATCTCCCAGGGCTCCTCGCCCGCGACG
>CAZQQP010000081.1:0-4921 GCA_964595475.1 uncultured Planctomycetaceae bacterium | reverse complement strand
TGCTCGGGTAGTAGGTGACGGCCCGCTTTCGCGGGACGAACACCTGCGCCATCAGCGTGTGCATCGCGTCGTTGTTCTGGCAGATCTGTCCCTGCTCGCCGCCGTTGCGGTCGTGGAGGAGACGACGGGCGAACCCGACGTCGAGGCGGTCCGCGGCGGAGAGGAGCTCGCCGATCCGGGCGTAGCGGGCGGCGGCGTTGTGGAGATATCCCGACCCGTCGCGGGTGTAAGCGCTCGCCGCCTCGTGGACCGCGGTGCCGCCGCCGTCCGTGCCGAAGAAGCGGGTGACCTTGGGCGGCACGTTGGTCGGTGTCTGGAAGAAGTTCGTGGCGTAGACGGGGGCGTCCCCGTTGCTGCGTCGGACGCCCACGCCGGTGGGGGCGTTCTCGAGGACCACCGCTCCACCGGAGGCGTCGACGAAGGACATGTTCTGTCCCTTCTTGAGCTGTCGGTGGTTCCGGATGAACCGAACCACGCGATCGGTGGAGCGGAAAAACTGCAGGGCGTAGCGGGACGCGAGGCTCGCGTCGAGGCCCTCGCGGTGGACGGCTTGTCGGTGCCGCCCCGGCCCGCCGGAGGAGGCGCCGCGGGCGAGGCCGGCTCCGTTCATGCCGCGGAAGGCGAGGACGGTCCCCGGCGCACAGTCGTAGACCATCGCATGGCCGTCGACGGGGTAGGCGACCTGCAGGACATGCTCCCGCCGCTGCGTCTGCCGTCCCGCGATGCAGTCGAGGGTGTTGATCAGCAGCGGCCCGTCGGCGGTCTTCGGCAGCGCGACGGTGGTGCACGCGTCCGGCGGCCAGGAGCGGAGGCGACGGGCGAGGTTGACCGCGAGAACCTTCTCCACGGGGAGGTCCGCACCTACCGCGATGCCCTGCATCTCGTCGAGGAGCGCTCGCCCGTTGGGCAGGGCGAGCAGCTTTTGGAGGAAGTGCCTCAGCGCTTTGTCCGAGGCCGCGATCGCCGCGGCCGTCTCGCCGGTATACATGTCGGATTGCCGGATGACCTCCCGCAGCTCCCGGCCGTGCTGCAAGCCCCGCTCGTAGCCGCTGCCGCGCGTCGTCAAGCGGTGGACCTCGAAGCCGACATCCCGGTCCGACGCCACGGCGACGGAGGCGACCAGCGCGGCGACGAGCGGAGCGGAGAGAAGCGCCCTGGACATGGCGTCGCTCCTTACACTTCGCGGCCTCCCCGATCGCGGGCGTCGCCGCGGCTACTCCGCCCGCGGGCTGACGCCCTGGAAATCGAGCCCCTCGAAGGGGAACAGCTTCTCGAGCTCCTCGGCGGAGGGCTGACGGCCGTAGGCGCTGATCTGGAACGCCTCCACGGACTCCACCTCGCTGGCCGCCTCCTCTCCGTACAGCTCGACGAGGCGGTCGCGGTAGCGGTCCGCCCACCCGCCGAAGCGGCGGCGGAAGCTCTTCCGGGCCTCCTTCGCGGCTTTCTTCCGTGCCTTCTCGGTCTTCGGGATCGGCTCCTCCGAGCAGCAGCCGCCCTCGATGAATTGCGACTCCATCTTCAGGAGGGCGTCGAGCTTCCGCTCGAGCACGCCGTCCGTGTTGACGACGACGTCGGGGCGGAACGGGTTGGGCCGCTTGAAGAGATCGACGCCGTAGAGGAAGACGGGGTCCTTCTCGAGGTAGGGCGTCTGCGGGCAGAAGTAGGGCACCTGCACCATGAAGGAGGCGTCGCGGACGAGGAGGCCCGTGTTCCGGTGGTCGGGATGGTAGTCGTTGGGGCGGTGCGTGATGACCACGTCCGCCTTCCACTCGCGGATGAGGCGGACCACCTTCTTCCGGTTCTCGAGCGTGGGCATCAGCTCGCCGTCGTGGATGTCGAGCACCTCCACGGCGTCGATGCCGAAGACCTTCGCGGCCTTTTTGACCTCGCGGGTGCGTCGCTGGGCGAGCGGCCCGCCGGCCATGCGTCGGTGGCCGAGGTCGCCGTTGGTCAGCGAGACCAGCTTCACGTGGTGGCCCTTCTTCGCCCACATGGCGCCCACCCCACCGGCGCGGATCTCGGCGTCGTCGGGGTGAGCGCCGAAGACGATGATCCGCAGCTTGCCGTCGCTCGGCTCCTCCGCGGGCTTGGGCCGCCAGCCGTAGCCGTCCGTCAGCCGCCCGGCGCCGAGGGCCGCGCCGACGGCGACCACGCTGGCCGAGAGACCCGCGATAAGCCATTTCCGTCGTGTCTGCATCGTGAGACCTCCGAAGCGTCCGATTTCCCGAGCGCGCCGGCTCCGGCGCGGGCCGCCCACTCTAACGGATGGTCCCGACTTGAAGAACGGGGGCGATCGGGCGGACGGCGAGCCGGGCAACCCTCTCGGCGCGGCTCGCCCCAGCGATTATCATCGCTGCCTTGAGCACGCGTTTCTTCGACACAGGAGATGCCCATGCAACCGGACGGCTCCCCCCTAAACCGTCGACAGTTCCTCGGCGCCGCCACCACGACGGGCGCGGCCACGCTGGGCGCCCCCGCGTTCCTCCGGGCGAAAAATCCCAACGACCAGCTCGACGTCGCCGTCATCGGCGCCGGCGGCCGCGGCGCCCGCGACACCAAGCAGGTGGCGAACGCGGGCGCCAATATCGTGGCGCTTTGCGATGTCAGCGAGGAGAACCTCAACGGGGCCGCGAAGCGACACCCCAAGGCGAAGAAGTTCATCGACTTCCGCAAGCTCTACGAGAAGCCGGATTTCTTCGACGCGGTCATCGTGGCGACGCCGGAGCACATCCACGCGTACGCCACCCTCCCGGCGCTGAAGCACAAGAAGCACGTCTACTGCGAGAAGCCGCTCACCTACAACATCTGGGAAGCGCGGGTGATCCGCGAGGCCGCCCGGGAGGCGGGCGTCACCACGCAGCAGGGCACCCAGATCCACGCGCGGGACAACTACCGCCAGGTGGTCGAGCTGATTGCGAACCGGGCGATCGGCCGCGTCCACGAGGTTCACACGTGGGTGTCCCGGGCGTGGGGGTGGCACCCGAGCGTCAAGGCGGCCAAGAAGGCCAACGACGCGTTCCCCACCGTCATCGACACACCGCGCGGGTCCACCACGAAGCCGGACGGCCTCCACTGGGACCTCTGGCTGGGCCCGGCCCACGACCGTCCCTACCACAGCGACTACCACCCCGGCCCGAAGTGGTACCGCTTCTGGGACTTCGGCAACGGCACGATGTCGGACCTCGGCAGCCACTGGAACGACCTTCCCTTCTGGGCGTTGGGCCTGACCGCGCCCCGGACGGTGGAGGCCTTCGGCCCGCCGCCCCACCCGGACGTCGCCCCGGCGTCCATGCACGTGGTCTACGAGTATCCCCAGCGGGGCGACAGCCCGCCGGTGAAGCACGTGTGGTACCAGGGCACCCACAAGCCGAAGATCTGGAAGGAAGGCAAGATCCCCCAGTGGGGCAACGGCACGCTCTTCATCGGCGAGGAGGGCATGCTCCTCGCGGACTACGGCAAGCACAAGCTGCTTCCCGAGGACAAGTTCAAGGACTACCAGCGGCCCGAGCCCTTCCTCCCTCGGCCCTCCGGCCACCACGCGGAGTGGGTGAACGCCTGCAAGAAAGGCGAGCGGGCGAGCGCGGACTTCGAGTATGCCGGCCTCCTCACCGAGGCGAACCATCTCGGCAACGTGGCGTTCCGCACCGGCAAGAAGCTCGAGTGGGACTCGGTGAACATGGAGGCGGTGAACGCCCCCGAGGCGTACCGCTACATCCGCCGGTCCGTGGAGAACGGCTGGTCGCTGACCTGACCGCGGCAGGGGGCGAGGCCGGCTCGCCGGCCTCGCCCTTTTTCTTTCCAAGCCACCCGTCGCCCGCTTTTCGCGATCGAGATCCGTATGTGCCCAGGTCCGCCCCTCCGCCGCGGCTCCCAAGCGCGCAAGGTCCGTGGAGGGCTCGCGCTCCTTTCGGCCCTCCCGATTCTGTTCGCCTCAACCGCCGTCTCGGTCGGCGAGACGATCGCGGTCCACCACTCGGGGGAGACGGCGCTGAAGGCGTTTCCGGTGACGCTTCGAACGGACCGTCTGCCGGAGAAGCTCCGCGGGGCACCGCTCCGCCTCCGCGGACCCGACGGCGACCGCGTGATCAGCCAGACGGACGACCTCGACGGCGACGGCGTGGCGGAGGCGCTCGTCTTCCTCGTCTCCCTCGCGCCGGGGGAGACGAAGACCCTCGTCGTGGAGAAGGCGTCGTCCGGGCGGCCCAAGGTGGTCGGCGAGGAACGGGCGTGGCATCTCTGGGGCGAGCCGAACCTGACCAACGAGTGGCTGCGGGGCACGCTCCCGCCGGCGCGGCTCCCGTCCGACCCCCGTCCGCCGCGATTTCCGCCGGATACCCCCATGCTGTTCGCCCCGCGGGCCGCGGTGGAGATCCACGAGCGGCGGAGCGGGAACAAGCTCCTCGAGCTCGCGCTCGCGTCCACCAAGCACCTCGTGCAGGAAGGGACGACGGCCCAGCACGTGGTCGCCGGCCCGGTCCGCGCCATGATCCAGCGCACGCGCCGCCTCCGCCTGCGGGGGGCCCCGGAGAAGATCCTCCGCGTGGCTCAGCGGTATTTCATCTACGAGCGCAGCCGACGGGTGGACGTGGAGCTGGTCCTGACCAATCCCGGCGACGCCCCGAGGGACGTGCCGGCGAGCCTC
This sequence comes from uncultured Planctomycetaceae bacterium, assembly GCA_964595475.1. Classification (GTDB taxonomy): domain Bacteria; phylum Planctomycetota; class Phycisphaerae; order Phycisphaerales; family Zrk34; genus CAZQQP01. Next base: position 279 of record CAZQQP010000081.1, on the reverse strand, counting down.
CGGGTCCTCGACGCGAGGCTCGGCCCGCCGCTGACCGACAGCATCGGCGACGTGGTCCGCAAGAAGCGGGACGGCGGCCGTCTCTGGTGGAACCCCCATACGAAGCGGGCGCTCCTCTACGCCTCCCACGCCGACACGGAAGAGGGGGTGCGGCTGAGCGTGGACCGCTTCGGCGTGGACTACTTCCGCTTCGCCCCGAGCATCGGGCCGAAGATCCGCCTCGCCAACCCGTCCGCGGAGCTCGACCCCGGCGAGGCGGACCGCTACCGCTGCACCTTC
>CAZQQP010000080.1:13770-16528 GCA_964595475.1 uncultured Planctomycetaceae bacterium | reverse complement strand
GACCGGAGCGTGACGGCACGACAGAATGGGGGCGGTGGGCTGGCTCGCCCGGACGCTGCGGCACGAGCCGATCGCCCCGTCGTTTCGGAGTTTCGGAAAACAGCCGCGCCAGACGCGGGAAAACCACTCGCGGCGTGGGATGCCCCCGGCGGCTCGCTGGCAAGGGACCGACCGGAGACCTGCTGTCCGGGGGTTCACGATCCGCCGGCGGCGTCGGCCGTTCGCAGCTTCACGTCGCGGACCGCCATCGGGGCGCCGTCGGAGGCGGTGAACCGGATCCGGAGCTGGACCACGTCCACGCCGGTGGGCGGCTCCTCCGACCAGTCGGACCAACTCGAGCCCGTGTCCGAGCTTCCTTTCCACTCCACCTTGCCGTGGGAGCCGTTCTTGGCTTGGACCTTAAGCCCCTTCAGGTCCACCGGCTCCCGCCACCGCTTCTGGAAGACGGCTTGGCCGCTCTTCCCCGCGGGCACGTGGAACCAGTCGTGCTGCGTGATCTGGATGGTATCGTCCTTCTTACGGATGCCGAGGTCCGACTCGAGGAACGTGAGCTCCCCCTTGCCGGTCTTCGCGGGGTGGTCCAGGCGGACAATATAGCGGTCCATCTCCACCTGCTTGCGGATGTCGCGGGCGATCAGCTCCAGCTCGCGGTCGCCGGGGCGGACGTCCGCGTAGTGGACCGCTGCGGTGAGGTTGGGGCGGGCCTTCTCGCTGTGCCAGGGACCGCCGTGGGGATAGTCGAGGGCCTGGATGTTGAGGAAGTACATCTCCGGAAGCTTCTTCGGGGGATGCTCCCTCTTCTGCGCGTTGATCAGCGCCCCGTTGACGAAGTGGCCCGCGTTCTCCACGCCCTGCTCGCCGTCGCCGTAGCCGAGGAGCTTCCGGTCCCGCGGCGTGTCCCGCCAGGCGTAGTTCGTGTGGACGTGGCCGGAGATGTGGGCCACCGTGTGCTCCTCGTGCTTCCGGAGGATGGATTTCCACGTCTTGGTGGTCTCCGCCCAGGTGGGCCAGCGGTCCTTGTTCGTGCCGTACCAGTAGTCGGTCCACGCCACGGTGTTGCGGAGCGGGTAGTGCTCGAAGACGAAGATGTTGTTGTCGCCGGTGGCGTACTTGCGGAACTGCTTTCTCAGCCAGTCGAACTTCTGATCCGAGATCGCCGCCGTGAGCGGGTGGTTCTCCCACTTGTGGTCCTCGGAGAGGAGGATGAAGATGAAGTTCCCCATCTTCATCGTCCGGGGGGCCGACGCGTAGTTGCACTCCGTGTAGAAGCCCGTGCCGTAGGGGTGGCTCGGGTCGTGGTGCTGTCGGTCGTGGTTGCCCATGACGGGATAGACCGGCGCCACCTGGTCCTTCGCCCACTGGTGGTACGCCCGGAACTCCTCGAAGGCGCTGTGAGCGGTCAAGTCGCCGCTGTCGAAGAGGATGTCGGGCTGGATGGCGTCGATCGCCTTCTTGGCCATCACGGGGATCTTGTGGTTGGACGGACCCGTGTCCACGGTGACCCCGCCGTATTTGTGGCCGTTGGCCGGGGCGTCGAGCTGGATGTCGGTGAAGAAGCCGAGACGAACGGGGTCGCCGTCGTCGGCGGCGAGCGCCGGGAAGGTCCACGCGGTCAGCGTCAGGGCCGCGGCGGCGAGCATCGTGGTTCGCATCGCTGTCTCCTTCTGTGTTCCGATGGCGTCGTCATTCTGACGAAATCCCTCTCGTACCGCGCGAGAACGCCGTCCGTCAACGCCCGCATACGTGCGGAACACACGCCGGATCGCCGAGAGCCCCTCTGTCGAGCGCTCGCCCCGCGTCCGAGACGAGCAGAGCCCTCGCGGCCACGGCTCAGCGGAACAGGAGCCAGCCGCCGATGGCGAAGACGGCCACGTCCACCGGAGCGTGGGCGGCGTAGGCCGGCCAGATGCTTTGGTAGCGAAGGTACAACACGGACCAGATGACACCGCCGAGGAAGACCCCGAGGGAGCCGACCGTCGCGAGCCACCACGGGAAATAGCTCGCCATAGCGAGGAGGTGGTGGACAGTGAAGATCGCCGCGGAGAGGACGACCGCCCCGGGAGCCGGCAGCAGGACCTCGGCCTGGCGGAAGGCGAACCAGCGGTAGACGTACTCCTCCAGAAGGGCGTTCACAAAGATCCAGTAAGCCGCCGCCGCGGCGTAGCGACGCGGGTTTGTCAGTCCGGAGGGAGCGACCTTCTCCCGGAGAAGCTGCGGATCGATGTTCGGCTGGCCGACCGTGGCGAACGCGACCGCGATGGCGACGCTCATCGCGAGGCCGACGAGGAGGGCCACGCCCAGGCCACCCCGCCGCGGCGGGGACCAGCTCCATGGGCCTTGGTCGACCCAGCGGTGCCAAGCCAGCGGCAGGCCGAACAGCCACACCTTCGCGAGGGCCCAGAGCGTGACGCCGAGGGCCCCCCGCTCGAGGACGAGGCCCGCCACCACCCCCACGCTCGGCGCCGGGGCGAGCAGGAGTAGGGCGACGGACGCCCGGACACGGGGCCGGCGAGCCACGTCCGCCTTGGTGGAAAGAAGCTTCGAGGGCATGTCCGTGCCGCCACGACGCCGTGAACGGATTGCCGGCTCTCTGGCTGGAGAGGGCCTTAGAACGTGTGGGAGAAGCGCTTCTCACACACGTTCTTCGATCAGCCCGGGCGGACGACTTCAAAGCAGCCGAAGACCGAAAAGTCGCGGGCGTTGGAGCTCACGATCGACGAGACCCCGTGACAGAAATAGGTGGCGGCGAGTTGCGTGT
>CAZQQP010000080.1:10353-13760 GCA_964595475.1 uncultured Planctomycetaceae bacterium | reverse complement strand
GTGTCGAGGATTCGCTTGCGGCCGGGGCCGTGGTCCCGAAGCCAATCCAGAGCCAACCGCACGCTCTCGTCGCTCGGAAAGGCGTGGGCGACCTCGCGGGCCTCCCACCAGAGCCTTCCCCGCGCAAGAGCGTCGTGCATCGACAGCGGCCGCTCAAAGCGCCGGGGATCGGTCAGAACGTGGACGAGCTCCGAGATCACCTGAGGGGCGAGAACGAGGGCGTCTTCGGCGTCCAGAAACGCGTCAAGCCACCGACGGGCCGCCGCGTGGCCGGGGTGCTCCGCGACCTGCGCCTCGCCCCGAAAGGGCGTGTCCAGCCCCTAAGCATCCGACATCTCCCCGAGAACGTCGTCCTCGGAGCTCAGCGGCCGCCACACCTTCCGCACCGAGACGGGCTGAAGTGCTCGGAGACTCGTCTGTCGCCGGATCGTCCGGTCCCGATACGCCGCCATCGCCTCGCGGATGACCTCGGAGGTCGTCCGATCGTGTTGCCGAGCGTATTCCTGGAAATCGCGGTAGACCGGCTCGGATACATTGACGGTTATGGTCTTCATACATGATGTATACTTTACGGGCGCCGGGGGGTCAAAGGCTCTCGGCTATGGGCTCGTGATCATCGGTCTTTCGAGACGGGCCCGGGGCGACCGCTATTCCCCTGCGTGATCCGGTCGAGGAGCTCGTTGTCGACGCGGGCCTTCACCGTGCGGCGATCCAGGTCCAGCTGGGTCGCGGCGCGTTCGTAGCTGCCCGTTCTCGCGTAGATCAGCGTGCAGTATTGGCGGAGGAGCTCGTCCGCCGAGAGCGCCCCGTTGCGGAGGTCCCGGACGAGGGGCTCCGCGTCGCCGTCTTCCTCGGCCGCCGCGACGGCCGGCGGGCGATACTCCCTCCGGATGAGGATGTTGCGCACGCACTGCTCGAGCTCGCGGATGTTCCCCGGCCACGGATAGCTCGGGCCGAGGTGGGCCTCGACCCACTTCGCCACCTCGTCCGCGAGCGACTCCGGATCTTCCTCCGCGATGTCCTGGGCGATGAACAGGATTAGATCGCGAAGATCCTCCGGACGGTCCGCGATCTGCTCGGCGAGGGAGGGTGTCCGGATGACGTCGGAGCAGAGGCGGTAGTAGAAGTCCGCCCGAAAGTCCCCGCGACGCATGGGCTCCGTCAGCGCTCGATTGGTCGCCGCGATGACCTTCCCGTGGAACTCGCGGGGCTCCGTCTCCCCGAGGCGTTGGAAGCGGCGGGTCTGGAGGACGCGGAGGAGCTTCACCTGGATCGACGGGTCGAGCTCGCCGATCTCGTCGAGGAAGACCGTCCCCAGCGGCGGACACCGTTCCAGCCAGCCGGCTCGGTCGGCGAGAGCGCCCGTGAAGGCTCCGCGGCGGTGGCCGAAGAGCTCCGACTCGATCAGCGTGGGCGACAGCGCGGAGAGGTTGATGGGGAAGAAGGTGCCGGCGAAGTCCTCCGTGAACTTCTGGGTGCTCGGGTCGAAGGGGATGTAGCGGGCCCGGCCGATCGCCCGGGCGACCAGCTCCTTTCCCGTGCCGGTCGCGCCGATCAGCAGCGTGGTCATGTCCCCCATTCGCTTGTAGAGGCTCCGCCGGTAGCGACGCATGTCGTGGGTGAAGATGGACTGCCAGGCGGCGGCGCGAAGATGGGCCGCCGGGAGGGACTCGCCCACGATCGACCGGTGGATGTGGTGGAAGGCTCGGCGGATCTGAAAGAAGCACGCGAGGACGTGGGCGGGGCTTTCCGCGGCGGGGAGGGTGCGGTCCGGGAAAGCGAGATAGTGGTGGATGTCCGCCGCGAAGCGTTGCCAGTAGCCGATGCGACGGGGCGGGCCCTTCCGGGACAGCGCGTCCGTGACGGTCTCGTGCAGATGAGACCAGTAGCGGTAGTAGAGGAGGTAGAGGACGAGGTCCTCGTAGAGGAGGATATCCGTCTCCGTGCCGCGGGTGCCTTCCGCGAGCCGTTGGCGGAGGCGGTCCGCGAGCGGCTCCACGGTCTCGGTGAGGCGGCGAATGTTCTCCCGCTCCTGCTTCCGGTCGGGGCGGAGGCTCCAGACCCGGTCCGTCCCCACGAACTCCGAGCCGAGGACCTGCTTCTCCAGGTCGATCCGCTCGGGGAGGAAGGGGTTGCAGTGGGCGAGGCGGGAGAGCGACTGGACGAAGCGACGTTCAGCGGGCTTCAAGAAGGCCATCGCACGCTCCGGGAACGGAGGTAAGCTCGTGCACTGAACGTATAGCGGCGGACACTGACTGTCCACCGGCGACGACGGCGGCGTCCCGTCGCGAGATATCCTCACGCTCCGTGTCGCTCGTGCGGCTCGAAGAGAGCGGCGGCATCCGCGTTGCACGGGCGAAGGGACTGAGGCGGCGACGGGTCAAGGAGAAAGAAGACGGGCCCGCGACGGATAAAGGAGAGTGCGACCATGGCGGAGCGGACCCAGCCGGCAGCAGGGAGCGGGGAAGGGTCGCTGCGGAGACGCATCGGCGGGCTGCTGGTGGCGCAGGGCTTCGGCGCGTTCAACGACAACGCGTGGAAGTACATCATTCTCACGCTGGCGGTCCGGGCGTTTCTCCAGAAAGAGGGCGGGGTCGGACAGATCCTGCCCAAGGAGATGACCGACGCCAGCGTGCAGCGGGCGATGGTGGCGCTCGTCGTCTTCACCGTCCCCATGATGCTGTTCAGCCTGCCCGCGGGCGTCCTCGCGGACCGGCTGAGCAAGCGAACGGTCGCGCTCGTTACGAAGGCGGTGGAAGCGGCGCTCATGCTGACCGCGACCCTCTCCCTGCTTGTGGCCCCGACGGCGCTGCTTCTGCCGATGGTCGTCCTGGCGCTGATGGGCGCCCAGAGCGCCCTGTTCAGCCCGGCGAAATACGGAATCCTCCCCGAGCTCCTTCCGCATCGGAGCCTGTCGAGGGCCAACGGGTGGCTCGAGATGTGGACCATGGTCGCCATCATCGGCGGGATGGCGGTCGGGCCCGTCCTCGTCCCGGGCTCGGAACAGGAGCGTCGTCCCCATCTCGCCTGGGTCGGGCCGGCGATCCTGACGGCGCTGGCGGGGGCGGCGTTTCTCAGCGCGTGGGCCGTGCCGAAGGTGGAGGCGAGGCGGGCGACCGGGGGCCTGGGGAAGACCCTGGCCGCAGGGTGGGCGGCGATGCGTGACGACCGAATCCTCCGGCTGGCGGTCCTCGGCAACGTCGTCTACTGGGCGTTGATCAGCCTGCTCGGGAAGTTCGTCTACGCCTACGCCCGGAAGGTCGGAACGGAGAACACCTCGGGGCTGCCCTTGGCGTTCTTCGGAATCGGGGTCGCCATCGGGGCGGTGGCCGCCGGGCGGCTGTCCAAGTCGAAGGTGGAGTACGGCCTGATTTCCCTCGGCGCCGTGATCTTCGCGACGTTCACGC
>CAZQQP010000080.1:6109-10343 GCA_964595475.1 uncultured Planctomycetaceae bacterium | reverse complement strand
CGGGGTGCCGTGATTGCGCTCGGCAACGTCCTCGTCCTCGCGGGCGTGGTCGTCGGGTCCGTCGCGGCGGGGGCGTTGACGATGGGGACGCCGCTGACCGCCGGGCCGCTGCTCCTGCTCTCCTCCGGTCTCGCGCTCGCGGCGATGGCGTGGGCGCTGTGGCTCCTGCCCTACGCGATGCTCCGACTGGTCCTCTTCCTCCTGATCCTCACCGTCTATCGCCTGAAGATCGTCCACCGCGAGCGGGTCCCGGAGCGGGGTGGGGCCGTCCTCGTCGCCAACCATCTGTCGTTTGTCGACGGCCTGTTCGTCTGCGCGAGCGTCGGACGGCCGGTCCGCCCGCTGGTCGAGTCCATCCACTATTCCAAATGGTGGCTGCGGCCTTTCATGAAGGCGGGCGGCGCCATTCCCATCAGCTCGGAGGAGAGCCCGCGGGCCACGCTCCGGGCGCGGCGGGACGCCGGGCGGTATCTCGACGACGGCGAAGTGGTCTGTCTCTTTCCGGAGGGTCAGGTCAGCCGGACGGGGACCATGCAGCCGTTTCAGCGGGGGCTCGAGCGGCTCGTCAAGGGGCGGGATGTCCCGATTGTCCCCATCTATCTCGACCGGGTGTGGGGGAGCCTCTTCAGCCGGAAAGGGGGGCGATTTCTCTTGAAAGTCCCGGAGCGGCTGCCCTATCCCGTCACCGTCGTCTTCGGCGAGCCCCGGCCGACGAGCAGCTCCCTCTGGCAGATCCGACAGGCCGTCCGGGAGCTGAGCACGGAGGCGTGGGAGCATCGCCGCGACGACCGAGGGACGCTCCATCGGCAGTTCATCCGGACGGCCCGGCGACGGCCGGCCGCGTTCGCCTTCTCCGACCCGAGCCGGCCGAGGGTGTCTCGACTGCGGACGCTCGCCGGCGCCGTCGCGATCGGCCGTCGGTTGCGAACGGACTGGGCGGACCAGCGGCGGGTCGGGGTTCTCCTTCCGCCGGGCGTCGCCGGAGCCATGGTCAACATCGCCGCGGCGGCGGCCGGCCGGAGCGCCGTCAACCTCAACTACACCGCGGGCGCCGACGGGATGGCCTCCGCGATCCGACAGGCCGACATCGGCGTCCTTCTCACCTCGCGAGCCTTTCTCGAGCAGGGCAAGGTTTCTCTGCCGGGCGTCCGCCGCGTCGTGTATCTGGAAGACCTCACCGACAAGATCCGAGGCGGCGAGCGTCTTTTCGCCCTGCTCGCCGCGGCCCTCGCGCCGGCAAGGGGGATCGAACGGCTCTGCGGGGCCGAGAGGCCGCCCAGCCTCGACGACGAGCTGACCGTGATCTTCTCCAGCGGGTCGACCGGCGAGCCGAAGGGGGCGGTCCTCAGCTACGACAACGTGGTCGCCAACGTGGAAGCGGCGGGCGAGGTCTTCGACGTCGGGCCGCCGGACCGATTGCTCGGGATCCTTCCCCTTTTCCACTCCTTCGGATACATGGGCCTCTGGTTCTCCTGTGTCCAGGGGGTCGGGACGGCGTGCTATCCGAGCGCCGTCGACGCCGAGTCGGTCGGGCGTCTCGTCGTCGAGAAGCGGCTGACCATCCTGATCGCCACGCCCACCTTTCTCCAGCTGTACCTGAGGCGGGCCCAGCCGGGACACTTCGGGTCGCTGCGGATGGTCCTCACGGGGGCGGAGAAGCTGCCCCAGTCGCTCGCGGACCGCTTCGAGGAGAAGTTCGGCATCCGGCCGATCGAGGGCTATGGCGTGACGGAGTGCTCGCCCGTGGTCGCGACGAGCACCCTCGACGTCCGGTACCAGGGGATCTACCAGCGCGGGGCGCGGCGGGGAACGGTGGGCCAGCCCCTTCCGGGCGTCTCGGTCCGCGTCGTCGATCCCGAGACGTTCGAGCCGCTCGGTCCGGAGGAAGCGGGCATGCTCCTGGTTCGCGGGCCGAACGTGATGCAGGGCTATCTCGGCCGGGAGGACCTCACCCGCGAAGTGATGTGGGACGGGTGGTACATCACCGGCGACATCGCCGTGATGCACGAGGACGGGTTCCTGTCCATCACGGACCGGTTGTCCCGGTTCAGCAAGATCGGCGGGGAAATGGTCCCGCACGGGCGGATCGAGCAGGCCCTTCAGCAAGCGGTGGGAACGGAGGAACCGACCTTCGCCGTCACGGCGGTCCCGGACGAGAAGAAGGGGAAGAGCCTCGCCGTGGTCCACATCTGCGACGAGGCGCGGATCGGCGAGCTCCTGCAGAAGCTCAGCGACGACGGCCTGCCGCGGCTGTACCTCCCGCGGGCCGATCACTTTGTCAAGGTGGACGAGCTGCCCATCCTCGGGACGGGAAAGCTCGACCTGAAGGCGGTCAAGCGGATCGCGAGGGAGAAGCTCGGGAAAGACGACGGATAGGGATTCGGGCGAGGCCGGGGCGAGTCGGCGAGTCCGACGCGGACCCGAGCCGGAGCGGCGAGGGACCGCTGGGACTTAAGCTTAAGGCTCCTCGCCAACGGGTTGGGAGGACGCGTTATGCATCGGCAGCCGTTCCAGCGTCCGCCGAAGTGGTGGGGGCCGAGCCTGAGTCCCCCCCTCGTTCGGCTGCTTCGGCCGCTCCGCCGGCGGAAGCAGAAGCGGGAGGAGCGGATCGCGGAGGTGGACCTCCGCGGATTGGAAAATCTCGAGCAGCCCCTCGCTTCGGGCGCCGGGGTTCTCGTCACGCCCAACCATCCCGGCCATGGAGACATGTACGGAGTCCTCGAGGCGGGGGATGCGGTCGGGACCCCCTTCTATTTCATGACCGCGTGGCAGCTCTTCCACGAGCACCGGCGCCTCGCGCGGTGGGTGATGCAAAAGCACGGCTGCTTCAGTGTCGATCGGGAGGGCGCGGACAAGCGAGCGTTTCGCGAGGCGGTGGAGATCCTGCGGAACCGACCCCAGCCGCTGGTGGTGTTTCCGGAGGGCGAGGTGTACCACCTCAACGACCGGGTGACCCCGTTCCGCGAAGGCGCGGCGAGCATGGCGCTGGCGGCGGCCCGGCGCGGCGAGCGGCCGGTGGTGTGCGTGCCGTGCGCGATCAAGTTCCACTTTCTCGAGGACCCCACGCCCGACCTCGTGGCGGGGATGGACCGTCTCGAACAGGCGCTCTTCTGGCGGCCCCGGCCGGAGCGGCCCCTTGCGGACCGCATCTACCGATTCGGCGAGGCGGCCCTCGCGCTGAAGGAGATCGAGTATCTCGGGACGGCCCGGGCGGGCCGGCTGCCCGACCGGCTGGGCCACCTTTGTGACGCGACGCTGTCGCGGATCGAGGAGCGATACGAAATCGAGCCCGCCGCCGCGGCGGTTCCGGCGCGGGTGAAGGAGGCCCGCCGCGAGATCCTCCGCCGCCTCGAGGAGACCGACGAGGACGCCTCGGGCCGCCGCGGCCTCGAGGCGGACCTCGACGACCTGTTTTTCGTGGTCCAGCTATTCAGCTATCCCGGCGACTACGTCGCCGCCCACCCCTCCGTGGAGCGGATGGCCGAGACGCTCGACAAATTCGAGGAGGACCTTCTCGACCGGCGAAAGCCCCCTCCTCGCGGCCGCCGACGGATGACCGTCACCTTCGGCGAGCCGATCCGTGTCGACGCAGCCGGTCGCCTGAGGCCGCGGGAGCTGACGGACCAGCTCGAACGCTCCGTTCAGTGCCACCTCGACGCGATCACCCACGCGGCGACGGTAAACGAACCGCAGTAAACGAGCCGGGATCCGAAACGAGCCGCGACCGTAAGGGAGCGGTTTTCCGACGTCACCCCAACGTTCCGGAAAATCAAAGAATCATGGCGCCCCGCCATGACCAATGGCGGAAATGATCAATGACCAATGCGGGCGGCCCGAGACCAACGTGAAGGACGAAGGACGAGGGACGAATCGAACCCGCTACGGCTCCCACGCCCTCAGCCGCTCGAGCGCCCCGATCATCTCATGGCGACGCGTCTCGAAGGCGGCGAACAGCGCCAGCAGCGCGATGCCGAGCAGGATGCCCGCGACCCACCACAGCCACGTCCATCCCAGGCTCGCGGAGGCGTGCCAGACCATCGTCACGAGGGAGACCAGGAGGAAGGCCGTTCCCAATTGGAGGAAGGACCGGGCCCGCAGGCCGATTCCCGCGAGCACGCCCAATACGGAAAGGCCCGCGAGCGCCAGAGGAAGCCATGGCGAGTCGGCCACGCCCGCGATGAAGATGTCCGCGGTCGACGCGACGTAGGCGACGAGCAGGCTCGCGTATCGCATC
>CAZQQP010000080.1:5269-6099 GCA_964595475.1 uncultured Planctomycetaceae bacterium | reverse complement strand
CCCAGCTGCTTCGGATGCAGCTGGCGGCGGTTGAGGTGCGCGGCGAGCAGGACCGACCCCGCCGCCGGAAGGAGCCAGAGCTGCGGATGCTCCAGAAGGCCGAGCCCCTCCTGGCCGTGGAGAAAGTACCACAGCGCTCCGTTGGCCGAGACCGCGGAGACGAGGCCGAACCCGAACGACCGCCGGGCGATCGCCAGCGCGGAGTAGACCCCGCCGACGAGGACGAGCTGGACCGAGTAGTCCACCGACGTCTCCAACGCCGGCAGGCCGCCGGCGACCCAGAAAGCGCTCGCCGGGAGAAGCGGGAGGAACGCGGCGCTCCGCTCGACCGGGTCGGAGACCACACGACGCTGCTGTCGCCGGAGGAGCTCGCTGACGCCGACGCCGACGAAAGCGACGGCGATGAGGATCAGCGGCCAGTACTCGGAGATGAAGCCCTCGAACAGCCACGGCATGGTGAGCCGGAGATGGGCGAGCAACAGCGCGATCAGCGCCTCGGCGGCGTAGATGTACTCCTTCCGGGCGGCCTCGGTGAGCTGCAGCGGATCGCGGGTGGGGACCACGGCGAAGACGACGGCGGCGCCCGCGACCGTCAGGAGGATTCCGCCGACGAGGAGGATTCCGAACCCGTGAAACGGGTCGGCGTCGCGACCGAAGGCGTAAAAGATCTCCACGACGAAGACGAAGAGAAGCATGGCGGCGGCGACGGCGAGGACGCCGGGGAGACGCTCGCGGATCGTCTGCGCCCACCCGCGGATTGTCGGGAGGAGACCGGCGGAAGCGACGCCGTAAAGACCCGCGACGGCGACGGTCGCGAGAAGGGCGAGAAC
>CAZQQP010000080.1:2086-5259 GCA_964595475.1 uncultured Planctomycetaceae bacterium | reverse complement strand
CCCTCGGTCCCACGCATTGTCCATCGCCCCGCCCGGCTCGACCCACGCCCAGGCCCACACCACCGCACCCGCGACGCCGACCCACAGCGCGAGCGACCGGACCGGCCGGCGCTCGTCGGCGAGGCGGCTGATCGTGAGGGCCTGCCCCACCGCCGCGGTCGCGATGAGAAGCCGGGCCAGTCGCCGCCCCGCCGGTTCACCGCCGACCCACTCGGGGCCGAACGCGAAGATCAGCCAGAAGCTCGCAGCGACGACGGCGAACGCGAGGCCGACGGTCATTCCAACCGAGGCGGGGAGCGCCGCCGACGTCGTATCGTCGGAAGGCGACCGAAGCGGGAGGCCGAGCCGGGCGACGGGTGGTTGCCACAACGGTCGGAGCCGCCAGAGGCCCGTCACGAACATGGTGTAGAGCGACCCCCACAGGATCATGTGCCAGCTCAGCCACGGGGCCGACAGCTCGATCCGGCTCAGGACCAGACACCAGCCGACGCCGCCGAGGAGAAACAGACCGCGGGCGACGAAGGCATGGGAAGCCATCCACGACAGGCCGGTCGTCAACGCCGCAGCGGCGACGAGGGCGACCCACGGGGCGGCGACGACAGTCTCGGCCGGCGTCCCACTCCAGTTCGCCGACAGCGCCCACGCGACACCGCCGCCGAGCAGCGCGATGGAGCCGCCCGCCGCGAACCGGGGGTGCGACGGGGGCTGCCGCGTCCGGTCGGCCGCGAGCTTCGATCCCCGCCACGCCAACGGGAGCATGGCCACGGCCGTCGCCGCGAGGACCGCCGCATTCAGGTGGACGAGGTCCAACGCTTGAGTCGTCGCCGACGCGCCGACCCACCCGACCGTCGCGGCGAGATTGAACAGCGCCGCCGCCGCGTAGAAGGAACGGTCGCGGGGGAAGAACGACGCCATGGCGACGGTCGTCCCACCGGTCGCGACGAGGGGGCCGACCGCCCACCAGGGCCAGGCCGGATCGCCGGTGTGCGATCGCATCGCGAGGAGCACGGCGAGAAGGCCGAGCCCCCATATCCATCGCTCGGCGGGGCTGTGCGTTTCGGCGAGCTGCCGGCGGCCGGCGAGAACCGTCGCCCATCCGCCGACGACCACGCCCGCGATCAGCGCGTGGTACGCCAGCCATTCGCCCGAGTCCCAATGGGCGGCGACGAGCGTCGCGATCGCTGTCACCGCCAAGCCGCTGATTCCGACCCAGTGGGACCGATCGAGCTGTCCACGGCCGCGTGTCCAGCCGAGGAGGCCGGCGACCGTCACGACGATCGCGGCGATGCCGAGCACGTCCCCCGTCGCCGTCACCTCTTCCACGATGGCCCCGGGCTCCGCCACGACCCATCCGACGGCGTGGAGCAGCAGCACGGCGACGAGCGTGGACGCAAACCCGATCGTGACGCCGATCCATGCGGAGGGGAGGCGGCCGATCGCCGGGTCGGAGCGGACCGCCCATCGCCGCGCACCGAGCCAGCCGACCGAGAAAACCCCGCTCGTCAGCGCGTTGAGCTGGGCCAGGCGGATCCACTCCACGCTTCCGAACGAGTCCGGCCCGAGAACCACGTGCATCCCGTAGAGCACCGTCACCGCGAGATTCAGCACCGCGCCCGCCAGGAAGCTGTATTCCGCGGAGCGCTCGCGGAGCCCGTGGCCGAGGAGGCCGACGCTCAGTGCCACGAGCGGAACGCTGTAGGAAGCCAACGGTCCGACGCTCGCGAAGAAGGAACCTTCGGCTGGCCCCGCCATCCCCGAGCCCCCCACTACCTTGACGAATGGCCCGACCGTCAGGCCGAGCACCGGGACGGCCGTCAGGGCGAGGAGCACGGCTCGGCCGACGGCCCATGGGCTCGACGCCGTCGCGGGCCGGGACCATCGCAAGCGGCCCGCGAGCCGTTGCATCCCGTGGCGCCACCAGATCGGAAGAGAGCCGACGAGCCAGAGCGTCGCCACGGACCATCGGAGCGCCGACGCCGTCGCCCGCTGCGACTCCCAGGAGGCCGACCAGAGAAGACACCCGACGAACAACAGAACGACCAACACCGGCGCCCGTGCGGCTCGGAAGCGATCCCAGAGGCCGGCGACCCCGGCGAGAAGGAGAACCCCCACCGCGGCCCACCCCGCCGATCCGTACGCGTGCCAGTAGGGCACGCTCGGAACCCATCGCTCGGCTTCCGACACGCCCGCGGCGAGCTCCTGCACGAGCCCCGGCCACGTCGCGAGCGCCGCGACGCATGTCACCGTCGCCACGAGCCCACCGGCGAGCCCTTCCTCGAAGCGACGCGCCGTCGGGTTGTCAGCGACGACCCCGTCGAGGGCCGCGTCGTCGCTCGCGGGCGACGGCCCGGCCGCGCCGCGGATCGCTCTCTGCCAGAAGAAGGAACGGAATATCTGCCAACCAGTGGTCACCAGAGCGATGGCGATCGTGTAAGACAGGACGGCCCGGACGGTGAAGCCGGGGTCCATCCCGGCGGCGTGCAACCATGCCGCGGTCGCGAGGCCGGCGGCCCACGCCAGGGTGGCCTCGGCGCCGGCCCAGAGAAGGGGCCATCGCCACGCGAGGGCGAGCACGCCCCACGCCACCGTGATCCAGGCAACGTGTCCGGCGAGCGTCCCCGCCGCCTCGGCCGACGTGGAAGCCGCCGCCAGGACCGCGGCCGCGCCCGAGCTCAGAAGCGCCGTCCACGACAGCGGCGACAGGAAGGGATCGGTCGGCGACGTTCCGCGTCCCCACCTGCCGACGGCGACGACCGCGAGGGCGCCGGTCGTGTGGATCAGCAGGGCCGCCTGCCACGGATGGGGAAGCGGAACGACGGGTGCGAACCGGAAGACGAGGCCCTGGGTGAGAGCGCCGATGGCCAGGAGGGAGCCGGCCCACACCGCCGCCCGGTGCCGGCCGATGGCCGCGACGGCGAACGCGACCACGGCGTAAAAGGCGTAGACCCACGTCGCCCCCGCGTCGTCGGCTCGACCGAAGCCCTGGAACGTGACGACCGCCACGCTGATCGCCGCCGTCGCCGCCGTGACGACGGCATAGCCGGCGGCCTCCCGCCGACGGCCCAGACGGCTCAGGCCTCCCATCGCTGTCGCGACGACGACGGAGAATCCACACAGCGCCGTTCCGGTGATCGCCCGCGTCGTCGCGGTCAGGATGTCCAGGCCACTCGGCG